>ONQD01000047.1 GCA_900319865.1 uncultured Bacteroidales bacterium | reverse complement strand
TTCATAACATCAATACCTTTATATCTATAAGCAATGGTCTAATTGTACAAATATCAAACGATTACAGCTTTAAAAACAAAACTCTTTCGTATTGCAAATGTAAACATTATTTACGAAAAATGCAAACGAATGATACACTTTTAACATTTTTGGTTGATATTTGGCTGGCATTTCATCTAAGAAAGAGAATAAAGGCTACAGCGAGACTGCGAAGTATCCAAGATGCCGAAAGGGAAAGTCGTCCTAATGACCGGTTTGGGTTTATTATAAAGGAGGGTGTGTTTCCTGAACTTGAAAGTATACAATCAATTGTGCCTACTTGGCCGGTGAGAAAGGGCATTTTCGGCCGATACACTGATTGTTGATTTGGCTGCGGCTGCACGTCACGTTGGCTTTTTTCATCTCCACTCCCAGATGCTCTTTCACAAAGTCGACAGCGGTGAGAACAGACAGGTAAGAATCTCTTTTGCAGCAACGGGGTCCCCCGTTCAGTGCCACCTGCTCAAGTGCCCGTGCGGTCATGAGGTTGCACAGCCGCCATGAGTCGGTAGAGAGGGGTGTGTTCTTTGTAACCACCGACATGAATATGCCTGTGCTTATGGCCGCCCCGCAGGCTCCCATATATCCGCAGGCTCCCCCCGGCACGTTCTTGCCCCGGCTCATCACCTCTGTCAATGCCTCGCCCAGCTCTATATGGCTGCTGTCGGGCAGAGCATTGTTGTAGGCCGTAAGCAGTGCGGCTCCCACCAGCACGTGGTGCTCCGGTCCGTGCATGTGGCAGAACGGCTGCGACATCATTTTTTCCAATATTTCAATCGGGTCGGTGGAGGTTTCGGCCATACACAAGGCTATAATAGAATCCATGCCAGCCATGTGGCATTCGTTGCAAACATAGTGGCCGTTACGGCAACGCGTTTTGCTTGCCTCCTGTTTGTGGCACAATACACACTCCATCAAGGTGTCCTGTTCCAGATACTCAAGCGGTGCTCCGCAAATCAAGCATTCTTCATTCATCGGGTGTTGGTTTTGTTCGGTTTTTTTATTATTGCATCCCGCCACGGACAATAGCATTGTAGCGGCAATGTAGCAGACTATTATTTTTGAAATCCAAGGGCTTCCGTTTTTCGTTCGCATAAAGGTTCTCAATGATTGTTTACTTGTTTTATTTTCATTCCTTATATAACGCAATCCGGTTTGTTTTATTGTTTTTTTAGTGTCCGTTATACTTGCTGAAAGCACGTAATCTTATTAACCCCACACGAAACGAAGTGCCGTGTGGGGTGGGATCAGATACCCTAATACTGCGTGCCGGAGACACGCTACTTTGTTGATGGCTATATTGTTGCGTATCTTCGACACGCATGGGATGGGCATAATTTCCCCACACTGAACATCTACGGTGTTTAGTGAGGGGTTAATAGGATTGTGTGCCTTGGGCACACTCAAGCCTTCGTAAATCAATACAAGACATATAATATTGATATTATATTACTTACTAATGATTTGATTCCTTTTTTCGGACACCAATGATTGTTTTTCCTTTTCGCCTGCACTTCAATCTTACCTTCGTTACTTATTAACCTTGTAATCACTCATTATTAAGCTTCTCTAAACCTCTGGGGTGGAGAAAAAATGATTTGGTAGTGGCGAGGTGGTGGAGGGGGAAGGGATTGGGATGGATTTTTTTTGCGATAGGGATGCAAGAAATGAGGGAGAAACGATACAAAGAAATAGAATTGTTAATTTAATAATTATACCAGATGGAAAAAAGTAATTGGAACGTAAGGTTCAAGAGACTGTTTCTGCTGATGGTGTTCGGACTGGTTGCCACGGGGTTGCAAGCACAGGTGAGTGTGACCGTGAACGGCGACCGGACATATACACTGGGCGGGAACAGCGGCATTTATTTCAACAATGACACTATGTGGGTGGGCAACGATGAGTACCCGCTGGAGAGTGTTCAGGTAATAACATTCAGGACGGTGCTGGGCATCAACGAGGTGGTGCAGGAGACCATGAATATTGCGCCCAATCCCGCAAGCGAGAGCTTTGTGGTGAGCGGAGTGGGTCAGGAGCCACAGCGGATGGTGCTGTTCAGCACTGCCGGCGTGAAGTTGATGGAGCAGACCGTGAGCGACGGCACCAAGGTGGATATCAGCCATCTTTCCGAAGGGCTGTATGTGATGCGCTGCGGAAACCGGGTGGCTAAAATCGTAAAACAATAGCAAGGAGGCACAACTATGAAGAACATGATGAGAATGGGCTTTGTGCTCCTTATGGTTCTGGCCGGAAGCGTGGCTTCGGCGCAGGAAGAGATACGTGTGATGCGTGCCTATTTTGCCGGCAATGTGGTGTTCCAGACACCTGCCAGCGGGCTGGACAGCATCAAGGCCGACGATTTGGGTTATGTCACCGTGCACTACAGCGATGCCACATGGAGCCGCCAAGCCAACCAGATTGACAGCATCACGTTTGCCATGGTTGCCGACGGGGATACCACCATTGTGGCCGACTCGGTGAGTGTGGACACTGCCGGGATGATTAGCATAGTGTGGAGCGGCAACACGGCGAGCATCCGCAATCCGTATCCTTCGGACAGCATTGAAGTGACGGCCACCGGCGGCCATGTGACGGTCAAGTCGCAGGCCACGGGAATGAACAATGTGGTGTATAACCTGAGCGGAGCCTGTGCCGACGGCAGTTTGCTGTTCAGCAAGTTGAGCACTCCTGTGGTGTTGCGGCTGGACGGTGTGAATCTCACCACGGTGGGCGGAGCGTCAATCAATATAGACAAGAATCAGAATGCTTTGATACACTTGGTGGCAGGCACGTCGAACAGCTTTACCGACTGCGACAGCAATGTGGACAAATCGGTGGTGTATGGCAAGGGCAGCCTAACCCTTCAGGGGTCGGGCAGCATCGTGGTTACTTCGCATTTTGCCAACGGCTTGCAGGGCAAAAGGGGTGTGATAGTGAATGGCGGCAATGTCTCGGTTGCGGTGACTGCCGATACCAAGAAGGGAATCAAGAGCGACTACGATTTTGTGATGAACGGTGGCACGGTCAGCGTGACGGCTTCGGGAAGCGTGGCGATTGATACCAGTGCCGACTATGAAACGGGCTACGACTTTTCGTATTGCACCGGTATCAAGAGCGGCGACATAGACGATGGTTCGGTTGGCAACATAATAGTGAACGGCGGCAGCCTGAATGTGACTTGTCCGGCCAGCAACGCCGGCGGCCGTTGCCTTTCGAGCGACTATAACATCGTCTTTAACGGAGGCAGCACGGTGCTCACCACCGCGGGCAGCGGTGCCTGTGTGGGTGGCACGGGAGTGAATGCTGTGGACGGATATGCCTGCACCTGCGTCAGCGCCGACAGCAACATAATAGTGAACGGTGGTCATATTGATGCCCGCAGCAGCGGACTGGGTGGACGCGGGTTTAAGGCCGACGGCAAAATGGTGGTTGGCACCGTGGGGGCCGACGACGAATTGATATATGTCTACATCCAGACATCGGGCAATCCTATCAACCCCGTGAGTAGCGGCCATGGGCCATGGGGCGGGAGCACGGATGACTATTTCAAAGGCCTGCCCAAGTGCATCAAGATAGAGGGTAACCTATATTTCAACAGCGGCCATGTGGGTGCATACTGCTCGCAAACCAGCGGTGACCCCAACGGGGAGGCCATAGAGAGCAAGGACAGCCTGTTTGTGAATGGCGGTGTGATAGAGGCCAACGCATACGACGATGCCCTGAATGCTGCCAACTATTTGGAGGTGAACGGCGGCAAGCTGTGGTGCTATTCGCGCGGCAACGATGCCGTGGATTGCAACGGCAACACCAATATCCACGGAGGATTGATTATTGTGAAAGGTAAAGAGGTGGGACTGGATGCCGCAACCGATGCCGGTGGCCGTTTTTTTATTGACGGCGGCACAATCATCTGCCAGGGCGGCAACATGGGTGCCTGGGATGCACCGAATGTGAACGGATACCAGAAATACCTGCAGATTAACAACGTGGGTACCAACGGGCTGACGGTGAAGAACGCGTCGGGGGATGTGGTACTGATGTATCTGAACACCACCCCTTCGGGCAACGGATTTATAGAGAATTACACTGACCCGGGTGCCAAACCTCCTCCGGGAGGCGGCGGTGGCGGCCAGGGAGGCAGCAACACCATAGTGTTCTGCAGTCCTGACATCACATCGGGTACCTATCAGTATTGGACTTCGTCATCCTTTAGTGGCGGCACCAGTTGGCATGGCTATTATATTGGCTCCACGCCCACCACTTCGGGCAGCTCGTCGAGCACCACGGCACGGTAGCTGTGGCGGGGTGCGGCCGAGGGCCGTACCCATAACAAAAAAAGAGCCGGCAGATATTGCGTCTGTCGGCTCTTTTGTATGTGGGTGTATAATAGTCAGAATAGTAAAGGGTGGGAAATGGGTGGGAACGAATTGCCGTGACGGACAACGGGAGGCATTAGGCCTGATAGTCGTTGGCCAGGGCGGCAACCATGTTTTCGGCACCGGAGAAAATTTCGCTGATGCGCGAGGCCACCATGTAGGCCGGGGTGGTATACACGTGGTGGGTGCGGTCGATGCACACCTGGGTGGGGGTGCAGCATTGGGTTTTGGCACCGAGGAGTTCGGCTGTGCGCGAAGCGGTGTTAGTGTCGCCGAGGGTGAGAGTGACACCAAAGGGTCCCAGCACTTTGGCCAGCACCATGGGCGCAATGCACATGGCCATGATGGGTTTGGAACTGTGGTAAGTGTCGAGGATGGCTTTCTCGACATCGGGGCGGACCTCCATGCGCGACATGTCGAAAGCGTAGGTAGAGAGGTTGCGGGCGGCACCCATACCGCCGGGCAGCGCCAGGGCGTCGAACTGGGCGGGGTTGTATTCGGAGAGGGGTTTGATGTTGCCGCGGGCTATGCGAGCGGATTCGGCGAAGAGGTCACGCTGGGAGCCGTCCTCGTTGCCGGTAAAGTGGTCGACCACGTCGAAGACGCCTTCGGGAGAGAAGCACTGATAGTGCCAATTGCGGCGGTCGATGGCCAGCATGAGCGAGAGGGTTTCCTGAAGCTCGCTGCCGTCGCGGTTGCCGCAGCCTGAGAGGATGATTGCAATGTTCATAAACCGAGGATTAATTCTATTTTGTCAATATCTTTTATGTTTTTGAGACTGTTGTCGGTGGCGACTGCATCGTCGCCCTTGCTCTTTTCGAGCATGTGTTGCTGCACAATGATGAAAGCCTCGTACTGTTGGCAGTAGATGTTTAGATCGGAGACGTGGTTGATAGTTTTGATAGTGAGGTAGAATTTTTCGAGACGGGAATAGGCTTTGCGCATGTTGCGGTAGGGCTGGATGGCCGGGACGAGGGTTTCGTCGAGTTTTTTGTATTGGTCGTTGAGCTGGATGCCATGGAGGCACTGGTTCTGGATGGCAATGAAGTTGGAGAGGTTGTCGATGAACTGAGTACCGCCGGCGATATCGATGAATGAGGGGGTGAGAACGTAGTTTTTGCGGATGTTCTGGAATCCGTTATAAACGGTCATGTGGGTTACCCAGCCTTTGGTGATGGAGTCTTTGGCCTGGTCGATATAGTTGCGCATGTTGATGATGGAGTCGTATTGGCGTTGGATAACCTCGAAACGGTCCATCTCGAGGGTGAAGCGGTCGGCTTCGGAGAGGGTACGGTAGCGGGGAGTCATGGGGTTGATGTCGCAGATGATGCGGTAGGCCTTGGCGATGTCGGCAAAGCGCATGGGACAGCGTTTGAGGATGGTGTCGCTTTGCTCATTAATGCGAGACAGGCGGTTGTAGTCGCTGACGTAGCGGTCCTGCACTTTGATAAACTCCTCGAGGTCGTTGATGAAGAGTTTGGCATCGGTGAGATTGTTGAAAGCGGGCACGGTGTTGACGCTGTTGGCCACTTCCTGATAGGTGCGGGAGGCTTCTTTGAAATCGGAGTTGAAGAGGCTGGTTATGCGCTTGTTGCTGGCGGTGATGGTTTCGCGGAGGTCGACGACGGTGAGGTAAGACTCCTGGATTTTGATGATGTTTTGGAGCTGGCTGATGTAGCGGTAGTATTCGCTGATGGAGGAGAAGTTGACGGGGATGGATGTTTGTTGGAAAGTGCGCTGATATGAGCGGAGGATGTCGGTGTGGGTATGGCCGCAGCGAATGCGGAGGGTGTTGGTGAAGTTGTTGATGCGGACGGTGTAGTTATTGCTGCCCAGGAGGTCATTGATAAGGTCGTTCTGGAATTGTTTGAACGACTGGAGTTCGGCGATGTAGATGCTGTCGTTACGTTTCATGGAGAAGTCGTAGCGGTTGTAGATGGCAAGGTAGCAGTAGTAGATGTCTTTGAGTTCCTTCTTGCGGTCTTTGCTTGAGACACCGATGCCGTCGCAGGCGTTGATGATGGTGCGGTGGTACTCGTTGATGGAGTCTTTGAGCACGTTGAGCATGGACATCTGGATGGCTTCGCGCTTGATGTGGTCTTTCTCGATATAGCTGTGGGCACGTTTCAGCACAAAGTCGGAGGCTGCGGAGATATTGCGGCTATAGGTGTTGTAGTCTTCGAGGTAGTGGGTGGCATCAATCCATACGGTGTCGTTGGTGTGACGGTAGTCGTAGAGCAGGACGTTGGCCATGGCGAGAAGGCGGGCGTTGAGGGTGACACAGGAGTCTGTCATGGCGTGGTTGTCGGCAGAGAGGCTGTCGAGATAGCGGACGATGTGGATGGTGTCGTCGAGGAATTGCGGCCGTATGCCGAACGAGGGTGCGAGGTCTTTGACCGACATGGGTATTCTGTCTTGGGCATGGAGCATTGTTGAGGCAGGGCTCCAGGACAGAAAGAGTAGTATGAGGATGGGCAGAGAGAAGTGTGTCTTGTTCATGACAGTGGATGAAATGTGTTTTGTTTGATGTATTACTGTGAATGTGTTGATTCTGGATAATGACGGAAGAGTGGATGATAGATGCAAGGGGTGAGGGAAGGGGATTATTCGCCGTAGGAGCTGCCGTCGAAGCAGTGGGTGCAGAGTTGGCATTTGGGCAGGCCGATGGCCTTGCATACGGTGTCGAGACTGTTGAACTTGAGCGTATCTACACCGATGGTTTTGCGGATGGTCTCCACAAGAGTGGCATACTCCTTGGAGGATTCGTCCATGTAGGCTTCCAAGTTGCGGAATTCACCGCCTTCGAGTTGGGTGATGACACGGCGGGTGATGAGTTCGAGGTCGTTTTTGGAGGTGGAGAAGTTGAGGTAGTTGCAACCGAAGAGGAGAGGGGGACAGCTGATGCGGATATGGATGCGTTTCACACCGTTGGCATAGAGCATTTTTGTTTGGTCGCGGAGTTGGGTGCCGCGGACGATGCTGTCGTCGCAGAATACCACGCTTTTGCCTTCGAGCATTTTGCGGGAGGGGATGAGTTTCATTTTGGCCACAAGGCTGCGGGAAGCCTGGTTGACAGGCATGAAGCTGCGGGACCATGTGGGGGTGTATTTCAGGATGCCGCGTTTGTAGGGGATGCCCCGTCCGGAGGCGTAGCCCAGAGCCATGCCGACACCAGAGTCGGGGATGCCGGAGACGTAGTCGGCTTCGACATCGTCGATGCGTCCCATGGCCTCGCCAAGGCGGTAGCGTACTTCCTCGGCGTTGATGTCTTCGTATTCCACAGCGGGGAAGCCATAGTAAATCCAGAGGAAGGAGCATATTTGCATTTTGTTGTTGGGCTCGATGAGTTGCTTGATGCCGTCGGAGGAGATCATCACGGCTTCGCCGGGTTTGACGAAATATTCGGTTTGGAAGCCGAGGTTGACATAGCTGTTGCTTTCGGAGGCGACGGCATAGTCGTTGCCCTGACGGCCCACAACGAGCGGGGTGCGGCCGAGGAAGTCGCGGGCGGCGATGATGCCGTTGTCGGTGAGGATGAGGAAGGAGACGCTGCCACGGACGTGTTCAAACACATTGCGGATGCCGTCGGCAAAGGTGTTGCCTTGGGTTATGAGGAGGGCGACAAGCTCGGTGGGATTGGTCTTGCCCATGCTGAGTTCGGTGAATTGCTGGTTTTTGGAGAGACAAATCTGTTCCAACTCAGGAATGTTGTTGATTCGGGACACGGTGCACACTGCAAAACGACCGAGGTGAGAGTTGCACACGATGGGCTGGGGGTCGGTGTCGCTGATTACGCCAATGCCTTGATTGCCCAGCATTTCGTGGATGTCGGAGTCGAATTTGGTTTTGAATTGGGTGTTCTCAATGTTGTGGATGTTGAGATGAATCACACCGTTGTCGATGGTGCTGAGACCGGCCCGACGGGTTCCGAGATGAGAATGATAATCGGTGCCATAAAAAAGGTCGGAAGCACAGGGTGTGCTTTTTACTACTCCAAAAATTCCGCTCATGATTGAATTAATTGTTTAAGATGATGAATATATATGTTGATATAATAAATTAAATTACAACGTGATGTATGGGGTGAACCACTCACTAAAAAAAAACAAATATACAAAGAATATTTTAATCTTCACAAGCGAAATTTTCAACAATTGTTGAATTGTTGATGAGATAGGGAGTTACGGAGCCGGAGAGGGCTGGGTCGTAGGGACGGTGGAGACGGATGTAGTTGTCGGTCCATCCTTGTATGTCGAAACCGCTGTCGGCGGGGTGTTGGGTGTGTTCCCAGAGGACGGAGCGTGTTTGTCCCATCTGACTCTCGATGAACTGGTGACGTTTGAGGTGGGACAGGTTGTTGAGTTCGGCACTGCGTGCTTTGCGAACTTCGACAGGGATTTTCTCGTCCATGCGCAGCGCGGCGGTGTTGGGCCGGTCGGAATAGGGGAAGACGTGGAGGTAGGAAATGGGAAGGCTGTTGATAAAGGCTTTGCTTTGTTGGAAAGTCATTTCGTCCTCGCCGTTGAAACCGGTAATCACATCGGCGGCGATGCAGGCATGGGGCATCACTTTCTTGATGTATTCTACACGGCTGGCAAAAAGGCGGGTGTCGTAGCGGCGGTGCATCATTTTCAGCACTTTGTCGGAACCGGCTTGGAGGGGGATATGGAAATGGGGAAGGAAGGCGCGCGAGGCGGCGACAAAGTCGATTACTTCTTCGGTAATGAGGTTGGGCTCGATGCAGGAAATGCGGAAGCGGAGAATGCTTTCTATTTTATCGAGCTGACGCAGAAGGTCGACGAATTGTTCCCCGTGTTGTTGACCAAAGGTGCCTGTGTTGACACCGGTGAGAACCACCTCTTTGGTGCCGGATTGGGCAATGACACGTGCGGCGGCAACGGTTTGGTCGATAGTGGCCGAGCGGCTTCTGCCACGGGCAAAGGGAATTGCGCAGTAGCTGCAGAAGTAGTCGCAGCCGTCTTGTATTTTGAAAAATGTGCGGGTACGGTCGTCCCCCGACCAACTGAGCTGGAAGCTGTGGGGCTCGTCGGTGTTGACGCATACGGGATGGCCCGTGGATGTTGGTTTGGGAGTTTGTGGCGAAGAGGGGGTGGGGAGGAGACCGTGTTCAATCAATATGTCGAGAAGGAGGTGCTTGCGGTCGTTGCCAAGAACAATGTCAACTCCGGGGATTTTCTCAATCTGTGCGGCGTTGACTTGGGCAAAGCAGCCAATCACGGCAATTATGGCATCGGGATTCTGGGAGATGGCTTGACGTATTGCGGTGCGGCATTTTTTTTCGGCGACAGATGTTACGGTGCACGTATTTATTATGTAAATATCGGCTTTTTGGTGGTAGTCGACTATGTTAAAACCTATTCCCTCAAACTGTTTTTGCAAATGGCTGGTTTCAGCAAAATTAAGTTTGCAACCTAAGGTATGTGTGGCGAGTCTCATGGTTGTTAAATATGGTTAAAGGCAGTTATGTGGTTGCCAGAATCGAGAATAAATGTGTAATTTTGCAAACGCATTTGAGAGGGAAAAAGCTCAATCATGGCTTATGTTTCGAATGCTTAGGTTTTGTTTTTACCTAAAAAGGATTTTGTAATAGTGTTTAATGGGAAGCAGGGCGCCGTGAGGCGTCCTGCTATTTTTATGTATGTTCTATTTGAATTCGAACACGCCACCTGATTCCTGTGTTTGTTGCTGGAGTCGCAGGCTGCGGAGCAGACCCATGCAGTCTTTGTCGGGATAGACGTTGAAGTCGGGTCTGGGGTCAAGACGCAGGATTTCGCGGCCTTCATCGTCGAAGGTTGTGCCGACAATGAGTTTGGTGGCTACCATGATGCGGGCTTCTTTATTGGCCAGCGAGAAACGTTCCTGTCCCACATGGTTGTAGAGGCGCTCGGCCTCTTCCTGGTCGATGAGCTTGGTGCCGTCGGAGAGGTAAACAACTGTTTTTTTCTTTCCGAGGGGTGCCATATAGTTGATGTCGTAGATAGATACAAATCGCTCTTCGGGAACCATGAGACGGACCAAGCGGTCTTTGAGGTCGCCCATGCGCCATGTTTCGTCCACCACGAGCTGCTCGTTCTCGTAGTATTTGAAATGGCCGTTGCGGTCGCCTTTGGTGTAGTGGCCTTCGCGAACAAGCTGTTGGTCGTCGTTATATTCCACCAGACGTCCTTCGATGCCGCCATGCACATAGGTGGCAGTGATGTAGCCTTTCTTTCCCAGACGCTTCCACCAGCGGCCGTGACGGTGGTTGTCGCTCCAGTTGCTTACTTCGGCGGTGTCGCCGTTGGAGGTGAAAGAAACCTGGATGCCGTGTCGGACACCCATCTTATAGGTGGTTATTTTAAGTAGTTTGCCGCTCTTGGCAAAGAACTCCCAGCGTCCATCGCGGTTTTTCTGATTGAAATTGCCACGAGCCAGCAGGTTGCCGCGGTTGTCATATACCTCGTGTTTGCACACTTTGCCGGGGACGGTGTACTCGTTGCGGATGCGGACGGTGCCGTCGGGATAATAATAAGTGAAGGTGCCGGTTTCCAATCCGTCAGTAAAGGTGCCTTCATAGATGGTGGTACCCTGTTTGTCGGTTTTCACCCAGCGACCTTGACGGCGGCCCTCTTTGTCGATTTGGTTCTGCGCCTGACAGGCGAAGCCCATCATCAGAAGCGCGAATGCTATAATTTTGTATTTCATGATGAATAAGTTATTTCGCATGATATATGTTACACTGCGGAGTGATAAATAATTTGCAAAGATACAATTTTTTTTCAAAACCAACGTTTATTACGCATTATTTTAATGAACAGGACATTTGTTATATTCTTGCTGATGCTTGTGGCATCTTGGTTTCCGGCACTTCGTGCACAGGGGACACTGGAGGGTGTTGTGACATCCCGTGAGGGGGTGGCAATAGAGTTTGCCAATGTGGGTGTGGTCAGTTCTTCAATACCCTACGGGGTGAGTACCGACCGTAAGGGGCACTACCGTCTGGATGTGAAGGAGCGGGATAGCGTCACCGTGCGGGTGAGTTGCACAGGATATGTCCAGCAGGAGTTTCGCATCCGGCTGAAAGAAGGGGAGAACCGCAAACTCAATATGGTGTTGGCTCCTTCCACCACCGAGCTGAAAACTGTCTCGATTACTGATGACCGCATCCGGTCCTCGACCTTCACCGAGATAAATATCCAGCGTATAGAAAACAGGGTCGGTCCCAACGACGGGGTAGAGGCTTTGCTCAAAACATTGCCTGATGTCAATTCAAATAATGAGCTTTCGTCGCAATACTCTGTCCGGGGAGGGTCGTTCGACGAGAATCTTGTTTATATCAATGGTGTGGAGATATTCAGACCACAGCTTATAAGGAGTGGACAGCAGGAAGGTCTCAGCATCATCAATCCCGACATGGTGGACCACATATTCTTCTCTCCGGGAGGCTTTGATGTGACTTATGGCGATCGCATGTCGTCGGTTCTCGATATCATTTATAACCGTCCGGTGGAGCGACGCCACAGGCTGTCGCTGTCGTTTCTTGGAGGTTCGGCGTCGGCCCAGGGACGTTTGGGAAACCGTTTCACTTATAGTGTGGGTTTGCGCTATCACAACAACCGCTATCTGTTCCAGAGTTTGAATACCGAAGGCGATTATACCACATCATATACCGATTTGCAGGGCGTGTTCAGTTACCGTTTTAACGATAGTCTGGACCTTTCACTGCTCACATTGTGGACCCGCAATGTGTATGGATTTGTACCCTATTCCAGCACGGTTACCTTCGGTACATTCGACGAGCCTTTGATGCTTCACCTCTATTTTGACGGAATGGAGAAAGACCGCTACGGCACACTGCTGGGGTCGCTCAACCTTTCTTACCACCCCGACGACGATTTGCAGCTGAATTGGATTACCTCTTTGCAGCACAACACCGAACAGGAGCTGTACGACATTCAAAGCCAGTATCATCTTTATGAACTTGGAATGGGCGAGAATATTGGCGACACCAACCAGTTCGACCGTGGGGTGGGTACCTTTCTGGAACATGCCCGCAACTATCTTGATATGACCACCTACTCGACCGAAGTCAAGGCTGTGCGCTACGCCCTGCTGGGCTGCTGGCGTTTCGGCATTGGTGGTCAGTTGGACCAGGTGAAAGACCGTATGCGTGAGTGGAAATGGGTGGACAGTGCAGGATACAGCTACCCCACCGACCATCATATTCCAGGAGTTGACGACACTGTTGTCTACAACCCGGTGCTACAGCTTTACTGCAACGCCAACAACCAGTTGCAAACACTACGTGGCACCGCCTATGCCCAGCGGGAGGTGAGCCTATTTACCCGACACGATGATATGGTCAAACTCATTGCCGGATTGAGAGGGCAATACTATGCCATGACTGCTGGCACGCAGCTTCTTGCCGCACAGTTCTTGCTTTCCCCGAGACTCTCGGTGAACTATAAGCCTCATGGCAATACAGATATCCAGTACCGCCTCACGGCTGGCATATATCAACAACCCAACCGCTATCGTGAGATAAGGCTCAATTCGGGTGCTCTTCAGCCCAACGTGCCAGCCCAGTGCTCCTATCAGGCTACGGGGTCTGTGGACTGGAATCTCCGTCTGTGGGACATGCCCTTCCGCTTCACTGCCGATGTCTATTACAAATATATCACCCACTTGGTGCCCTATACCATCGACAATATGCGAGTCCGCTACAACCCCGACCAGGAGGCTGTGGGTTATGCGGTGGGCACCAGTCTGCGCATCAATGGTGATTTTGTGCCCGGTTTGGAGTCGTGGGCCAGCATCTCCCTACTCAAAACACAAGAGGACATTATCGGCGACAATCTGGGATGGCTTGCTCGTCCTACCGACCAACGTTTCAGCTTCAAGATTTTCCTGCAGGACTATATGCCCACCATCCCTTGGTGGCGTATGAGCCTTAGCCTGTTTTATGGAACCACCACGCCTACTACTTTCCCCTATCAGCGGGACCGCTCAGTCGAACACCGTCTGCCTGCCTATTTCCGTGTGGACTGGGGCAACACTGTACAACTCACCCGTTTCGAGCGTATCCGCAATTCACGATGGGGCAAATTGTTCGACGACATCTCTGTAGGTATCGAGGTGTTCAATCTCTTTAACTATCGCAATGTGGTGTCCTACCTTTGGGTGGCCGACTACACCAACTACTACCACGCTGTTCCCAACTATCTTACGGCTCGCCAGGTCAACCTGAAGCTGAATGTCACTTTCTAACCCATCGGCCGTAATAATACATAATCAATAATCCAACCTTATGCTCCAACCTCCGTCTCTTCAACACCTTGTGCCAGATAGCCACCCGCTGCCCAATGGCAATACGCTCTATTCATTTGTCAACCCCAATATCGAGTTGGTCAAGCTTGACATCACTCTCGAAGCGGGCAGTGTATACCAGCAGAAGAAAAGTCTAGCCCATGCAGCCAATCAACTCTTCGGTGAAGCTACGGCCAGGCACACGGCTTCCGAGATTGCCGAGTTTCTCGACTTCCGGGGCATTGTGGTAGAGCGACTGTCGGATGTATGTGTGTCCAATATCTCGTTTTATTTCCATCGCAAGTATGCTGCCGAGCTCTTTCCCGTCATTCGCGAGATGTTCGACAATCCTGTCATCACTCCGGAGATGTTTGAGGCCTACAAAAGCCACCGCCGTCAGCAAATAGAGATGGGATTCCAGCAAACCAACTTCACCGCACGCAACTTATTCTATGAGTGCCTATACGGATTCGACCATCCTTTGGGCACTTATGCCAAATCCAGCGACCTCGATTTGCTCACCATCGACGATGTTTCGTCGTTCATCAAAGAGCGTTTCATCCTCCCGGCCGCTCATCTCGTGCTCAGCGGACAGGTGGATGACGGGCTGCTCCGGTTGGCCGACGATTTTCTTTCCCCATCGTCCCCCCTTCAAACCTATGCTCCAGTGGTATTGTCCAATCCTGAGCACCACGGCCCTTACCAGCCGGCCCATTATTCTCTCCCCGAAGCCGTTCAGTCCACTATCCGCATTGGCCGGGTGCTGCCCATGTCCTGGGATTCGCCCGACTATGCCCGTTTCATGTTGCTCAACACTGTTCTGGGTGGTTATTTCGGCTCAAGACTTATGAGCAATATCCGTGAGGACAAAGGCTACACCTATGGCATTTACAGCACTACGCAGATTTTCCGAGGAAGCATTGTGTTCTATATTACTGCCGATGTGGCTTCCGAAGCTACCCGTCCGGCGGTGAAAGAGATTTTTGCCGAGATAGAACGGCTGCAGGCCGAACCCGTCACCGACGAGGAAATGGACCGCGTGCGCAACTATATGATGGGCGACTTCATCCGCAGTATTGATGGCGTGTTCGAGGTGTCGGAACGCTATCGACAGATGGTCGCTACCTACGTCACCGAGCAGCAGGCCACCAATCTTTTGGATGCCATCGCCAACGTGACCCCCAGTCAGCTGCAAGATCTTGCATGCCGCTACCTGACCGACCTCCTCGTCGTTACTGCCGGGGCGTGATTTTTGCTATATTTATTTGCTGCGTCGTCGTCCTGGGTTGTCAGTGATACGGCTTGCCAAACCATGTCGGGATGCGAAAGAGGCAGTATGGGAAATGTCTCATACTGCCTCTTTCTGTGCCAAACTAAACGACATCTCTATTCCACTATCAGCTTGCTAACGGTTATATTGTTGTCGGATACAATCCGGACGAAGTATACACCCCGCGGGACGTTTGTCAAATCTATAGTCATCGTTCCCTGTGTCATCGTCCAGCAGTTCACGGTACTGCCGTTGAGGTTGATGAGGATGATTGTGGAGGGACTTGCTGCCTCAATGGTCACACTTTCGCGTGCCGGATTGGGGAATACCACTACTCCGCCAGTCTCTGCTGTTTGTATACCTATGGTATGGGTAGTGTCCAGCGTGGTGAACTCTAAGGGCAAACTCCAGTCGCTCTTCTGCCCAATCCTTCCTTGGGCTGCCACTCGCACGGTGTAGTTCGTCAGTGGCCTCAGGTCGGCAAATGTCACTGT
This sequence comes from uncultured Bacteroidales bacterium, assembly GCA_900319865.1. GTDB lineage: Bacteria > Bacteroidota > Bacteroidia > Bacteroidales > P3 > Colimorpha. Next base: position 975 of record ONQD01000047.1, on the reverse strand, counting down.
CTGCGTGTAGCTTTCTATTACACTCTGCATATCGTCGCACGACAGTTCTACTGCCCAGCGTGTCTCTGTGCCACCAGGCTGCCAGGCCACCGTAGCCGACATACTGTCTACTGCTATCAACTCCAACCCAGTGGGTGTGAACAGCGGCGGCAATATGGTGTCCACTGTTAGGTCGTCGATGGTCAGCCCTCCGTCGCTCAGGTTTCGTATGGCGATATACTGGCCGCTGCCTGTATAGCTATATAATTCCACATGCACGGTCTGGTAAGTGTCGGCCACTGTAACAATGCTATCCATCAAAACAAATGTGGCTGGGTCCAGGGGGTCGGACATCACGCCGATGTCAATGCGGTAGTTGAAGCTGACATGTGCGCCCCACGCTGTGCGGTAGCCGAACTCCAGCATCTTGTCGCTCAGACTGTCCACCGCAGGCAGCACCCAATAGGTCGGTGTGTTTCTGCCCGAGGCAACAACCAGTGCATGTATGCCGCTCTGTGCACTTGCCAGCAATGGGTCGTTCTCCACAATGTGTACAAGTCCCGGCTCCACCACCGTCGTCCCGTCGGCCAACACTTTGTAGTATCGCCAGCAAGGCTCTTCGGCATTCCCGGAGGGGTAATTCTCAAAGTCAAGTGTGTAGGGCATATCGGCAGAGGTCAATGGTGCACACATTGTGCGGAATGTGCATGATACCGCTGCGGTCAATGTGCTGTCGGCACATAAGGCACTGACATACACCGTGTATTCGGTGGCAGGCATCAAGCCCGAAAGCGTTAAGGTGCTTGTGCCCAAATGGGTGATTGTTTGTATGGTGTCGCCACCTGTAAGGACTATCCGATAGGTTTCTCCCGTAACGGTGTCGCTGATAATCAGGTCCGCGGTGTCGGCACCTATGTGCATCACTGCAACCGCCTGCGGAACGGGGCATTGCTGCACGGCGTGCACCTCAATGTCGTCGATATACCATTCGAAGGC
>ONQD01000036.1 GCA_900319865.1 uncultured Bacteroidales bacterium | reverse complement strand
CACCACCTTTGCGCACCTTGATGCCCAAACCGTTCTGAGCCGCAAAATATCCGAGCTCGGCATCTATCCCGCCGTCGATCCTCTCGACTCCACCTCCCGAATCCTCTCCCCCGACGTTGTGGGCGAAGAACACTACAATACCGCCCAGCAGGTGAAACAAATCCTGCAACGCTACAACGAACTGCAGGACATCATCGCCATCCTCGGCATGGAGGAATTGGGCGAGGCCGACAAACTGGTCGTCTCCCGCGCCCGCCGCATCCAGCGTTTCCTCTCCCAGCCTTTCCACGTTGCCGAAGCCTTCACCGGCCTCCCCGGCAAATTCGTCAACATCGAGGACACCATCAAAGGTTTCAACATGATTCTCAACGGCGATGTCGACTATCTGCCCGAACAGGCATTCCTGCTCGTCGGCACCATCGAGGAAGCCATCGAGAAAGGTGAGAAAATCTTGGCCGAAACTAAATAAACAGACCCGCTGCCATGAAAGTAAAAATCACCAAACCTGACTCTACCCTGTTCGAAGGCGACGCAAAGCTGATACAGCTGCCCGGCACAGGTGGGTTGTTCGAAATTCTCAACAACCACGCCCCCATCATATCCGCCTTAAAGAAAGGTACCGTGCGTCTGGTTACCGAGCTGAACGAAACCCAGACATTCGACATCCGTGGCGGTGTGGTGAAAGGCCAAAACAACGACATCCTCATTCTTGTACAATAACAACGCTATCAAGACATTGCAGTAACACCTCCCTCCAAAACCACACACAAATGGATACTATTTTCATTGAGAGTGTCCTTCTGAACGAGCAAATTACCAATATCTTGATAGAGAATCACCGCATTGCCGGCATCGGGAGCAACCTCCCAATGCCGGCAAATGCTATTCCTATTGACGGGCGCAACAAAGCGGCTTTCCCCTCGTTTGCCAACATGCACACCCATGCCGCCATGAGCCTCTTCCGTGGCTTCGCCAACGACAAGCCGCTCTCCGACTGGCTCAACAACTGGATTTGGCCCAAAGAGAAACACCTCGACAGCGACATCGTCTATTGGGGCACCCGTCTGGCCTGTGCCGAGATGACCAAAAGCGGCACCACCGCCTTTTCCGACATGTATTTCAACATCCCCGACGCAGCCAGGGCTGCTGCCCATGCCGGCATACGTTGCACTCTTGGAATCAACGTATTCGGCGATGGTGACGACCTGTCTGAACAACTCATCGAGCACACCCTTATCTCCCTCGAACCCTACAGCAACCTGGTGCAACTGGCCATTGCGCCCCACTCCATCTACACCGTGAGCCCCAAAGGACTGCTCCGAACCGCCCAACTCGCCAACCGCTACGGCTTGCTATACCACATCCACATGTCCGAGACCGAAGAGGAAGTACACAACTGCCTCAACCAGCACGGCTGTCGGCCTTTCCAACTGCTCCACCGTCTGGGCGTCCTGGAATTGACCCAGGGACGCTTTGCCGCCGCCCATTGCCTCTACCTCAATGCCGACGAGTACAAACTCCTCGGCGCAGTCCACGGCACCGCCATCCACAATCCATGCTCCAACCTCAAACTGGGTTCCGGCCACTTCTTCCACTATTCCGAGCTCAAAGCATCGGGAGTCAATGTTGCCTTGGGCACCGACGGGTGCTCCAGCAGCAACAACCTCGATATGATCGAAGCCGCCAAATTCATGGCCTATCTACAGAAAGGCATTCGCCGCGACCCCGCCACACTCCCTGCCGAGGAACTCCTGCAAGTGGCTTCATCCAATGGCTTCCACACACTGCGCATCGATGCCGGACGCATTGCCCCCGGGCAGCTCGCCGACCTCTTTCTCGTCGACCTCAACAACCTCGCCTTCGTCCCCAACAACAACTCCCTGGCCAACCTTTTCTATGCCGCCCATGGCGACGCTGTAGACACCGTGATCTGCAACGGCAAAATCCTGATGCAGCACCGCCAATTGCCCGACGAAACCGAAATAATAGCCCAAGCGCGCCGTGCCGCCACAAAACTGCTACGTTGATACACCCCTCCAATCATGACACACCATCCACACCATAAAACATCTGTCATTCTTTTGATTCTATGCCTTTTGTGCATCGCGGTCCCCACGGGTTGCCGTATTCCCGACAATTCCGACAAACAAATATTCCGCTACAACGAGTCGGCTGGCATCACCACCCTCGACCCCGCCTTCGCCAAAGACCAATCCATCATCTGGGGATGCACCCAATTGTACAACGGGCTGGTTCGTCTCGACGAGCAGTTGCAACCCCAACCCGCCATCACCGTTTACTTCCACAAAGACCCCCTGTTCCGAACCCCCGAATCCACCCGCACCGTCCCCGCCCAAGACTTCCTCTACAGTTTCAACCGCATACTCGACCCCGCCATCGCCTCCCCCGGCCGATGGATTTTCAGCGAAGTGGACAGCTTTTCCGCCCCCAACGACTCTACCTTCATCATCCACATGAAACAGCCCTTCAGCCCCTTTCTCAGCCTGCTGGGCATGGTTTATTGCAGCGTGGTGCCACACGAAGTGGCCGACCACTACGGCCCCGACTTCCGTCAGCATCCCTGCGGCACTGGCCCCTTCCGCCTGCAACTCTGGAAAGAAAGCGTCAAACTCGTCCTGCGCCGCAACCCCCTCTACTTCGAACACGACAGCTCCAACCATCCCCTGCCCTATCTCGATGCAGTGGCCGTCACGTTCATAGTCGACAAACAAACCGCCTTCCTCGAATTCATCAAAGGCAACCTCGACTTCATGAACTCACTCGACGCCTCCTACAAAGACGAAATCCTCACCCGCACAGGTCAACTCAAGGCCAAATATGCCGACCGCATCGACATGGTCTCCACCCCGTTTCTAAACACCGAATACCTCGGCTTCCGTATGGAAAATCCCCAGAGTCCCCTCAACGACCGCCGTGTAAGGCAAGCCATCAACTACGGTTTCGACCGCGTCAAGATGATGAAATACCTCCGCAACGGCATCGGCACACCCGGCACCGGCGGCATGGTGCCCTGCGGCCTGCCCGGATTCGACACCGTGGGACTTTACGGCTACACCTACAACCCTCAACGGGCAGCACAACTATTGGCCGATGCCGGATACCCCAACGGTCAGGGATTGCCCACACTCACCCTCGCCACCACCAGCAGCTATCTCGACCTCTGCAAATACATCCAGCAGCAGCTCAACCTACTGGGTATGGATGTCAAAGTCGATGTCAATCCACCAGCGGCACTGCGCGAACAGATAGCACAAGGCAAAGCCCCTTGGTTCCGTGGCAGTTGGATTGCCGACTATCCCGATGCCGAAAACTACCTCTCCCTCTTCTACAGCGAGAACCGTTGCCCTGCGGGGGCCAACTACACACGCTACAGCAACCGCGACTACGACAAACTGTACCGCAAGGCCAAACTCACCACCGATGACTCCGAACGCATCCGTCTCTATCGCAAAATGGACAAAATAATCATGGAAGAATCTCCCGTCATCGTTCTCTACTACGACCAAGTGCTGCATTTCACCCACAAAAATGTCCATGGTCTGCGCAGCAACGCCATGAACGCCTTGGATTTGCGATACGTCACAATCGACCCTCAATAACCCCTCCCTCATCATCTGTCTCCTTCCCTCACCGCTCATCCCTAAGAGGGAATACTGCCGCCTTGCCTCCCTTATACCCAAACCTTTATCTCCATACCGCTTGTATTCTCCCGCCAAAAACCAATACCAACAAAGGGAAAGCATTTCACTTTCCCTTTGCCGATGGCTTATAGCCACTTTCAGCCGCCGCGGTCAAGCCTCGCTGTGTGGCTTCTGTCGTCTGTTCCTCTTGCTATTCAACCGACAGCTTTTTTGTCGTCTTGCCATGCGAGGTTACAACATGCACAATGTATGTGCCTTTGGGCAGAGCCGACAAATCTATCGTCTCTTCCCGTCCGGTGCCGGCTTGCTCTTGCAGTTTGCGTCCGTCCACTCCATACACCTCTATGCTTCTAATAGGATAATCCGACACTACCAAAGCATTCCCGTGGGCTGGATTGGGCATCACTCGGGTACTCCTTCCCACAGGGCTCTCCACCCCTTCGCTGCCCAGCATAAACTGTATCGTGTCGCTCCATTCACTCGTATTGCCGTTGGGGAACTTTGCCCTCACCCGTGCAGCATAACGCACATTGTGTTCCAAACCCTCCAATACCTTGTATGTGTTCCGTAGTGGCATCAACCTGTAGCTGTCGGGCGACGAGCTTGCCAAACCCCACGCCAACTGCCATTCGTCATGCACTGTGTCGTCCCATGCCAACCGCACCATGTCGCCAAATACCGAGCATCTGAAGTTCTCCACCTCACGGCAAGTGTCCGGTGGAGTAAGCCCCATCCCCGTTGTGTCGAAGATGGCCCAGATTATAGGAAGCTCATGAGAAATCGGACCATATATCCATTCCAGCACCCCCTGTTGCTCGCGAGGGGGGAGCGCTATGAGGCCTCGAGGACCAACATGATACCACTGATAAGTATTGTTTATGGAAAGATAACCTATAGGCACATTATAGAAGTGTAAGAAGTCCGGTTTGTCAAAATAGTAATTATTGGTAACGCCCACAAAGAAAGTGTCCGTCACTGTAATGGGTTTGTCAAAATAAACCTCCAAAATAGGGATATAAGTTCTGGAGTTCAAGCTCTGTTCTGTATCCCAATCAATGAGGCCTGTGTCACCATCAAATTTCCACCATCGTGTGGTGTCCCAATAAAAATCATACGGGGCTTCTGCCAACACGTGCACTCCAGCAGAATCACGTTTCAGCAGCTGTACGTATTCATGCCAATTCTGAATACTGTCCAAAAACCACTCGGGATGAGACTCCCAGTCAAGAAAGACGTATTCGATAGTAGGTGATATTGCCACCCCCATGATCTTGAGCGGAGTCTCGGTGTAATGTAGCGCAGCATATCTATACGCATCACCTGCATAGGATATAAAATTAGTCGCAGTGTCTAATCTGAAATCCCAGTCTTCATAATAGTGATAAGTCACTTCCATGCCAATAATAGTGTCACGCTGTGGCACATGTATAGGCGTCTGTCCTGATACCACAATCCCCGCCAACAGCATAATTATTATTACTAATCTTTTCATAGCTATTTAATATTTAATACGAACAATTCAATACGGTTTCTTTGTAACTATTTAATATATAGTTAATTCTCTTCATACACCCCCACCCTCACACAAAGCAAAATTAAGTATTCTTTTTGATATGTGCAAATTTTTTTCACAGCGGGGATGTTTTTTCAAGGTGTCAGAGCTGTTGCAAACAGCGCATGGTTGTGGTTGCTCACCCCCAAAAGTCCATAGGTCCTCACTTTAACCTTCTGCCCCGTATGGGACAAAAAACGCATTCACCACAACTAATGCCCAATTGAAACAAGACACCTCATGTCTTATGCCAAGGCTATGGTTCAATCCCTTACCCGTCCGTTTTCCTTCGCAGCCCGCTCCACCATCGCTATATATTCACCTTCTCATCACCTCTTCTTAAACTCTTCTTAAGCGTAGAGGTTGACATAAAATTTGTAACGGGTGGGAACAAAGTGATGGGAAATGGGAGCCGGGATGCAGAGAGTAATAAAACAGGAGGAGGGGGCAACCATTTGGGGTGGCGCATGTGGAAACAATACATACTATTAGAAGGTTTTAATAATCTGATAGAGTGTCGCGTTCCTATCGGGACGCATCAGTGTCTACTGATAATCACAGCACTGCGCCTTCGGCTTGTACGGTGTTATTAATATCTCACCCCTGCGGGGTGATTTATAGAAGTCCCCTATTGAACTGCAGGCCGACGGGGGGGAGCATCAATATGCAACTGCATGGAATGCAGTATTGAGGAGTATTCCAATTGACCAATTGGGTGTGACCGTCCAATCGGAGCTGGCGGTGAATGGATGCTTAAGGAACAATATAAAAAAAGCGGAATGCAGAATAGTGAACTGCACTCCGCCTTAACATTGATTGCAAGATAGTTACATAGCTATCTGCCTTTTTACTGCTGGTCCATGTAGACCTTGCCTGCACCCCAGGCCTGGCCCACGGAAGCGCCAACCGAACGATAGCAGAGGTTAGAAGCGTCGAAGACAATAGGCTGCAGTTTGTCAAGGTCGATTTTGCCATCGGTGAGGATGGAGGGGTCGGCAATGGTGTTGACCACTTCGCCAATCACGAAGCAACCGTCGTTGCCGCGGTCCAAGATTTCAACCACACGGCATTCAACAGTGAGGGGATACTCGTTGATGACAGGGGCGTTGATATTGGCACTCTTGGTGACGGTGAAACCGGCACGGGCAATCTTGTCGGGCACATCGTTGGCCGAGACAATGCCAAAATAGTCGCTCTGAGCCACATCGCGCTGGGTGGCGAACGAGAGGGTAAACTCCTTGGTGTTGCGGAGGTTGGTGGTGGTGCGGTGAGGCGAGAGGCGGAAGCAGACCTGATTGCCGTCGCACTGACCGCCCCATGCGGCCATCATTACATCGGGATTGCCGTTCTCGTCGTAGGTGCCAATCATCAATGCGGGCTGGGGGGTGACGAAAATTTTGGCGCCCATATTGGTGCGGTTGGCAACTTCCTGCAGCTCCAAAGCAGCAGGCTGGGCGGGGGTGGAATCGGTTGTTTCGGCAGTGTTGCAGCACTTGTTGCCGCACGAACTCATTGCGAAGGCAATGCAAAGCAATGCCGGAATGGAAAATTTGTTAAACCTCATAGATACAAATGTTTAATTATAGATGATTAATGTTTTGCATATAGTTCGAGGAGGCTTAGGCCGGACCACTTGGTGCGTTTGATACTGGAATCGATACAGGTGGCATCATAGAACATTTTGCGGCCGGCAAGGGTGGCATCGACAAAGGCACAGAACTCGTCGATGGTTTGAGGAAGGACGGCGGCAATCTCGTGGCCGCGGTTCTCATAGCGGAGAATCCAATGGGGGTAGTTGTTTTTCTTGAACACTTTGACCACTTTATTGGAGCCGAAAAGCGACATGCATAACGAACCCCGGAAGCGGTTGTAGTGCACTATGCGGTCGGAAGTGCCATGGAAAAAGCAAGTTGGAGCCGGTGGAGTGTCATAGGACAATTGGCAGTTGCCGCAAAAAAGGCCTCCGGCATAGGGGACCACGGCGGCAGGACGGAACGCGGGGGGCAGGGCTGCGGCCACAGGCAGGTGGTTGGCGCGGCTGTAGTCGGTTTGTAGCACCGTGATGGCGCCGGCACTGCTGCCGGTGAGGATGATGCGGGAGGTGTCGATATTCCACTGGGCAGCGTGGTCGCAGATGTAGGCAATGGCGGCCGAGCAGTCCTCGACAGCCTGATAGATGGCGGTGTCGAAAAGAGTGTACATTCTAAGGAGCGGCACCTTTTGAGCGTGCTTGAGGAAGAGACGATAGTCTATGGCGATGGCCACAAAGCCCTTGTCTGCAAGTGTTTGGCAGCACTTGCGGGAGTGTTCGTTGTTCCGCTCTCCGGAGATGAATCCGCCCCCGAACACATAGACCACGCACGAATGGTCGTGACGGGGATTGGAAGGCTGATACACATCCATTTTGAGGCTGAGCGTGTCGCGCTGGGCGAAAGTGAATGTTTGTTGCGCATAGCCGAGGCCGACGGCAAGAAACATAAAGAACACTATGATATACTTTTTCATGATAGGGGCATTTATTATTGAAAATGCAAAAATACGATTTTTTTTTGTATCTTTGCATTTTATTATAAACAACGAATAGTATTATATGAAACTCAGAACTATCACTTTTACAATTGCTGCAGTTTTGATGATGTGCTCGTGTGTGAAGGAAAACGATTTTGAAGCACTGAAGCACCCGTTGATAATTGAGGGGGATTTCGACCCTGTTTTGGGCCTGCCGCTGGCAAAAATGTCGGCCAATATGGCCCAGATTGTCGGCTTACTGGATTCCGCCCAGGAGGTAGATGTCTACATTGACAGCAACGACTTGGTGTCGCTGCGATTCAACGACACCGCCCACACGATGCTCTATTACAAAGTGGGCGAGGAAAAGAATACGGCAGGGGGAAAGGACTTCGTGGATTCAATCAGGATACAAAACGTGCTCTCGGGCAAATTGAACATACCCTTGTTCCAAAGCACCGAATTGCTTGGAATAAACGATCTTGAGTTTAAGGGCATGTACTTTTCGTTCAATTCGGTTGTGAAGGCATTTGTGACCGACTCGTTGCGCGACATTTTCTCGCACGGGGTGCGGTTGTATTTCGACTCGGTAGTGTTGCAGGTTAACTGTCTGGACGGATTCAGCCCAGTGATAAACCTGAACGTGGGCAGCAATGGCGTAAGCTCTTCCAACCTGATAGCGGGTCAACCTCTGGAAATAATGAACAACTATGATATCAGCCAGATAGTAAACCACAAACCGCTGGATGTGTCGTATTCGGTGCGGCTGAATGTGGTTGTGCCTGCCAACCAATGGCAAACCAACGACAGCATCACCTATATCGACTCCATAGGTGTGGACAGCATTGTGGCCGATTTCAACTGTCACGCGGATTTCCCGATGCAAGTGTACTGCGGCGACATAGAATACAGGGATACAGCATGGGTCAATCTCAATATGTCGCTCAAAGACTCGACATTGGACAAAGTGGAACGGATGTTGAACCTGGACTCGAGCAGCTGCTTGGTGATAGAATCACGGAACTGGCTGCCGATAGACCTGCATGTGAATCTTGCATTGCTGGACTCGATGAAGAACACTTTGACAAGCACCTCCTTCATGTCGGACAGCATATTGTACGGAGCCCCGCTGCATAGAGAGGCGTTTGCCGAGTCGTATGTCTCGTCCGGATATACCAAGTCGCGGATAGTGATACCCATCAGTTTCGACATGTTGAAGAGCCTGCGCAAAACAAAGTACTTGAAATATACCGTTGGAGCGAACACCTCGCGCAGGGGAGTGCCCGAGGAACGGCCGACAGTGTCGGTGCGTGGAAGCGACAAGCTGGAACTGAGGACATATATAGTGGTGGCGCCGCATGTGAGGTTGGCCAGTGACCCAATCAGAATATTCCAATTTTAGAACAAGCAACTACCTAGAAACAAAACAACTGGCAACATGAAAACAAAAAGATACACATATATTGCACTCGCTTTGATAGCCCTTACGGCTTTCGGCGGAAGGGCAACCGCGCAGTCGCTGAACGATAACGGAATATTCTACCATTCGTTCAATTCCCCATGGTCGTACAGCATAAACCCCGCGCTTTTCCCCACCAATTTGAGCCGGTACAGCACACTGCCGCGTACCAACGTTGACCTTTCGCTGCCTTTCTCGTACAGAGACCTAGACCTGCACTACGACTCAGAAAGAGGGGCCACAATATTCAACTTGAGCGATTTTCTGAACCTGCTGTATGAACGCAGTCTACGATTCTCGGCCAATGCGGATGTCAACCTGCTTGGTTATGGCTATCGACTTGGGGAAAGGTTCCATCTGGGAATCGATATAGGAATGCGGAACCAAAGCATCACCACAGTGCCCATCGAACTGACTAAAATACTGACACAAGGAAACATGAACGAGAACCGTCACCTGGAGTTGGGTACTTCGATGCTGACGCACAACATGTCGTATGCCTATGCGTCGGTTGGATTGGGGTATACGCATCCGGTGCTGCCGCTCACGATAGGAGCCCGGGTAAACGTGCTGGACGGAATACAGCTGGCATCCATTGACAAAATCACAGTGGACGTGCTTACTTCGGCCGACACCTCTACATTGACTTTCGTATTGGACTATATGGCCCACCTGGGTGGCATTCTGAACATAGACCCGAAAAATATTGGGAAAACGCAATTCTCGTTCTCCTTTCCACATAACTTCGGATTTACGGTAGACCTGGGAGCCAAGTTTACCCTGTTCGACAAGCTGCTGATAAGCGCCAGCCTGCTCGACATTGGACCCGGAATGAAATGGAACCAGCATGTGAAAGAGATAGTGCCCCAGAATGGGCCGGCACACATAGACTTTGATGGCTTTGATGTGTCACGGATTCGCGATACGTCATATTTCAGAGCCGTGGGCGACAGCCTGTTGCAGAAATTGAACTTCACCACAACAGAAAAAGAGTATTGGTATGCACCTCCCTCGAGGGCATATATAGGAGCCTCGTACACACTGTTCAACATGCTGCGGGTGGGATATCTATTCCATGGCGAATGGAGCAACGGATGGTTCCGCCCGAGCGGATCGCAGGGGATATTCCGTTTCAACAACACCCTTTCGCTTCATTTCAACCTTTTCGACTGGTTGGAGCTGGGTGTGGCAAACTCGTATACATACGATGGACAAAAGCCCAATTTCTTCAACCCGGGATTGATGGTGAGCCTGAACCCCGGGAAACAAGTACAATTATATGCTGCAGTGGATTATGTGTCGAGCATGAACTTGGTCGACATCCGGTCGGCGCATGTGTATTTCGGCATGAACATTGTAGCCCCCAAGAAAGATTTTGATGAATAACAAACAACAGGAATCCCAATCATGAGCAATATTGTAGCAATTGTAGGACGCCCAAACGTGGGCAAATCGACCCTCTTCAACCGACTGACCGAGACACGGAAGGCGATAGTGGACGAAACGTCGGGCGTGACGCGCGACCGCCAATACGGCAAATCGGACTGGAACGGAAAACGGTTCTCGGTGATAGACACCGGAGGATATGTGATGGGGGGAGATGACGAATTTGAGACAGAGATACGCAAACAGGTGCAGCTGGCAGTGGAAGAGGCAGACCTCATATTGTTTTTGGTGGATGTGCGTGAGGGTCTGACGCCAATGGATGAGGATGTGGCCGACATGCTGCGGCGCTGCAAGAAGAAGGTGCTATTGGTGGCCAACAAGGTGGACGACGGCAAGGCAATGTCGGGTTTATCGGAGTTCTATGCCCTGGGATTGGGCGACCCCTACCCTATTGCTGGCATCAGCGGCAGCGGCACGGGCGAATTGCTGGATGCCGTGGTAGAGGATTTTGACGACGGCGAGGAAGACGACAGCGAAGGATTGCCCCGAATAGCTGTTGTGGGACGCCCGAATGTGGGTAAGAGCTCGTTTATCAACTTCATTACCGGACAGGACCGCAATATAGTAACACCCATTGCCGGAACTACTCGGGACAGCATCTACACCCGATACAACATGTTTGGATTCGATTTCAACTTTGTTGACACCGCAGGGCTGCGCAAGAAATCGAAAGTAAGCGAAGACCTCGAATTCTACTCTGTGATGAGAAGCGTGAGGGCTATAGAGAACAGCGATGTATGCATACTGATGATTGACGCGAGCCAAGGGCTGGAACAGCAGGATTTGAACATATTCTCCCTCATACAGCGCAACAACAAAGGCGTAGTGGTGGTGGTGAACAAATGGGACTTGATAGAAAAGGACAACAAAACACACAAGATGTTTGAAGACCTGATTCGGTCACGCATCTCGCCATTTGAGGATGTGCCCATTATTTTCACCAGCGTGCTGAACAAGCAGAGAATATTCAAAGTGCTGGAGACGGCCAAACAGGTGTATGAATGCCGCACACAACGAATATCAACCAGTGAGCTGAACGACAACCTCCTGCCAATAGTGAAGGAACAGAATCCCCCACCCTCGGTAAAAGGCAAATGGATAAAGATAAAATATATCACCCAACTGCCTACACCGTATCCGCAATTTGTATTCTTCTGCAACCTGCCGCAATACATACGCGACCCGTACAGACGGTTTGTTGAGAACAGAATGCGCGAAATATGGAATTTTCACGGAGTGCCTATCACCATCTATTTCAGAGAAAAATAAAAAAGATATAATAACAAACAACAGACAAACCTCCTTTCATGAAAAAGCAAAAAAACAGAATAACTGTATTGACAATACTTGTAGCAGCGAGCATGCTGCTGGGGTCATGCGACAAAGTGCGTAAAGAAGTGGTGCAGACCTATGAGAACGGGAAACCTATGCTGGTATATCTGGTCAAGGGGAAAAAGGACAACCCCACCCGAGTGGCAGAACAGATGTATTACGAAAACGGCCAGCTGCAGTTTGAAAAGAAATTCACCGGCAAGCCCGAGCAGCCCGACGGGACATGGAACTATTATTTTGATAACGGCCAGCTTTTTGCCTCCGCCGACTTCACGAAGAACCGTCAGTTCGGTTCGGACTGGGTTTTCTTCAACCGGAACGGTAACAGCTACTATGACGGGAGACTCGACTCGGTATATGTGACCGATATGGGTATGTATGGCACTCCGAGCACTGTGGTTTTCTGCTCCGGCAAGCACCAGGATGTGATTCAATTCTACAGCAACTACACTGTAAGAAGCACAGAACGACTGACAGACCAGAAAAGATCGGGGAGAGTGTTCTTCTATTTCCCCAACGGACAAATACAAGTGGAAGCGAATTTCGTTGACGGACTGCAGAATGGTCCCTATATTGTGTATAGAGAAAACGGAATTCCCTTCTACCAAGGCACCTATGCAGAGGGTAAACGTATAGGAATCTGGGAATTCTATGATGAAAACGGTGATTTGGAAAACACCATCGACTACTCGAAGAAACAACAATAAAGAATCGCTATCATACCTACAGGAGAACACATGTCCATACTGCTCGATAACCCGATATATCACATCGTAGGCGACGTGGCCGACAGGATGAATGTCCAAGCATACGCGGTAGGGGGAGTGGTTAGGGACTATTTCCTTCACCGACACTGTACAGACATTGACATAGTGTGTATCGGGAACGGCATTGAACTGGCGAAGGCCGTTGCCGCAGACATCAGCCCATCGATTGAAGTGGCTGTTTTCAAGAACTTTGGAACAGCATCGTTTCACTATCACCACCACGGTGTAGTGTGGCAGATAGAATTTGTGGGGGCACGCCGGGAGAGTTACCATTTCGATAGCCGCAAACCCATTGTGGAGAACGGCACACTCGAAGATGACCAGAACAGGCGTGACTTCACAATCAACGCGATGGCAGTATCACTAAACAAGGATACTTTTGGCGAATTGCTTGACCCCTTTGGCGGTATTCAAGACTTGAACAATGGTCTGATACGCACACCCCTTGACCCAGACATTACATTCAGCGACGACCCGCTGAGGATGATGAGAGCCATACGGTTTGCATCACAGCTGGGGTTTCATATCCTCGAATCCACATTTGAGGCCATCCAGCGGAATGCCTCACGCATCAAAATTGTCTCAATAGAACGTATCACCGTTGAGTTGAACAAGATTATCCTTTCCCCTTCCCCCTCATTGGGTTTCAAACTGTTGCTGAAGTCCGGGCTTCTGGATATCATTTTCCCAGAACTGAGCAGCTTGAGAGGGGTGGAAACGGTTGAAGGACGCAGCCACAAGGATAATTTTTACCATACCATGCAGGTACTGGACAATGTGGCAGCCAAGAGCGACAACCTCTGGCTGCGATGGGCCGCCCTGCTGCACGATATTGGAAAACCAGCCACCAAAAGATACGACCCGAAGTTGGGATGGACATTTCACGGGCATGAAGTGCGTGGAGGCAAAATGGTGAAAAGGATTTTCTCCCGACTGCGCCTGCCCTTGGACGCAAAGATGAAATATGTAGAGAAGCTTGTCACACTGCACATGCGCCCCATAGTTCTTGCAGAAGATGTGGTAACAGACTCGGCAGTCAGAAGATTGCTTTTTGAGGCCGGGGACGACATTGATGACCTTATGGCCCTGTGCGAAGCCGACATCACCAGCAAAAACGAGGACAAGGTGCGTCGATATATGAAGAATTTCCAGTTGGTGAGGAGTAAACTAATAGAGTTGGAAGAGAAAGACAGAATACGAAATTTCCAACCCCCGGTGAGCGGACAAGACATTATGGATACTTTTGGGCTGCCTCCGTGCCGCGAAATCGGGACTATAAAGGATGCAATAAAAGACGCAATACTTGACGGCATAATACCAAACGAACGTGAAGCGGCTTGGAAAATGATGATTGATTTGGCCGCCACACTGGGGCTTACACCAAAAGAGCAATAAACAGAGACAGTTTCTACAGACATTGAAGATCATATTCATACTAGGACCAACAGCTGCAGGAAAGACTGAAAGAGCCATTCAACTTGCACAACAGCTGAAGACGCACATCATATCCTGTGACTCACGTCAGTTTTACACCGAACTGAATATCGGTGTGGCGCGTCCCAGCAAAGAAGAACTGGCCGCCGTCCCCCACCATTTCATCGCCTGTAGATCGGTCAGAAATCCATACAATGTCTTCACATTCCAAGAGGATGCCCTTTCCTGCATCGAGGAGCTATCCAAGACGTTCGACACGCTGGTTGCAGTAGGAGGAAGCAGTCTCTATATACAAGCACTGACACACGGCATCTCGGTGCTGCCAGACCCCGCACCAGAATTAAGGAAAGCACTTCAAGACAAGTTACATAACGAAGGGGTAGAAAGTCTCAGGAGTATGTTGAAGACGCTCGACCCAGACTACTATGCCCGTGTGGACCTGGCCAACGGGGTTAGAATACAAAGAGCTTTGGAAGTGTGTATCACTACAGGAACCCCATATAGCCAATTGATTAACAAGCCTCTCGAACCACGTTCTTTTCAAATAGAAACCGAAATTGTGTCCCCTCCGAGAGAAATTCTCCGCCAAAGGATTGACGCACGTGTCAGGAAAATGATGGAATCGGGTCTAGAACAAGAAGCAAAAGATCTTTTTCCTCTAAGAAATCTCACTGCCTTGAATACCGTTGGTTACAAAGAATTCTTCTCCATTTGGGACAAGCAGGGGTCAACTTTCCTTCTTACCCAAACACAAGAAGAGGAAGTAATAGAATCTATTTGTCTAAACACTTGGCACTATGCAAAAAAACAGCTCACATGGCTAAAGAAGTATAGTTCACTCATTCAACAATAACGTAAACATAATAAAAAATGCGCCAACTTGCAGATTGGCGCATTCTCTATTAAGTTTTAAATAGTATTCTGTTGGGTGTTATTTGTATAAGTTGAGGTAATAATCGACAATTCCCTCCAATTGTTGTTTGTCCTTGAAATAGTTATACGTACTGATACGCAACTCTTCGCAGGCAGCCTCGTCGCATACCACATTACCATGTCTGTGCATTTGCAACATGCTGGCAGTCCACATGTGGCTGACGCCTTCCTCAATCATGTGGTGAAGGGCTCTGGCTTTCTGAGGCCCATTGCACAATATTAACACTTCGCGGGCAGACATAACGGTGCCCACACCTACTGTGAGAGCCTGTTTAGGAACCTGATTGACATCATTGTCGAAGAAACGGCTATTGTCCAGAATGGTCTTGGTTGTAAGAGTCTTTACACGGGTTCTGGAATCAAGGCTGCTGCCAGGTTCATTAAATGCTATATGTCCATCGGCACCAATACCACCCATAAAGAGGTCAATCCCTCCTACATCCTCAATCATCTTCTCGTAATTAGCACACTCCACGGCAATATCTTTGGCGTTTCCGTCAAGAATATGCACATTTTCAGGCTTAATGTCAATATGATTGAAAAAGTTGGTCCACATAAAGCTATGGTAGCTCTCTGGATGGTTTACATCAAGACCAACATATTCATCCATGTTGAAGGTAATAACATTCTGAAAACTGATAACACCCTTTTTATTAAGTTCTATCAGATGCTTATAGAGGCCTTTGGGGGAACTGCCGGTAGGGCAGCCTAAAACGAACGGCTTCTCGGGTGTTGGTTGTGCATCGATGATACGTTTGGCCACATAATTTCCTGCCCATACGGACATTGCATCGTAGTCTTTTGCAATAATTACTCTCATAATATAATAGATTAATATAATTAATTAATAATATTATTCACTGATTACAAAACCATTACACATATAAAAAGCACATTATTCCTCACATATTTACAAATTGCAAATATATACAAAAAAAATCAAACACATCAGATTTTAACACAACTTTTTTCAAATATACCTATCTTTTGGGGTGTAATAATGACGCTTCCTGCATCTATTTACATAAAAATGGACTTTGTAAAACCGCGAAATCACCTCAAATAGCGCTGGATTCTATAACAATAAAAAAAGGCCCTTGCAAATAGCAAGAGCCTTGAAGTAATTATTATTACACTTTATTTCTGCATTGTCTTCAAACGTTCGGCAAGCATCGGAACAATCTTATGGAGGTCTCCAACAATACCCAGGTCGGCTACACTGAATATGGGAGCATACTTATCCTTGTTAATTGCAATAATAAGTTCACTTTCCTCCATACCAGCCAGATGCTGAATGGCACCACTAATACCACATGCAAGATAGAGATTGGGGCGAACAGTCTTACCCGTCTGTCCAACCTGACGACTCTGATCCATAACTCCAGCATCCACCATGGCACGACTGCTTGATACCTCACCACCAAGAACCTTGGCGAGCTCCTCCAATTTGGAGAATCCGTCTTTGGTACCAACACCACGGCCGCCACTCACCAGTATCTTGGCCTGGCTGATATCTGTGATTACCTTCTCTTCCTTTACAGTTTTGACAATCTTTACACGATTGATTTTCTTTTCGTCAAAGTGAACGGTATAATCTACCACCTCTCCTTTTCTATTAGGATCGGCAGCCATTTTCTGCATAACACCGGGACGAACAGTCGACATCTGCGGACGATGTTGTTTGCAAAGAATCGTAGCCATCAGATTACCACCAAAAGCAGGACGGGTCATACGGAACTCGTGAGCCTCGTCATCACTGATCTCCAACTTTGTGGCATCAGCGGTAAGACCTGTCACATTACGTGCGGAAACTCTAGGACCCAAATCTCTACCAATAGTGGTAGCGCCAATCAACATAATGCTGGGCTTCTGTTCTTTAATAATCTGAGTAATAGCTTGTGTATAAGGCTCGGTCATATAGGTGGCCAACAAATCGTGGTCAACCACAATCACTCTGTCGGCGCCATGCTCAATCAACCGACCAGCCTGTTCCTTAATATTCTTTCCCAGAAGCATAGCCACAACTTTCTCGTTGTTGGCATCAGCCAATTCGCGGGCCTTGCCCAACAACTCCAGGGCTACATTCTGTATCTTGCCTTCACGTTGTTCGGCAAATACATATACGTCTTTATATTCCGAAAGGTTCATTGTTCTTATTGTTTTTATGCCTTCCCTCTGGGTTTAGTTTCATGTTCACCCAAATATGAAGGCAACACGTTAAATAATATGTTTTTCCTTCAGTTTGTTAACAATAAGCTCTACGGCTTCCTCAGGCGACACTTCGTAGGTCTGGCCTGCGGGTTTGAGCTGTTTCGGGAAGGATTTGAACACCGAAGTCGGAGAACCCACTTTGCCGATTCTCTCTTCCGGCACATTGATGCGGTCTGCACCCCATACCTCTACTTCTTTATTGTATGCATTCACGATACCCGACACAGTCATATAGCGGGGATGAACTGCACTGGCCAGAGCGGTCACCACACAGGGTGCCTGCATTTCTAGAATCTGATATCCGTCTTCCATCTGCTTGCGTACAGTGAAGGTACGGCTAGCCTCGTCATACTGCAAATCTTCCATATACGATACCTGCGGCAAGTCGAGGTGTTCTGCAATCTGTGGTCCAACCTGGGCTGTATCACCATCAATAGCCTGACGTCCTGTGATAATCAAGTCATATTCCATAGTTCTCAAAGCACCGGCGATGGCACTCGATGTAGCCAAAGTATCTGCACCGCCCAGCTTACGGTCAGTCAGCAGAATGGCTCGGTCTACGCCCATTGCCAGAGCCTCTCTCAGGATGGCTTCTGCCTGTGGCAGACCCATTGTTATTACTGTAACATGGGCATTATATTTGTCTTTCAACTGAAGGGCAAACTCCAATCCTCCCTTGTCGTCAGGGTTCATAATGCTCGGTACTCCCTCACGGATAAGGGTGCCGGTCTGGGGATTAATCTTCACTTCGGTAGTGTCCGGCACTTGTTTTATGCAAACTACTATTTTCATTATCTCTTTTAATTATTATGTTTATGAATGTTGATTTCTCATGAGCGATAGGCCTTAGCACCCACCACTCCATTCATCAATCAATATTATTTAAACAGTTTACCAGCAATCACCATTCGCTGAACCTCGCTCGTGCCCTCATAGATTTCAGTAATCTTGGCATCGCGCATCATGCGCTCAACGGGGTATTCACGAGTGTAACCATATCCGCCGTGGAATTGCACTGCCTTTGTGGTGACCTCCATTGCGGTCTCTGCACAGAACAGTTTTGCCATTGCGGCCTCAGCGCTATAAGGTATGCCGTTGTCCTTGTTATAGTGGGCACGACGCACTAACAAACGGGCAGCCTGCACTTTGGTCTCAAGGTCTGCCATTTGGAACTGGGTGTTCTGGAACTGGCTAATGCTTCGTCCAAACTGTTTACGCTCCTTGGTGTAACGAACGGTCTCGTCCATAGCACCCTGTGCTATACCCAAGGCCTGGGCAGCAATACCGATACGGCCACCATCCAAAGTCTTCATTGCCAGACCGAAACCTTTACCAATCTGACCCAACAAGTTCTCCTTCGGAATTCTGCAATCCTCAAATATCAGCTCGGTCGTAGCACTGCCACGTATACCCATCTTCTTCTCCTTCTTTCCGATACTGAATCCCGGGGCGGTGCGCTCCACTATGAAGGCACTGATACCTTTTGTTCCCAGACTCTTGTCGGTCATGGCAATAACAATAAACACATCGGCGTAGCTACCATTGGTGATAAAAATCTTACTGCCGTTCAGAACCCACTCGTCACCGTCCAAAACAGCCGTAGTCTGCTGACCAGCCGCATCAGTACCGGCGTTAGGTTCAGTCAGTCCAAATGCACCAATCCATTCTCCGCTGGCCAGTTTAGGCAGATATTTCATTTTCTGTTCCTCTGTGCCAGCCTCCAAAATGGGTGCACAGCAAAGACTGGTATGGGCTGAAAGTATAACACCCGTTGTGGCACATACGCGCGACAATTCCTCAACAGCCATTCCATACATAATATTGGTACCACCTGCACCGCCATACTGTGCGGGAATAGGAATACCCATAAGTCCTATCTTGGCCATCTTCTTTACAGTCTCCATCGGAAAACGTTCCTCCTCGTCAACTTCTGCGGCCAACGGTTTTACCTCTTTCTCTGCAAACTCGCGAATCATCTGCAGGAAGAGTTGTTCTTGTTTCGTGAAGCTAAAATCCATATTATTATTTTGTTAGTAGTGATTTGTATAGAGCAATCCGGCTCACCTCGTCGGGACTCTTCCCCGCCATTTGGCACACCGATCCAGAAATGCCCTCCTTTATTATTATTTTACTGCAATTGTTTCTATTTCCACCAATGCACCCAGGGGCAACGCCTGTACTGCAAATGCTGCACGTGCCGGACATTCTGTGGGATAGTACTTGGCATATACCTCGTTCATCGGCTTGAAATAGTCCATACTGGCCAACAGGCAGGTCGATTTAACCACATCCTGGAATGCAAAGCCAGCCTCGTCAAGTATTGCCTTTATGTTCTGCATCACCTGCTCGGTCTGTTCTGTTATGCCTTCGGGCATCTTTCCGGTAGCGGGATTGATGGGTACTTGCCCTGAAATGTAGAGCGTGTTGCCGGCCAATACTGCCTGGCTGTAGGGTCCTATTGCTGCAGGAGCCTTGGGGGTGTTAATAATTTTCTTCATAATATTTTATTGATATTTATTTTGTTTCTTTCACTCTGCCATCAATACATGATGCAATATTTTGAATTGCAAAGATAAGATTTTTTTTTCATATATTATGCTTTTATTTATAAATAATATCAAGCACTTATTTAATCCTCTGAACATCAACCCCAACACACCATCACCAACATCCCTCTTTTCCACAAAAAACAATATCCTCCATTGCCTCATTGCTCCTCTACCGCCATGCAGTCCATCTGCCTTCGCCCCTTTATCTCCTTTCGGCTCATACCGCACACTACCACAAAAGGTATCCCAGCGCCTGCCGGAATACCCTTTGCAAAATACCACTCCGGGAAGAATAGTGTCCCAGAACCAAGTATTGCTTTCCAGTATCAATATTTTATAAACTTTCTGCTCATTCCGTTGTATCGTACTATGTATGTACCCCTCGGCAATGTGCTTACATCCACGCTGGAGTGTCCATGACATTCCATCTTTTTCACTTCCCGGCCTTCAATATCGTTTATCACAACCACTCCGTCGGCTTCCACATTCATCACCTTCTCCACCGGATTGGGATAGACTTTGAAGGTATTCAAATCCACCGCACCTATCGCCACAATCGGTTCCTCCGATATACTGGTGGTCAGAAAGACTTTATACTGCTTCGTCGTGCCGTCTTCTGCAGTTGTTGTGATACTTACTTTCAGTGTGCTGTCGTTCAACCTTTCACGGCTTATATCAAGTGTTATATCCTCCACTTCTTTCACACAATCCACTACGGCCATGCTAAATTGCGAGGTATCCGACACTCTGACCGTATAACTGAATACGTCCTTTGCAAAATTCTCCACTGCCTCTCCGTCCACGCTGATAGAGGTCAACCAAGCACTGTATATAAACTCAATGTCATCTATCGATATCGAGTCATCAGCATGTCCTCCGCCTGCCTCTCTATTGGTTGTCATATTAACCAACACATAGTTAATCGACGACGACCCCTCATACACAAACGGAACCTTCAGCTGCTGCCATTGCATCTCATAAGCCGAACTGGTGGTCCGTGTTGTCCGTGCCGTAGCGCGTGCTTTATACAGCGAGCTGTTGCCCAAATCGTTGGGAGCTCTGAAATCATTGTCGCCATGCAGTATCACCTCCACTTGGGCTTCCGATTCCCCACTCTCGGCATAATAGCTCACCCATACATACATCGAGTCGGGCGTGGACACAAACGGCTGGCTGTGCTCCGAATTGCTGCGTTCGGTATAGTTATAATTTTCTTCGCTTGTTGCCGACATAGCCCCTGCATGCACTCGGCCCGTTGTCATATTCCCATTGGCCTTTATTCCGAAATACGACTCGGTGTACAGCGTCAAGTAATATGCTCCCGTGCCTCCGGGTCTGTGGCCGTCCCTACGGTAGTGGTGTGTGGATGATGCCAGCATCGAAAAAGCTCCGTCACTTGTTCCGAACGAGTTCCAATGCGTCGGCTCCGATGTGTTGCTTGTCGACTCCCAACTCTCAAACCCGTTATTCAACAGTTGATAGTTTGTTTGGGCATTTAATGTTGCAATAATTGAAGTGCCTATTGCCAAAAGCACAAAGAAAATAACTTTTTGTTTCATTGTATTATATTATGTTTTAGTTGCCACTAACATTTTTTGCAAAGATACCGAAAACATTCATAACCATAAAGTAGCACATCTTACATTAACACTATTTAACACGGTCGTCTTCACTCTTTACACTCATCAGTTATCCTTTTCGCCCCCATCTATTTCAATTACCCTTCACTACCCAATCCGGCTCCCGCTTCAACCAACCTCACTCTTTTCTTCCTTCGGTTTACCTATCTTTCCACTTGTATCTCTCAAAGAAATAGTCCTCATTTCATCTTTTTTTCGTATCTTTGCAAATTATTTATGCTGTTCAACTCTTTAGAATTTATAATCTTTCTGCCTGTCGTTTTCGCATGTTACTGGCTTCTGCGCAAACGGCTCCGCTGGCAAAACACCTTAGTCGTAGTGGCATCCTACCTCTTCTATGGCTGGTGGGATTGGCGTTTCCTACTGCTCATTGCTTTCACCTCTTTCTGCAGCTATTTTTCCGGCATCGCAATCCATCATGCGCAAAACCGCGCTTCCTCCTCCCCTTCCCGTCATCCCTCTGCCAAGTTTTTCCTTTGGGCAAATATTATCCTCAATCTACTCATCCTCGGCTTATTCAAATACTACGACTTCTTCGCGCAATCGTTTGCCGACCTTTTCTTAGGAGGACAATCCGACTCCCTTCTCCTTCATCTCGTTCTGCCTGTGGGCATCTCTTTCTACACCTTCCAGGCACTGAGCTATAGCATCGACATCTACCGGGGTGCGCTTCAACCCACCCGCAATTGCATTGCCTTTCTTGCTTATGTCAGTTTCTTCCCCCAGTTGGTTGCTGGCCCCATCGAGCGCGCCACAAGTCTCCTCCCTCAGTTCGAACAATCCCGCCGCTTCAGCTACCCGTTGGCGGTCGACGGTTTGCGTCAAATGCTGTGGGGCTTTTTCAAAAAGATGGTGGTCGCCGACAGCTGCGGCCTCTATGTCAACCCCATTTTCGAACACCCCGATTGGTACAACGGCTCCACCCTTTTCCTGGCTGCCGTCCTGTTCTCTATTCAGATTTATGGCGACTTTTCGGGCTATAGCGATATCGCTATCGGCTGCGCCAAATTGTTCGGCATCCGTCTGCGCCGCAACTTCAATGTACCCTATTTCAGCCGCGACATCGCCGAATTTTGGCGTCGTTGGCACATATCTCTCACCACTTGGTTCCGCGACTACATCTATATTCCTCTTGGGGGCAGCCGTGTGCCCAAAGGCCGCATCGTGGTCAACACTTTCATCATCTTTCTGCTCAGCGGCCTATGGCATGGTGCCAACTGGACTTTCATAGCCTGGGGAGCCTTCCATGCCTTGCTTTTCCTCCCGCTCATCCTTACTGGCAAAAACCGCAAACACCTCGAGGTGGTAGCCAACCACCACGCGCTCCCCTCCCCTCTCGAACTGTTGCAGATGCTCGCCACCTTCCTTCTCACCGTCATGGGCTGGATTCTTTTCCGTGCCGACAGCATCTCCGACGCTTTCCATTACTTCTCTCACATGTTCTCCTCTCTCTTCGACGGCAGTCCCAACATCACCTCCCCCATCGATGCATGGGTGGTATCTGTATCTATCATTGTGATGACCCTGGTCGAGTGGATCAACCGCGACCAAGAACACGAATTCCGTCTCCAGCCGCGTGTCCGTCCCCTTCGCTGGGCGTTCTATGTGGTTCTTCTTTTCTCCATCGGAGCCTATATGGTCACCAACGAAATGCCTTTCATCTATTTCCAATTCTAAACCCTTCAAGCCATGCATAAGTTTGTCCGCAATTCGCTTTTATTTCTCCCCGTGGCCGTGATTGGGTACTTGCTTCTTCTGGCCCTGCTGGGCGACCTCGGTTGGGTACGTACAGCCATCACCCAAATGGGCAACACAGGCCATATCTGCAGCCGCGTAAAGGACATCCGCAACTACCACAATGTCGAAGTCCTGTTCCTGGGCTCCTCGCATGCTTACCGCACTTTCGACACTCGTTTCTACCAAGCCAACGGCATTTCTTGCTTCAATCTCGGCTCCTCCAACCAAACGCCTATACAAACTTACGCCCTCCTGCAAGACTATCTCGACAGCCTCAACCCCGAGCGTGTGGTGTTCGAAGTACATCAAGACATTCTGAACAACGACGGCGTGGAAAGCGCCGTAGACCTTCTTGCCAACACTCCCCTCACCCCTGCCAACTTCCGTATGGCCATGCATTTCAAGAATATGAAAGTATTCAACACATTGCTTTACTCTTTCTACAATCAGAAAATCTGCCACCGCCTTGAACATTTCGTCGAGGACAGCGTCATCGAACAAAGTGCTTATGTGCCAGGGGGCTATGTGGAAACCCACACCAAGAGTTTCGTACGCAAACGCTACCCCCGTCGCAACATCACCATACGGCCCGAACAACTCACCGCCCTGAACAAGTGTCTCAACCTCTTGAAACAACGCCATATTCCCTATCTCTTGGTCGAAGTGCAGGATGCCGAGCAGCTTCGCAAAACTATCCTCAATCACCCCTGGTTCGAACAGCAGATGAGCCAACTGGGTCCCTACCGCTACAAAATACTGCCCATGACCGATACCGTTCACTTTTCCAACAGCAACCACCTGTTCAAACCCGGCATCGAAATGTTCAACATAGACTTCCTCAACGACTACGACTCCATCTTTTCATCAATCACAAATAATTAGTTCACAATCGCTTTCATACACCATTAAATATCCCAACTCATTATGTATATCATCGGTCTCATGTCAGGTACCTCTCTCGACGGTCTCGACCTCGCCTATTGCAACATCAACCACAGCGGCTTCGAACTCCTGGCCGCCGACACCTACCCCTACAGCGCCGACTGGATTAAATGCCTTTCGTCGCTCGAAAACAGCTCGGCCTATCAATATGCCTTGGCCAATGTGCGTCTAGGACATTATATCGGACAGATGGTCAACCGTTTCCGTCTCGAACACCCCGGGCCCGTTGATGCTATTGCCTCGCATGGCCACACCATTTTCCACCAGCCCGACCTTGCTCTCACCACCCAGATTGGCGACGGTGACGCCATTGCTGCCGAAACCAACCTTCCCGTGGTGTTCAACTTCCGCAACCTCGATGTGGCTCTGGGTGGACAGGGAGCCCCGCTGGTACCCATTGGCGACCGCCTTCTTTTCTCCAAGTACGATGCATGTCTCAATCTTGGCGGCATATCCAACATCTCCTACGAATCGCCTTCCCGCCGCCGCGTCGCTTTCGACATCTGCCCCTGCAATATGGCCCTCAACCATTTGGCCCGTCAGGTAAACAAACCCTACGACAACAATGGCCTTATGGCCCGCAGTGGTGCAATCAACCATGCGCTACTCAACGACCTCGACTCACTCGACTACTATCGGCTTCCCCTCCCGAAATCGCTGGGCAAGGAATGGTTTGTCGCCAACTTCCTGCCTCTCATCTCCTCCCGCCAGCTCAGCATACCCGACCTTCTGCGAACCGTCACCGAACATATCGCCAAACAGATTGCCTGGGCAGTGAAAGGCAACCAAATACAAACCCTTCTCGCCACCGGTGGCGGTGCCAAAAACAACTTCCTCATGGCACGCATTCAGGCCCTTATACCCGGTTGCAAAATCACTATTCCTTCCGACGACATCATCAACTATAAAGAAGCCATTATCTTTGCCCTGCTCGCATTCCTGCGCCTGCAGCAACGCAACAATTGTCTCAGCAGCGTCACAGGGGCCCGTTGCGACAACTGCGGTGGCGACATCGCCGGCACCATCTACCCTGCCTAACGCCTTCGTCCCGACTATTCTACAAACAGTTCGGCCGCCATCCCGTCGGCATGCAGCAATCCTTCCGCTGTGGGCCTATAGTGCGTTGGGGTATCCTCCACCCAGCCCGCATCCACATATCGGGCTATTTCCTTCTCCAACCGTAATGCAAACGGGGCATCCAAACAGGACTTATCAATTCCGTCCACCGTACGCAACGAAACCATAAGATACTCGTTGTATGCATCTTTCAACGTCAACTCCTCTTCCTCGTGGGCTATGCGGCCCGCCATCGCCCCTTCCACATACTCTTTCCAGTCAGCCACATTCCACCGCCTATGGGTCCCGTCAAACGAATGGGCTGCCGCCCCAATCCCCAAATATGGGGTTCTGTTCCAATAGCGGCTGTTATGTATTGCCCTAAATCCCGGCTTGCAGAAATTCGATATCTCATATTGCAGAAATCCCTCTTTTTCAGCCCAGTGCTTCAACAATCCGTAGTGTTTCAACGCCATCTCCTCACCACCCGGCTCCACCGTTCCACGTTCCACTTGGCTTGCCAGTATCGTGCCCGGCTCCACCGTCAAAGCATAGGCCGACAAATGCGTTACGGGCAGTTGCGACACCAAATCCAGATTGGCTTGCCACCCCTCAGCCGACTGATTGGGCAACCCATATATCAAATCCACGCTGATATTCTCAAAACCAGCCTTATAAGCATTTTCCACAGCCATGCGGGCTTGCCGTGCGTTGTGGCGGCGATTCAACAACCGCAAGTCGTCATCGCTGAACGACTGTATGCCGATGCTAATTCTATTGAAAAAGGCCAGCCCCCGCAAGCGTTCAAGGTACCCGGACGTAAGATCCTCGGGATTGGCCTCTATGGTGACTTCTTCCAGCTCCCCAACATCGTAGTGGCTCTTTATGCACTCCACAATCTTTCCCAACTGCATGGTGTCCAACACCGTAGGCGTTCCACCTCCCATATATACCGTGCGGACTGGCTGCTCCATTTTATAGCTCCACATGTTCAATTCGCGGCAAACGGCCTCCACATAAGCATCATGCCCTTCCCACGTCACCGCCGAATAGAATGCACAATAATTGCACTTGCGATGGCAGAAGGGAATATGGATATATATCATAGAATCAACTATTAGAAGCTGTTTAAATTTGATTGATGAATGTTATTATGCAGATAGACGAGCAGATTTTACTCCTTTTTGAGGGCGCAATGGGGTTCCATTGTAACCGAGAAAAGAAGAAAAAGATGCCGTATATGTGCTTTAAGAAAAACATTGAATTAAATTAAAACAGCTTCTTAATCCTTTAACTGACTATCCAACAGCTGGTCGGCGGCAGCATAGGCACTGATTTTACTCTCCAAAATATCCTGACTAATCTTGTCCAATCGCTCCTCCATTCCCGGCGAGTTATAGAAACGGTCGCGCAACCCGTTCTCGATAGTTTCGTGCAATATGCGCAGGTTCTGCTGCTGACGCTTGTGATAGAAATAGCCGTTGGCCTTGGTAAATGCAACATACTCCATCACGTTGTTCCACAAATCCTGCACTCCCTGATGTGTGTAGGCCGAACAGAGCATCACCTTCACCGTCCACTGCGAGTCCGGCATCGGGAAGAGGTGCAGTGCATTGCGGTACTGGGTGGCAGCCAGCTCAGCCTTAACCATATCGATGTCGCATTTGTTTATGGCAATCATGTCGGCCATCTCCATTATGCCTCGCTTAATGCCCTGAAGCTCGTCACCCGTATTGGCAAGCTGCAACAAAAGGAAAAAGTCCACCATCGAGTGGGCGGCCACTTCCGACTGCCCCACACCCACTGTCTCAACAATCACCACGTCGAATCCTGCCGCTTCGCAAAGCACTATAATCTCGCGCGTCTTGCGTGCCACTCCGCCCAACGAGCCGGCCGACGGGGAAGGACGGATAAAAGCATTGGGGTCGACCGACAACTCTTCCATGCGGGTTTTATCGCCCAAAATACTGCCCTTGCTCCTCTCACTGCTGGGGTCTATGGCCAGGACAGCCACCTTATGGTTATGCCCTGTAAGATATTTTCCCAACGCCTCAATCACCGTGCTCTTTCCGGCACCGGGCACACCGGTGATGCCCAGCCTCACCGACTTTCCCGAATAGGGAAGACAGCGTTCTATAACCTGTTGCGCACGCTGCTGATGGTCGTGCAACGAACTCTCAACCAGAGTAATAGCCCTACTCAGCATAATGCGGTCCCCATGCAGTATACCACACACCAACTCCTCTACCGTTGGCTCCTGCCGTTTGCGTGCTCGAATCTTGTCAATATAACTATTGCTCACTTGTCCAGGCTGTTGCACACCTTGCTGCACACTGAGGGCTGATTCATAGTCAAAATTACTATATAATTTCTTGTCTTCGGGTACCATTTTCAGTATTATTTTTGTTTTTTCTGATAACGTAAAAATTTCATTCTTAGTATAGATATAACTTTTTTTCAAAAAAAATTTTGCTATATCGCAAAAAGTTAGTACTTTTGCAACCGCTTTTCGAGAGAAACGAATAAGTAGATGGCGGGATAGCTCAGCTGGTTAGAGCGCTGGATTCATAACCCGGAGGTCATCAGTTCAAGTCTGATTCCCGCTACCAACTCCCAAAGAAAGTTCCAAACCCACGGTTCGGAACTTTTTTTTATTCCCACCTACGCCCCACCGCATCCCATACACTATGTTCATCATTGGGGTTTATCCTGTCCCAACACGCACTACCGCAAATAATAAAAGGATGCCGACAGCGTGTGCCGGCATCCTCTTTTTATATCTCTTGTTTATTTCTACTGTCTTGGGGTCGTTGCCTCTACCACCAGTTTCTTGGTCAACACGCCGTGAGGCAGATAGATGGCCGCAATGTATGTGCCCGAGGCAAGGCCGCTCACATCCAGCAAGGCAAGGCCGCTCACGTCCAGCACCGCCGTTATGCCGTCGGCCTCCTGCTCCAGCACCGTGCGCCCGTTCAGGTCGTACAACACCACGCGGCTCATCCGGTACGACGACAACACGCTCACCACATCCCTCGCAGGGTTCGGCATCAGATGAACAAAACGGCCCAAGTCACCAGCCTGCTCTATCCCTGTCGGCTCGTCACTTCCCTGTTGGAACACCTCCACCTCCAGCGGACTGCTCCAATCGCCGTACTCTCCCGTCAAACTGCAGTATCCGCGCACCAAGGCAAAATACACCGTCCCCACCTCAAGCCCCGTCAGCGTCAGCGTGGGGCTGGTGACAGTGTCGAAGGTGTAGTCGTTCCAGCTGTCCAGCATCTTGCCGTGT
>ONQD01000082.1 GCA_900319865.1 uncultured Bacteroidales bacterium | reverse complement strand
GCCTTGGGGGAAGGTGCAGCGCATCATGCCGACGCGGTCGCCCGTGGTGAGTTCCACTTTGGTATTGTAGTCGTCCAAAAGCACGGCATAATAGCCTGCCTTGGCGTCTTCGTTCTCATGCTGGAACGCCGAGCGGTAGCCCGTCGAAGTATTATCTTCCTCGCCTTTGTCGAACTTCACCTCGCCCGTAAACGGCATAAACCTAAAATCACCATAGTCGGAGCAGCCGGTACCGCTGAGGTGGGTGGTGCTGAAGCCGAGGATGGTGTTGTCGGAGGTGTGGTAGCCCGAGCAGCCGTCCCAGTCGTTCATGCGGGTGTCGGGGCTGAACTGCACCATGCCGAAAGGCACCGTGGCACCGGGGAAGGTATGGCCGTGGCCGCCCGTCCCGATGAAGGGGTCTACATATTGGGCCGCATCGGTGACGAAGTCGGCCTTGGGTTCCTGTGTACATGCCGCAAGGGCAATAAGCAATAAGGGTAGGAATAGTTTTTTCATAGAATCCATATTTGAGGGTGTAAAAGTAGAAATAAAAACTGTCCGTTTTACAAGAGCAGGTGTTTTTTTGAGATTCCCAAGGGAATGAAGTTTCTCCAACCTGTTGTTATCCGCGGCGGCTTATGACGTTCCCAACAATGAATTCTTTTCTGCCGCCGCTAAATATAAAACAAACACCTCTCCATTCCCGCAGGGAACCTTCTGCCGCCGCATTACACGCCGAACTTATTCTCCATTCCCTACGGGAATCTCTGGCACAGCTTTTGCAACAATTTTCTTTTTGGAGAAAAAAAAATTCCATATTGGGCTGCATTTAATCAAAAATGTTTATTTTTGCGACCTAATATCGACAACAATTATCATTAACCTTAAAAACAAAACATCATGAAGAAATTGTTTTTACTAACTTTGAGCCTTGCATTAGGCTTTAGTGCAATCGCACAACATCGCGTTGCAAAGTCTGACATTCGTTCAGGTGTTGCCCGCGACCAAAAAGTTACCGTAGGCAAAGATATGGCGGAACCCAGTGCTGCCCAATTTGCCCCTCAAGCCCCCGTCGTGGTGAGCAGCAGATATCAAGGTGACCTTGATTACGCTGGTACCGTCATGACCTTCTACGACCTTCAGTCGAACCAATTTGTTGCCAACCGTATGTATCAGTTGCCCAATGGTTCGGTTGCCGTTACCGCCACCATGTCGCACCTGACTCCCAACAATGCCACTCCTGCGGATCGTGGTACGGGTTACAACTTCTACAAGCCCATGGAAAGCAAAGAATTCTCCTCTGGCGAATGGATCTTTGGCACTGTCGAAAATGGTGAAGGCCCCGATGCTCGCGTTGAGAGCTGGATATCAGGTTGGCCGACCATCGCCCAATGGGGTGATAATGGCGAAATCCTCCTTTCGCACGGCAATGGCGCTCTGAACTGCTACACCAGAGAGTACGCCGGTGAAGGCGAATGGCAATTCCGTGGCGCTCTGCCGAACTATCCCGAAGGCTATCCCTACAATGAATACCCGACCTGGCCGAGAGTGGTCACCACTGGCGATCACCACAACATCATCCACGTGGCTGCCGCTTTGCAACACAGCATCAGCAGCGACGAGACTGACATCCGTACGGTGTTGTTCCGTTCGGAAGACGCCGAAAACTGGACTGTGAGCTATGGTCCCCTCGAGGAGTACAACTATCACATCGGCACTTTCTCGGCTGACGACTATGCCCTGGCTGCCAATGGTCACACCGTGGCCCTCCTCTATTCCGGCCAACTGACCAACAGCGTCTGGATGTTCAAGTCGACCGACGACGGTCTGACCTGGAACACCTTCAAGGTTTGGGAGAACCCCTATGAAGGCAGATCTTTCGATTACGAAAATGGTGAGCCTTGGGGCATGGAAGACACCCTCTTCATCCCCATGAATGGTGCCATTACCGTCGACAACAATGGCACTGCCCACGTTGCCCTCAACACCCACGAAATCATCCACACCACGGATAACCAGGAAGGCGAATACACCTTGTACTATGGCCGCTCCGTTGACGGCATCCTCTATTGGAACGACACCCAAGAGGCTCCTATGCAAGACACCGAGCACCCTGAATACACAGATCCTCAGCGGAGAGGTGCCGGACATGCTGGTGCTGAACGGTTCCCTTTCGCCTTTCGCCTTTCTCCGCCAGGGCCTGCTGCGGGATCTGGCGCAGGATCTGGAGGCCGACCCGGATTTGAGCAGGGAGGATCTGGTACTGGCAGCAGCCATT
>ONQD01000033.1 GCA_900319865.1 uncultured Bacteroidales bacterium | reverse complement strand
AGGTGACAGGCACTACTTTGCCATTTTGTTTCTGAATAATCATTGGGAAGTGTATTGAGTGATAAAAACAATGAATTAATAATTGGATAATAAATAATCAGTTTTGGGATTTGGCGGGGGTGTCGGTGGTGCGCCGTTTGAGCAGCCAGCGGTAGTGGTGGTTGATGGTGCGGCCTTTGATTTTGCCGTCGAAAATGGCGGTGTTGAGTTCATAGCCCAGCATGATGACGAAGCAGTTGAGCAACAGCCAAAGCATCACCACCAGCAGGGTACCGATAGAGCCATAGAGGAGGTTGTAGCGGTTGAAGTTGGCAAGATAGATTTTGAAGCCCCACGACACAAGGATGAACATCAGGGTGGCGAAGACAGCCCCAGCCGAAAAGAAACCGACACGCTGCTTCTTGGTGGGGATGAGATAGTAGATGACGCTGAGAGTGAGAAGAGCCATGCCAACAAGAATGATCCAACGGCCAATACTGATGATGATATGGGTGAATGACCCCGGAACGAGGATGCCCTGGCGGAAAAGCCACATGAGGATGGTTTTATAGCCGATGAGCAGCACCAGCACCAACACCAGCATGATGTAGAGCAGGAATACCAAAAGAAGACAGATAGCATAGCTGATGACAATGGTGCGCCGCTCGATATGGCGGTCGGCGAAATACATCATCATGCCATTGATGGCATTGGCGGCCAAAATGACCGAAGTGGCAAAACCAATGGAGAGCAGGCTAGTGTGCTTGTGACCCATTACATCGTTGATAGTGTTGGCGAGGGGTTGATAGATTTTCTCCGGCACGATAATCTCGAGTTCGTAAAGCAGCTCGTTCTGCAGACCATCGACAGGCAGGAACGCGATGAGGGTGAACACGAAGATGAGCAGCGGAGGCAACGCCATGAGAAATGAGAACGCCAACCCTTTGGAGGCACGCCAGAGGTCGCCGTTGAAGATACCTCTGAACAGGTATTGTGCCACATCGTATACGGGGACACCCTTGTTGCCCGGAAGCGAGATGCTGTGTACCAGCATGCGCGAAAGACGCACAATGCGGCTTTGAACCACACGTTGCCAAAGAGCCTTCAGTTTATCAATCAGCTTGTTCACCGGGAGGGTGTATTGAGGTAACTATTCTGTGCCGGGCTGCCACACCAAAGGTGATGAAAGCCCTAAGGGGTATTATTTCTTGACCAGGGAGATATCCATGCTTTTGATGTGATGGGTGAGGGCACCCACAGAGATGAAGTCGACACCGGTCTCGGCATAGGCGCGGAGGGTTTCCTCGGTAATGCCGCCGGAGGCCTCGGTCTCGTACTTGCCGTCGATGCGGCGCACAGCCTCGCGGAGGGTGTCGGTGTCGAAATTATCAAGCATGATGCGGTCGACGCCACCATGACACAACACCTGCTCCAGCTCGTCGAGATTGCGCACCTCTATCTCTATCTTCAGGTTTTTGCCTTTCTCCTTGAGGTAGGCATGGGTGCGGTCGATGGCCGCCTCGATGCCTCCGGCAAAGTCGATATGGTTATCCTTGAGCATTATCATATCGTAAAGACCGATGCGGTGATTGGTGCCGCCGCCACAGTACACAGCATATTTCTCGAGAAGACGCATGTTGGGAGTGGTTTTGCGGGTGTCGAGCAGACGGGTGTGGAGGCCGTCGAGCATCTGCACCATGTGGTGGGTCTGCGTGGCTATGCCGCTGAGACGCTGCATAAAATTGAGGGCGGTACGTTCGGCGGTAAGGATTACACCCGAAGCCCCCTCTATGGTCATGAGGACATCCCCTTTGCAAACTGAATCGCCATCATGCTTCAACATCGTGATGTTGATGGGAATAAGGCTGTGATAGAAAGAATCGTTGACGAAACGGAACACACGCTCGCCCACTTCCATGCCACACACTATTCCGTCGGCTTTGGCCACCATCTTGGCAGTGTTTGTGGCCGTAGGAGGAATGCACGCCAAAGTACTGTGGTCACCATCGCCCACATCTTCGAGGAGTGCCATACGAATCAATTCGTCCAAATTAGGGATATTGGTCATCATGTCAAACAACGTTTAAATTTAAAATGCAAAGATACAAAATATTTCACAATAAAAGTACAAAAGTTTTTCATTCGCCCCTCATGGCATTCATTTACAGACTATTCCAACAACACTTTACACAAAAAGCAACAGAGCTATTACTTAAAAAAACAGATATATGAGAAAAAAAACGTCCCTTTGCACATTGAAAAGCAGCGGTCCGTCACAGTGGGAAAAGCGTTCTTCAAATTAGGATATAACCAACTACAAACACAGCGTATACAAACTAATATCGACAATGAAAAGAACATTTTTCTCCCGAATTCCCTATGGCTGGAGTGGGTACCCAATTACAGAACTATCTGTTTGTTTCATAGCAGGCAATACTTGCCAAAGATAGAAACCACAGGCAATGGACACCACACAATAACAGGCTCCATACACATGCCCTGTAGCGTTGTCTCAAACTTCATTACTCACATAATTCAAAAAAAAGTAGTATTTTTGCATCATGAAAGCAACAATACTCAACATAGGCGACGAACTGCTTATTGGACAGGTAGTCAACACTAACGCAAGCCGAATGTCGCAGATGCTCATTGCCGCAGGCATAGACGTGTGTGGCACTTACGTCATCGGAGACAACGGCGCAGACATTAATTTCTACCTCCGTCACTGTCTGGAGCGGAGCGATGTGGTGCTCATCACCGGAGGTCTGGGACCCACCAAAGACGACATCACAAAGAAGACCCTTTGCGATTTCTTCCACAGCGAACTATACGAAAACGAAGAGGCCTTGGCCAACGTTAAACGCATTTTCGATGCCCGAGGCTATGAGCTCACCCCCATCAACCGCCAGCAGGCCTGGGTGCCTCGTTGCTGCACAATGATTAACAATGTGGTAGGTACTGCCCCGTGCATGTGGTTCGAACTGCCACAGGCCAACGAAAGCCCCGATGGAGTCAACACCCATCCGACAAGCCAAAACTCGCCCAAAGTGGTGGTTTCCATGCCCGGTGTGCCCTTCGAGATGGTCAACCTGATGGAAACCGAAATCATCCCCCGTCTGCAACAACATTTCCGCACCGACCAGATAATCAACAAAAACATACTGGTTCAAGGCATCGGCGAATCGTTCCTGAGCGACCTGATAGAGCCTTGGGAACTTGCTCTGCCCAAGAGCATACGCCTCGCCTATCTGCCGCAGGCTGGAATGCTGAAACTGAGGCTCACCGCACGTGGCGGGCACAACGAGCGTCCGCAACTGGAACAGCAGATTGCCGATGCCGTGAAAAGTCTATACCCCATTGCTGGTCAATACATTGTAGGCGAGGACTTGGAGAGCCTGCCCGAACTGGTAGCCTACACCATGAAGCGGGCTGGCAAGACACTTGCCACAGCCGAGAGCTGCACCGGTGGCGCCCTGGCCTCACAACTTACAGCCCTTGCCGGAGCATCAGAGTACTATAAAGGAGGCGTGGTAGCCTATAGCAACGAGGTGAAAGAGTGTGCCCTAGGCGTGAGCCATGACACTTTGGCCGCCCATGGTGCCGTTAGCGAAGAGACTGTTCGCCAGATGGCTGACGGAGTGCGCCAACGGTTAGGAGCCGACTACGCCGTTGCCACCACAGGCATAGCCGGACCCGGTGGCGGCACGCCCCAGAAGCCCGTTGGCACCGTCTGGATTGCTGTGGCGAATGCCGAAGGCGTCACGGCCCGACTGCTGAAATTCGGCGACCGCAGAGCCCAAACTATCGAGCGCACCTGCAACGCTGTGTGGAGCGAATTGATAAAACTCGTCAACCAAAACAATCCTGTCAAACCCCTCTAACACCCCTCTTCCCATGTCCAAAGGATTAATCACCGTGCTAATGCTTGTCTGCTCCAATGTCTTCATGACCTTTGCATGGTACGGCAATCTCAAACTCCAGCAGATGAATGTCATCAAAGACTGGCCGCTCATCGCCATCATTGTCCTCTCGTGGGGCATGGCCTTCTTTGAGTACACCTTCATGATTCCCGCCAACCGCATTGGCTCGCAAATCACCGGTGGTCCCTTCTCCCTCATGCAGCTCAAAGTCATACAGGAGTGCGTCTCGCTGGTGGTCTTCACCGTCATCGTGGCCACCGTCTTCAAAGGCGAGCCCATCCGCTGGAACCACCTTGTGGCCTTTGCCCTCATCATTTTGGCCGTATTCTTTGCCTTTTTAAAAACCGACTGATAATTCAATCCCATTCTTATGAAACGTATTGTTCCCCTCCTGCTGGCATTGCTGCTCTTTGTAGGCTGCAACCGTGAAATGGATGTCTTCGATCTCTCCAATTGGGAATTCGAGTATGAAGGTCAATGGTATCCCGCCACTGTGCCCGGCTGCATCCATACCGACCTCATGGCCCAAGGCCTCATCCCCGACCCCTTCTACGGCACCAACGAAGACTCGGTGCAATGGGTTGGAAAACGCATCTGGAAATACCGTACCACCATCACCCGCGACATGTGGGAAGGCTTTGAACACTGCGACCTCGTCCTCGAAGGGGTCACACTCTGCGACGTCAGAATCTATGGCAAAACCCTCGGCGCCCCGTTTCAGCATCTGCTCATGTCGCCAGACAATATGTTCCGCACTCACAGGGTGTGCCTCTTCGAGTCACTTATCGACAGCGGCACCCTTCCCGACCCCGACGAGGATATCGTCATCGAGATTACCTTCTATCCCATAGAGCAGAACAACGAAGCCCATTTTGACTCCGAAGAGTATTACTCTCAGCCCGACCTGGACTACAACCTGCCCGACCACCGCGCCGTGACCCGCATGGCACCCTACATGCTGGGTTGGGACTGGGGTCCAAAGCTTAGCACCGTCGGCATTCTGGGCGGAGCAAGACTGGAATGTTTCAATGACGAACTACCCGAAAAGCCTATGCCCAAACCCCGTTCCTGGAATGTCACCCTGCGCCAAGAGCAGGACTCCATCGGCCAAAGCTTCACCTTCTACCGCAATGGCAAGCCCATCTTTGTGAAGGGAGCCAACTGGATTCCCGTCCACTCGTTCCCCGTGCTCGACAGCGCCAACCGCGCCCGCTACCGCCACCTCCTCACCTCCGCCAAGGAAGCCCACTTCAACATGATTCGCGTGTGGGGCGGCGGCATCTACGAGCCCGACTACTTCTACCATCTCTGCGACTCGCTGGGCATCATGGTGTGGCAGGATTTCAACTTCAGCTGTGCCCTCTACCCCTCCGACTCCGCCTTCCTCAACAACGTGAAGGCCGAAGCCGAGGAGCAGGTTCGCCGCATTGCCCAGCATCCATGCGTGGTGCTGTGGTGCGGCAACAACGAGGTGAAGAACGGCTGGGAAGACTGGGGCTGGCAGCAACAATACCAGTGGACCCCCGAACAGATTGCCACCCTCCAGCACGGCATAGACACCCTCTTTGGCATCAACGGAATACTGGCAAATGCCGTAAAGCAATACGACCCGCTGCACCGCGCCTACATAACCTCCTCGCCCCTCTTTGGCTGGGGCCACCCCGAATGCGTCACTCACGGCGACAGCCACTATTGGGGCGTGTGGTGGGGCGAACAGCCTTTTGAAATGTACAAGGAGAAGACCGGCCGCTTCATGTCTGAATACGGCTTCCAAAGCTATCCCGACTACAGCACCGTTTGCCGCTACTGCCCCGAGGACCAACGCTACATCGACTCGCCCGTCATGAAGAGCCATCAAAAGCACGGTCGCGGATTAGAGATAATCGACAAAGCCATGCGCCAATACTATGGCGTGGACAGCCGCAGCCTCTCACTCGAAGACTTCTGCTATGTGAGCCAACTGCTCCAAGCCTGGGGCACAGGCTACGGCATTTTCCAGCACCTGCAGCAACAACCCCACTGCATGGGCACCCTCTTTTGGCAACTCAACGACTGCTGGCCTGTGGCCTCTTGGTCATCAATCGACTGCTATGGCAACTGGAAAGCCCTCCACTACCGCGCCCGCGACCTCTACAGCGACACCGTGGACATGAACTATTGGAAATCCTACTACAAAACCCTCCCAAAGAATCTCCGGCTGCCCAAAGCCAAGTACCAATTGACACCGAACCTGAATCGCAAGGGACAGCTTTCCGTCACACTCACCGCCCAAACCGACCTCAGAGACGTAATGCTGCAAACCGAACCCCACGTTGACGGCCATTTCAGCAACAACTATTTCGACCTCCCCGCTGGCCAAACCGCACACATAGTGTTTATCCCCAACAACCCCAACAGCGACCTATCCAAAACCACCGTGACATTGAAATGCCTCAACGAGGTGTTGCCGAGACGTTAGCCCGCTGTCGGCACCCCTACAAAACAGACGAAGGATTGAACTCATTTCAATCCTTCGTCCGTTTATATATCAGTGATACAGCAGAGGAATCAAAGCGGGAGATGTATCACCTTCTTCGTTTCGAAATACTCTTCAGAATAGAAATTGCTAATCTCCCAAACTTTCACCTTCTTCCCGAAAGGCTTCAACTCCTCGGCCAAGTCTCCTCCTTTCAAATAGAGAATGCCATTATGCAGGTGATGGTACTGCGTCTTCGACACCTTCCCCCTCACCCACTGCACAAACTGGCTCAAATCGGTCACAGCCCGCGACACAATAAAGTCGTATTCGCCTTCCACCTGTTCGGCGCGAATCTGCTCGGCCCTCACATTCTGCAGCCCCAGCTGTTCCACCACATTCTGGACCACCTTGATTTTCTTCCCAATTGAATCTATCAGATAGAAGTTGGCGTGGGGAAACATAATTGCCAACGGAATCCCCGGAAATCCGCCTCCTGTCCCCACATCCAGTATTTCGGCCATCGTCTTAAAAGGCTGCACTTTGGCGATAGCAAGGCTATGGAGCACGTGATGCTCGTAGAAACAATCCATATCCTTGCGCGATATGACGTTTATCTTCGAATTCCAGTCCTCATACAATGGCAACAGAGCGGCAATTTGTTCACGTTGCCGCCCTGTCAACTCGGGGAAATACCTCAGTATTTTGTCCATACAGATGGATTAGAGATACGATTGGAGATGCTTGCTCTTACTGCTCACTCTCAGACGCTTGATACCTTTCTCCTTGATTTGGCGCACACGCTCGCGGGTGAGGCCGAACTTCATGGCAATCTCGTCAAGACTCAAGGCATGGGGCATACCGATGCCGAAATACATCTTGATTACCTCGCGTTCATACTCCGTGAGGGTGGCCAGAGAACGCTCTATCTCCTGCGAGAGCGACTCCTGCATCAATGCACTGTCGGTCGGAGGAGTATCTTCGTTGGGCAGTACATCCACAAAATTCACATCCTCGTCCGCCACCAAAGGAGCGTCGATCGAGATATGGCGGCCCGAAATACCCAAAATACTCTTGATTTTCTCCTCGGGTATATCAAGCATGTCGGCCAACTCCTCTTCCGATGGTGGGCGTTCCAGCTCCTGTTCCAAACGGCTTATTTCCTTCTTCAACTTATTCAGAGCACCCAACTGGTTGGATGGAAGACGCACAATGCGCGAATTCTCGGCAATGGCCTGCAATATTGACTGGCGAATCCACCACACAGCATAGGAAATGAACTTGAAGCCGCGTGTTTCGTCAAAACGTTTGGCGGCCTTTATCAGACCTACGTTTCCCTCGTTAATCAAGTCCGGAAGGCTCAGTCCCTGGTTCTGGTACTGCTTGGCCACCGACACCACGAAACGCAGATTGGCTTTCGTCAGGCGGTCCAATGCCTCCTGGTCGCCGTTTTTAATGCGCTGAGCCAGCTGAACCTCCTCCTCAGGGGTCAAAAGCTCCTCACTGCAAATATCTTGCAGATATTTGTCCAGCGACTTGATGTCACGATTGGTAATTGAATGGGTAATCTTTAACTGTCTCATATCTAAATATTAATCCAACTTCTTGTTACTGTCATTGAAATAATCTCAAACACCCCTATCAACGAGCATTCTTCTCTTTTATTATTTCAAACACTATTAAATAACGTCAAAAAATCAAAAAAGTTTCATCTTTTTGAAAAAAAAATTCCCTATTTCCCTCGATATGGACGCAGAATGAAAAAAAAAACGTATATTTGCAATTTCAATTACAAGCGAACCAAGATTATGTTTGAAAGTATAAGTAGCAAGATAGAGAAAGCGTTACACACGCTGCGAGGAAAAGGTAGCATTACCGATATCAACATTGCCGAAACGGTGAAAGCAGTGCGCCGTGCCCTGCTCGACGCCGATGTCAGCTATCCCATAGCAAAAGAATTCACCGACAAAGTCAAAGCCGAAGCAATCGGCCGCAACGTGATTCAGAGCATCGAGCCCGGACAGCTGATGGTTAAGATTGTGCACGAGAAACTCACCGAGCTGATGGGTTCCGAGGCCGTCGAAATCAACACCAAAGGCAGCCCCGCCATCATCCTCATTGCCGGTCTGCAAGGTTCGGGCAAAACCACTTTCTCCGCCAAGCTTGCCAACTATCTCAAAACCAAAAAGAACAAAAGCGTCATGCTGGTGGCCGGCGACGTTTACCGCCCCGCAGCCATCTCCCAGCTGCAAACCCTCGGACAGCAAATCGGAGTGCCCGTGTTCACCGAAGAGGGCAACACCAACCCCATAGACATCGCCCAGAAAGCCCTAAAGGACGCCAAACTGAAAGGTGCCAACATACTCATCGTCGATACCGCCGGCCGTCTGGCTGTGGACGAACAGATGATGGACGAAATATCCGGCCTCAAAAAATCTCTCAACCCACAGGAAACCCTCTTCGTGGTCGACTCCATGACCGGTCAGGACGCCGTAAACACAGCCAAGGCCTTCAACGAACGCATCGACTACGACGGAGTGGTGCTCACCAAACTCGATGGCGATACCCGTGGCGGTGCCGCTCTCACCATACGCTATGCCGTGCAAAAGCCCATCAAGTTCATCGGCATCGGTGAGAAAATGGACGCTCTCGACATCTTCCACCCCGACCGTATGGCCAGCCGTATCCTCGGCATGGGCGATGTGGTCTCGCTGGTGGAACGCGCACAGGAACAATACGACGAAGAAGAAGCTCGCAAAATACAGAAAAAACTCATCCACAACGAGTACAACTTCGAAGACTTCCTCTCCCAAATAGCCCAAATCAAGAAAATGGGCAGCATGAAAGACCTCCTCGGCATGATTCCAGGTATGGACAAACTGACCAAGAATGTGGAAATAGGCGACGACGCCTTCAAGCCTATCGAGTCCATGATTGGCAGCATGACCCCCTACGAGCGCCGCAACCCCTCCTGCCTCAACAGCAGCCGCAAGCAACGCATTGCCGCCGGCAGCGGCCGCAGCATCCAAGAACTCAACCGGTTCCTCAAACAATTCGAGGACACCCGTAAGATGATGCGCTCCGTCAGCACCAAAGGCAAAATACCCCAAATGCCTCGCCGCCGGCGCTAACCCCCTCCCCCGCCTCAGTTTATTCATCAATAAAACACATACAACCCGATATGCTACAGTTATTAGACGGCAAGGCCCTGTCCCTGCAAATCAAAGAAGAAATCGCAAACGAAGTGCGCCAACTCACCGCCCAAGGCCATCGCCCCCCGCATCTGGCTGCCGTAATCGTAGGCAACGACGGCGCAAGCCAAACCTATGTTGCCAACAAAGAGAAGTCAAGCCACGAAGTGGGCTTCACCTCCTCGGTCTACCGCATGCCCGAGCACACCACCGAGAACGAGCTCCTGGAGGTCATCAACTTCCTCAACTCCGACCCCGAGGTCGACGGCTTCATCGTCCAGCTCCCTCTGCCCAAACACATCAACGAACAGAAAATCATAAACACCATCTCGCCCGATAAAGACGTTGATGGATTCACACCCATCAATATCGGACGCATGGTGCTGAGCGAGGATGCCTTCATTCCCGCCACCCCCATGGGCATCTGCACCCTCCTCAAACGCTACGGCATCGAGACCTCCGGCAAACACTGCGTGGTCATCGGCCGCAGCAACATCGTCGGAACCCCCATCGCCAACCTCCTTTCGCGCAAGGGATTTGACTGCACTGTCACCATCTGCCACAGCCGCACCACCAACCTCCCCGAAATCACCCGCCAGGCCGACATCCTGATTGTGGCAATCGGCAAACCCGAATTTGTCACCGCCGACATGGTGAAAGAAGGTGCTGTCGTCATCGATGTGGGCATCCACCGCGGCTACCGCATCATCGGCGACGTAAAACACAGTGAGGTGGACCGCCTCTGCTCCTGGACCACACCCGTCCCCGGCGGCGTTGGCCCGCTCACCATTGTGTCGCTGCTCGAAAACACCATGAAATCCTACAAGAAGAATCTTCAAATCAAATAGTCTTCTTTCTAACCGTTCCGGAAAACCTCCACTTCCGGACCGTCCAAGCCCGAAAGCCCTGCCCGCATTGCTTTCGGGCTTTGTCTTTCCCATAATCACATCGGTCACACTACATTGCACCGTCCCTCCGTCCCGTTGCCGCCCTCGTCCTGCGCCCAATCCGCATTCATCCCGCATCCCCTACCAGTTCCGTCAACCTTCGCTAACTCTTAAGCTCTTCGTAAGCTCTCCGCAAGCCCTTCTTAACCTCTGCGGTGATTATACTTTCAACAAGAAGTTGTTACATCGTGAAAGGGTAAGGGAGACGGGGAAAAGACGAAAAGAAGCAAAACGGGAAACGGAAATGATGCAAAAGGACGGGGTGTCTATTATACATATAATATAATAGCAGCCTTTCTTTGCGGCAATACTAAAATGCAATGATTTGTGTTTTTAGCTAATGCAGTTTGGTGGGTACCACGACTGGGTGGTTTGGGGTATAATAAGAAACCGGAGGTTTGACTGGCAAACCTCCGGTTTGTAATTTGATGTGTTTTCTACTTGATTTAACGTACGTTGCGCATGTTGGAGGTGATGCACACCTTCACACTGATGGTGCTTACCATATCCTCGGGTTTGAAGCCGTCGAGGTCCTGAATGATAAATGTCACCTTACCCTTTTCCCATTCGAAACGGAGATTCTCGCCAATAACATATCTATTGTAGCCACCATCCTCTGTCTGTTCAAGAACCTCGAGAGGATAAACGAAGGGCAGCGTGTTCCAGGCGCCGGAATTGGTGGCCTGGTCGTAGACGTTCCAAACGTAGGCCTGGACGGTGCCGTAGTCGAACACCTGTTGGTCGATGGCGGGAACATCTTTTTCACAATAGAGGTAGTTGTTTGCACCAGGTTTGTATTGACCCTCATTTAGTCTCCACTCGCTGGGGGTGATGTTAAAACGGATGGTCTGAACCTGAGAGCCATTGTAAACATACTCCTTGGTACATCCGGAAGCCAACAGCACAAGTGTCAGCATGGGAAGAATGAATTTTTTCAGTTTCATAATCTTGTTATTACTTTTGATTGATTAATATCTTGTTTTTATCACGTTGCAAAAATAGCGGATTTTTCACAATATTTTTCCCTACAAATAACATATTTTTCCCGAAAAAACGTAAAACATTGTTTTTTATTGTATTGCTTTTACATTGAAAATAGTTGTAGGCATCAGCCACATCAGGGATAAGGGGTAGCGTCGGCCCTGTTTATTTGAGGTGGACCACCGTTATGCCGTCGCCGCCCAGCTCGAGACGCTCGGAATGGAACGACTTAACGTCGCGGTTGCCCTGCAGGTATTCCCTTATTAATTGCTTCAATATGCCATAGCCCTTGCCGTGAAGAACGCGCAATTCCTTCTCGCTGAGCAGCTGTGCGTCGTCGAGGAAATGCTGGAGGTTGTCCAATGCCTCGTCGGCACGCTGGCCACGGAG
The DNA here is from genome assembly GCA_900319865.1 of uncultured Bacteroidales bacterium. Taxonomy (GTDB): domain Bacteria; phylum Bacteroidota; class Bacteroidia; order Bacteroidales; family P3; genus Colimorpha. Next base: position 26,465 of record ONQD01000033.1, on the reverse strand, counting down.
GTCGAGGGTTGGGTTGAAAGTTTTGCGTTTCTCGTTGATGTCGTCGTAGATGGACTGGAAACGACTGTTCTGCCGGCTGAGTTTGTCGACGGGGATGCTCTTCTTTTTGGTGCCAACCAGGCGGTTAAGGTTGATAGTCATGCGGATGCTGTTGCTCTCCACCACGGCCTTTTTCCCTTTCAACTCAACCACTTCGCCAAAGGTATCCTGCCCGTCGATGCGCACGATGCTGCCCACTGTGATAGGGGCAGTACCTTCATCCGGTTCGGATTTGGAGTCGGACTTGTCGGTCTGCAAATCGGCTGCCGACACCTTGTGGCTGGCCATTTCCTCGCGATGCCGCTCCTGGGCCGATGCCAGTCGCTCGGCCTCGGCTTTGATGCGTTGACGGGCCTGCTGGGTTTGTTCCTTTTCGGCTTGGGCAGTCTTGATGTCGCTGATGGTCTGCTCCACCGTACGGTTGGCATCGGCAAGTATCTGCTGTGCCTCCTGACGGGCGGTGCTGAGTATTTCAAACCGTTTGCTCTCGAGTTTGGCGGTGAGTTGCTGGTATTTAGCGGTCACTTCGGCCAGGAAATTGTCGGCCACCTGCAACTCGGTTTTCTGCCGGGCAATCTCTTGTTTGTCGAGTTCGATCTGCTGCAACTGGTGTTCGAAGTTGAGCATCTCGCCTCCCACCTTCTCGCCTGCAGCCTTGAGCACCTCTTCGGGGAACCCTATATTCTGGGCTATTTCGAAAGCGAACGAGCTGCCGGGATGGCCAATGGAGAGGCGGTAGAGGGGGCGCATCTTCTCGGTGTCGAAAAGCATGGCACCGTTCTGTATGCCTGGACACTTGTCGGCCAGCAGTTTGAGGTCAGCATAGTGGGTGGTTACCACTCCAAAAGCATGACGGCGGTACAACTCCTCGAGCAAGGCCTCGGCAATGGCGCAGCCCGAACGGGGTTCTGTGCCACCTCCAAGCTCGTCGAGCAGGAAGAGTGTGTTCGAATCGGCAGTTTCGAGCAGGAGCTTCATGTTTTGCAGATGGGAAGTATAAGTGCTAAGGTCGTTATCAATAGACTGTTGGTCGCCGATGTCGATGAAGATGTTATCGAAAATGCCGAATTCGGAAGTTTCGCGGCAAGGCACCAGCAAACCGCATTGCAGCATATATTGTATCAACCCCACAGCCTTGAGGCATACCGACTTGCCGCCGGCATTAGGCCCCGAGATGATAAGGATGTGGGCATCGTCGTTAAGCTCGAGATTGAACGGCACCACCTCTTTGACAGAGGAGGACGAATCGCTGCCTTTGTGCTGGGCAGAGGATGGCTGGCTGTAATTAAAGAACAGCAAGGGATGGCGGGCATCGAGCCAATTGATTTTGGTGATGCTGTCCACAATAGGGCGTCCGCAATGCAGCAGCAAGGCAAGACGGGCCTTGGCGCGGATAAAATCGATGCGTGCAAGGAACCAATAGGCATTGACCAGCGAGTCGAGCTGGGGGCGAATCATATCGGTGAAACGGGCAAGGATTTTCTGAATTTCATGACGTTCTGCAAACTCCAGTTCGCGGAGGTCATTGTTCAGCTCCACCACCTCGGAGGGCTCGAGATAGGCGGTTTGGCGAGTGGCCGACTCGTCATGAATGAGGCCTTTTATTTTACGGCGGTGGGTGTCGAGCATGGGGATGACCATGCGGCCGTTGCGGATAGTGACTTCGGCATTTTCGGGAGCCCAGCCCTCATGTTTGGCACGAGCCAGCTGTTTGCTGATTTGAACATCCACATCGTTGCGCTTGCGGTTTATCTGACGGCGGATGTCGAGAAGGAGGTCGGAAGCGTTGTCGTAGATTTCACCTTTGTCATCCACTATTTTGCTGATGGCCTTGGTGATGGCGGGGTCAAGGTCTACATGCGTGGCCAGCTCGTGGAGCAGGGGATAGCGAATGGGGTCGTCGCGCAACAGAAAACGAAGACATTCACCGATAGTGTGGAGCGAGCATTTCAGGTCGAACAATGCCTCCAGTTCGATCACAGTGCCGGATACACGAAGGCGGTTGAGCTCGTCGGTGAGGTCGATAAAATCCTGGGCGGGGAAACTGTTTTCGAGCACCAGAATCTGGCGGAATTCCTCAGTTTGCTGCAATTCGCGCACCACGCGGTCGTAGTTGCTGGAAAACGCCATCTCCTCGGCCATGTGTACTGCAAGTCCATTGGTACATTCGTTGGCCAGCAGTTGGCGAATCTTGGTAAATCCGAGTTTTTCTTCTATAGTCATAAAGGGATAATCTAATCGTTGTCTAAATAAAAAGGCCAATGTTGGCGGAAAGTGTCGAGGGGTTCGCGGTCGAGAGTGGCCAATTGGACTTGAGGACACTGAGGGCTGCAGGAACTTATCTCCTGTCCCTTGTAGTTGATGGCCACACTGTTGCCTGTGTAAGGTATACCCACACCATCAGTGCCCACACGGTTGACCCCAACCACATAGCAAAGATTTTCGATGGCACGTGCTTTGAGCAGGGTGCTCCAAGCCTCGTGGCGGGAGCCGGGCCAGTTGGCACACACGAGCAGAAGGTCGTAAGCGGGCGGATTCTCGTTGCGGAGCCATTTGGGGAAACGCAAATCGTAGCACACGGCAGGCTTGATACGCCATCCGCGCCATTCGAAGACGACCCTACGGGTGCCGCGAACCAACTGCGAAGCCTCACTGCTCATACGGAAAGTGTGGCCTTTGTCATAGTAGCCATAAGTGCCATCGGGACGCACCCAGTGCATACGGTTGACGACCCTGTCACCCAAGGAGGGTTCTTTCACAGTCCAAGTGCCAACGAAGAGAGCGTTGTGCTTGACCGCCATGCGGTGTGCGAAACGGTAAGTGTCGCCCTCGGGCGGTTCGGCCATAGAGGCCATATTGTCCGAGAAGCCTGTGGCGAAAGTTTCGGGCACAACCAACACATCTATATCGTGGGGCACAGAGGCGAAAGCCTCCTCGACCATACGGTGGTTTGCCGAGGGGTCTTCCCATGCAATGTCCTGTTGGAAGTATGCTATTTTCAGTTGGTCTTTCATCTAGGGGGATTTAGTCGTAACAATTAAGGTATATATTTGTAAGGAGTCAGTCGGCACAATTGCAGGCATAGTCCCATAGTTTTTTGACGGAGGGTAATAATGTGTTGATGGCGGTCTGGTCGTCGAGCATCAGCGGGCAGTGGCGAAGGTCCAGAAGCTCGAGAGTGCCATCAAGACGGGAGAACTGAGGAGGGAGCTCGGTGACATAGGTAGACCACAACACCAGTTCGCGCAGTTGCTCCATATTGGCCATGCTGGCGGGAAGAGCCATGAGTGGATTGCGGCTCAGTTCCAAACGTTGCAGATTCTGGAGCTGGGAGATGCTGTCGGGCAAGAAGGCTATACGGTTGCCGCGCAAGTCGAGCTGGCGTAGGTTGGTCATGGCGAACACCTCACGCGGAATGGTCTTCAGCCGCTTGTTGTGCAACTGGAGTATGTAAACATCGGCAGGGTTTTTGACATCTTTGAGCGACTTATACACCTTGTCAGGCTGAGCGAAGAGGGTGCAGCCCAGGAGAAGCATAAGTGTGAACAAGAAATAGCGTTTCATATTGTTTGGTTTGTTATTGGTTGGAATACTGGCTGAGCAACCGGCGTGCCGCATCACGGTCGGTTTTGAGTTGCCCAATCAGGGCATCGACGCTGTCGAAACGGACAATAGAGCGGAGGCGTGACACAAAATCGACGGTGAGTGTGGTATCGTATATGTCGCTGTCGAAATCGAAAATATTCACTTCGAACACCGGTTTTTCCAGACCGAAGGTGGGTTGTCCCCCAATATTGGCCATGCCCATGAGCCCTGAAGTGCCATCGGAGAGGGTTACACGCACGGCATAGACGCCTTCGGCAGGCAGTACTTTGGTAGGGTCGTTGAGAGACACATTGGCAGTGGGGAACCCTATTTGGCGTCCCACCTGACGGCCTCGTTCCACGCTACCCCAAAGGCGGTAGAACCGGCCAAGCATGGCAGAAGCAGTGGCAACATCGCCCCGATGCAGAGCATTGCGCACCTGTGTGGAGCTTACATCAATATCGTTGAGCGATACAGCGGTATCCACAAAGACCTTCACTCCCATTTGCGCAGCCAAATCGGGCAATTGGTCAAAATCATTGTGGCTGCGACTGCCAAACACATTGTCGTAGCCCAAGACCAAGGCTTTGACGTGGAGCTGTTGTACCAGAATTTGACTAAAGAACTCGCAAGCCGACATCGAGGCAAGCTGGGGAGTGAAATGGACTTCCACCACATAGGCCACGCCGCACTGCTCGAGGAGGGCGTATCGTTCCTCGTTGGTGGTGATGCGGAAGCGGGTGGAGACATCGTTGGTGAGCACCTGTCGCGGATGCCTGTCGAAAGTGACCACCACAGGCGAGACCCCCGACTCACTGGCCATACGGCTCAACATGGACAAAATATGGCGGTGGCCGATGTGAACACCGTCGAACATACCCACAGTAACCGCAGTGCCATGCGACACTAACTCATTAATATTATCTAATTTATATATATTCATATAACGAATAAAGGAGTTGCAAAGTTACGAGATTTTTTTCATTATCGCATCATGACCCAATAAATTAATTTGGATTTGGCAGAAACAGAGTATCTGAACCAATGAATAACGGTCCAACCGTCAACGTCAGAAAAAGGTGCCAACCGAGAGCCGAGGGCCGACAGAACAAAGTGAATTGACCGAGTGAATGGTGAGAAGTTTTTAGACTTATTGAAAAAAAATTTGCACGATTGGGAAAAAGTGTGTATCTTTGCAAATCATTTTAAACAAAACAATTTTTAATAACAATTTAAACAACAAACATTTATGCCTACAAGAATCAGATTACAGCGTCATGGTAAGAAGAATCAACCCTTCTATCATATCGTTGTTGCGGATGGTCGTGTACCTCGGGACGGTAAATTTATTGAAAAATTAGGCACCTACAACCCGATGACCAACCCTGCCACCATTGTTCTCGATGTTGATAAATCCGTGCAATGGCTCAAGAACGGTGCCCAGCCCAGCGAGACTGCCCGTCGTATCCTTTCCTACAAAGGTGTGTTGCTGAAACGCCACCTGCAGATTGGTGTTGAGAAAGGTGCTATCAGCCAGGAACAGGCCGATGTGAAGTTCAACGAGTGGCTCCAAGCCAAAGAGACCAAAATAGCCAACGCCAAGAGCGAGAACGACACCAAGCTCCGCAACATTAAGAAAGAGCGTCTGGATGCCGAGAAGAAAGTCAACGAGACCAAGGCTGCCGCCGTGGCCGCCAAACGTCAGGCTGCTGCCGAGGCCGAAGCCGCAGCAAAGGCTGAAGCTGAAGCCGCCGCTGCTACCGAAGAGGCCCCTGCCGCCGAGGAAGCTCCCGCTGCTGAATAATTGTTCAACACAAGATAAAAAAGCGTGCCCAGAAGGACACGCTTTTTTTGTAAAACAACAAAACACATGACCATAGACGAATGCTACCAACTGGGAAGAATTACCAAACCTTTCGGTTATAAGGGTCAAGTGATATTCTTTCTCGATGTAGACTGCCCCGAGGACTATGCCGACCTCGACTCAGCTTTTGTTGAGATAAAAGGCAACCTAATACCCTATTTCTTCAAGATAGAGAATATTGCAGGAAACAAGGCCACGGTGACATTTGAAGACCTCAAGCCGGAAGAGGCTCAAGCCTTGGTAGGGCACGACCTTTACCTTCCGCTCGACATGCTGCCTAAACTTACCGGGAACCAGTTTTACTTCCACGAAGTAATTGGATTCAAAGTTATTGACGAGACCCACGGGGATATAGGAACCATTCAAAGCATTATTGAGTACCCGGCACAACCCCTGTTTCAAATCATGGATGATGGCACTGAAATCCTTATTCCAGTCATCGATCCAGTAATAAAAAAGGTGGACCGAGAACAGAAGACCCTTTTTATCAATGCTCCCAATGGACTGATAGAGTTGTATTTAAATAAATAATAACAACCTGTTAATATTTTTTCTTTATTATATTCAAAAGTATGTGTATTTTTGCAGCGTGAAATAATAGTGTGAATTAACAAGGAACAACTGTAGTACTATGGAGAAGAAAAATAATTTACCAGAAAAGAACTGCTACTCCGCCGAAGAGCTACAATTCTTCAAGGAATTAATTCTCAAAAAAAGAGAAGAAGCAGTTAGAAGCCTCGAATTATTGAACGAGGCCGTTGCTGGCAGCGAGAATGACGCTTCGGATACTGCACCTACATTTAAGACTCTGGAAGAAGGAAGCAACGTGCTTTCGAAAGAAGAAAACTCCCGACTTGCCGCACGCCAACAGAAATTCATTAAAGACTTGGATGCAGCCCTCATCCGTATCGAAAACAAGACCTATGGCATTTGCCGTGTCACGGGCAAACTCATTCCCAAAGAGCGCTTGATGATAGTTCCCCACGCCACAATGACTATCGAAGCCAAGATGCAGGAAAAAAAGAAACATTGATATCACTTGTATCCTCTTTTTTAGGCAGGCAAGAAATGTTCTTGCCTGTTTTTTTGTTCCTTCCGCACCGGTGAGGTACCAGCACCTCATCTTTAAAGGACAGGCAGCATGATACATGTAGACGAAGCCTGAATGGAATAATATTCCACTTTCAAGCCATCTGGATTGACTTCAGACATGTAAGAATCACAATCGCGGGATGGCAGCGAGGAGGCGTTGAGTGTAGGGCTGTTGGGGATTGCGGAACAGCTCGTCGGACGAGGCACACTCGACCAAACAACCTTTCTCCATGACCATGATGCGATCGGCAAAGAATTTGACCACAGAGAGGTCGTGAGTTATAAATATATAGGTGTAACCATATTGCTCTTTTAAATCGTTGAGGAGGTTGAGCACCTGAGCCTGAACGGAGACATCGAGGGCGGAGACACTCTCGTCGCATATCACCAACTCGGGTTGAAGTATCAAGGCACGGGCAATGCAAACGCGTTGCCGTTGCCCACCACTGAACTCATGTGGATACCGGTTGTACCACTCCGGACTGAGCCCCACCTGCTGCATGAGTTCGAGAACCCGTTGCCGACGCTGGCTATCGGAGTCGAACATACGATGACACTGCAATGGCTCTTTAATGGCCTCACCGATAGTGATGCGTGGATTGAGGGAGGAATAAGGGTCTTGAAACACTATCTGCATCTTGCGGCGAAGCTGGGTATATCCTTCCGAATCAAGCTTGTCGAGCGGATGTCCGTCATACTCTATTGTGCCCGAACTGGTATCCACAAGATGCAGCAATGCACGCCCGAGAGTGCTTTTGCCACACCCGGACTCACCAACCAGCCCAAGCGTCTCGCCACGGAATACATCAAACGAGAAACCATCAACCGCTTTCAACTCCTGGAGAGTCTTCCCAAAAATATTCTTCTTTAGAGCATACGTCACCTCTAGGTCGCGTACGCGCAACAACGGCCGAGTTTCCGGGTCGGGTGTATGTATCGGCCGCAACTCGTGTTGAGTCTGGTAATCGGGATTGTCGAGGAAATCTTTCACAGTGGGCAACCGCAGGGGCCGACAGTCGAGCGGCGGACGGCAGGCCAAAAGGCCGCGCGTGTAGGACTGAGTGGGATGGTATAAGACCTGTTCCACCGTTCCCCTCTCAACAATCTCGCCTTTGTACATTACCAGTACGTCGTCGGCTATCTGGGCAATGACACCTAAATCGTGTGTAATAAAGATAATGCCGATATTGTATTTCTTCTGTAGCGTGCGGAGTAGTTCGAGAATGGTTTTCTGCACAGTGACATCCAAAGCAGTGGTTGGCTCATCGGCAATCACCAAGTCGGGATGGCATATCAGTGCCATGGCAATCATGACACGTTGTTTCTGACCGCCACTAATCTCATGAGGATAGCTGTTGTATATCTTTTCGGGACGGGGAAGCATCACTTCGGCAAAGAGGTCTATTACCCGCTGGCGAGCCTCGCGTTTGCTCACCTTTTCATGTGCGAGGAGCATCTCGGCCACTTGGGGACCACACTTCTGCACAGGATTTAGGCTAGTCATGGGCTCTTGGAAAATCATTGTGGTGCGCAAGGGTTTGCCATTGTCGGAAGAAGAGGTTCCTTTTCCAGTCATGTTGATGAGACCCGTCATGCGACAGGCTGGCGGCTGTGGCAACAACCCCATTACAGCAAGAGAAGTGACCGACTTGCCGCTACCCGATTCTCCAACAATGCCCAAAGTCCTACCGCGGTACACATCCAGGCTCACACCCTTTACGGCTTCCTGATACACCCCATCGTGCAAGAATTCCACATGAAGATTGTTTATCGTCAAAATCTTTTCTTCCATTTTCTGTGTCGGGTTAGCAATGACCATCTCTGAAATGTCACAACATTATTAATCAGTATATAACCAACGTTGGTACATAACACAAAAGGAGCCTTTGCATTATTTATTTTCTAGGGAAACGGAAAAAAAGTATTTTTATTTGAAATATAATGTGTAAATTTGCAAAAAATTTCAAGCAGGGATGTCCTATCCTACCCTCAAACAGGATTTCTCTTACCTGCGGCAACAAATGCAAACAACACAATAAAAAATATTAAAACATCAACATTATGACGAAATCTGAAGAATTCATGGAATTGGAAGCCCGCTATGGTGCTCACAACTATCATCCTCTGCCCGTTGTTCTTGCCAAAGGTGAGGGCGCATTTGTATGGGACTGCGAAGGCAAACGCTATTTCGACTTTCTTTCCGCCTACTCGGCTGTGAACCAAGGACACTGCCATCCAAAAATCATCAAAGCCCTCTGCGACCAGGCTCAGAAACTGACCCTCAGCAGCCGCGCATTCTATAACAACTGCCTTGGCGAATGGGAGAAATACGTCACCGAGTACTTCGGCTACGACAAGGTGCTGCCCATGAATAGCGGTGCAGAAGCCGACGAAACAGCATTGAAGCTTGCCCGCCGTTGGGGTGTTGTCAAGAAAGGCATTAAGAACGAAGAGGTAATGATTGTATGCTGCGAAGGCAACTTCCACGGCCGTACCATCACCATCATCACCATGAGCAACGACCCCGAGAGCTATGCCAACTATGGCCCCATGACCCCTGGCTTCATCCGAATTCCCTACAACGACCCCTCCGCACTGGAAAAGGTATTGGATGAGCACGGCGACAAGATTGCCGGTTTCCTGCTCGAGCCCATTCAAGGCGAAGCGGGTGTATACGTACCCGATGACGGTTATCTGAAAAAATGCTACGATATCTGCAAAAAGCATAACGTTCTCTTTATGGCTGACGAGGTGCAGTGCGGTATTGCACGTACCGGCAAGATGCTGGCCTGCGACCACGAAGGTGTGCGCCCCGACATCCTCATCCTCGGCAAAGCCCTCGGTGGCGGCGTAGTTCCCGTAAGCTGCGTGTTGGCTGACGACGACATTATGCTGAACATCAAACCCGGTGAGCACGGCTCCACTTTCGGTGGCAACCCCATTGCTGCCAAAGTCTCCATTGCCGCCCTGCAGGTTATCAAGGACGAGCACCTGATGGAGAACGCCGAGCGTTTGGGCAAAATATTCCGCGAGGAGATGAGCAATTTCAAGAGCCCCATGATTGAGAAAGTACGCGGTAAGGGTCTCTTGAACGCCATCATCATCAAGCCCCACAACGGCAAGGAGGCTTGGGATGTTTGTCTGAAGATGCGCGACATGGGCGTGCTGGCCAAACCCACACACCAACATATTATCCGCTTTGCTCCTCCACTGGTCATCACCGAGGAACAGCTGCGCGAAGCTATGGAAATTATCAAGAAAGCTATCGCTTCCTTCGAATAATACCTACTATACAGCAATCGAAAAGTGCCGACAGCCCAGTCGGCACTTTTTTTATAGAGTATACCAATCGACGAAAAATAACAAATACCACATAATACAAACATCTGATATTTCCACACATAAACCAATCTTAAAGAACCTGTCGAGAATACCATCCACAGTTTTCATCATCATTCACAAAACCAATAATTGGAACTAATCGGCATTAAAAAGTTATTTTATAGAAAAAAATGTGTACTTTTGCAGTGGAAAAATCAATGGTTGTATTCTCAGCAATGCTTGTTATCACTACCATTGCCCATCCCAATACAAACAACATAATATTGTCAACGATCAGATGAAACGACTTCTTATAGCCATCCTTCTGTTACTGGCATGCCAGTCGATTTCCCACGCCCAGAACTTCCCATTCCAGGACACGACCCTTACCCTTCACGAGCGAGTGGAAGACTTGCTTTCGCGGCTCACCCTCGATGAGAAGTTGAGCATGATGGAACACCGTAACCCTGCCATCCCTTCGTTAGGACTGCCGGCCTACAGCTGGTGGAACGAGGCACTTCACGGTGTGGGGCGCAACGGACTGGCAACGGTGTGGCCCATGCCCATAGCCTTGGCGGCCACTTTCAACACCGGCAAAGTAGAGGAAATGTTTGCTAACGTTGCCTACGAGGCTCGAACAAAGTATCTTGCGGCCCGCAGCAATGACACATGCACGGCCATACGGGAGCCGACTGACTACACAGGACTGACCTTTTTTACACCGAACATCAATATATTCCGCGACCCACGCTGGGGCCGCGGCATGGAAACCTACGGAGAAGACCCCTACCTCACCGCCCGCATGGGGTTGGCATGCGTGCAAGGCTTGCAGTTTGGTGGACATCCAGCCCCAACCAACGCCGATGCGCCCCTGTTGTCAGCAGCATGTTTGAAACACCTTGCCGTGCACAGCGGTCCCGAAGGCATCAGACATGAATTTGACGCCGAGGTGAGCGCGCGCGACCTTTGGACCACCTATCTGCCCGCTTTCGAATACATTGTTAAGGGAAGCGATGTTCAGCAGGTGATGTGTGGCTACAACCGACTGAACGGAGAGCCATGCTGCACAAACAACAATCTGCTTGACAGCATATTGCGCGAGAAGTGGCAATACCGCAACCTGATAGTCACAGATTGCTGGGCACTGAACGACTGCTGGGAGCGCGACACAGTTATTCCCCGACACAAAACCCACCCTACAGCAGCCCTGACAGCAGCTGCGGCCTTTGGTGGCGAGGTAGACTTGGAATGCGGCAGCGGTCTTGATGCACTGCGCTCCGCAACAGACTCCGGCTATATCAGTGAGATGAAAATCAACGAGCATGTGCGTCGTATTCTCACAACACGACTGCGTGTGGAAAAAGGGTTGGGACTGACCGACGACCAAACCGACCTGACACCCATCCGCATGGCAGAGGAGAGTATAGTAATGCTTCGAAACCAAGGTATTCTGCCCATAAAAGCAGGTGCCCGAATCTTTCTCGCTGGCCCCAATGCAGAGGATACACTTATGCCCCTCGGCAACTATAACGGCACTCCACAACACACCATCAGTATCCGCGAAGGACTGGAACGATATTTCACCCTCGTAGACAAGCCATGTAAGGCTGATATCATAGTCTACGCCGCAGGCCTCAATCCCCAGCTGGAAGGCGAGGAGCTGCCTGTCGACATGCCGGGTTTCTACAAAGGTGATCGCACAAGGATTGAACTGCCGTCCGACCAAAGTGCGGAGTTGCGCAAACTGCAGCGCAAACACAAACCAGTAGTGCTTTTGCTTTGCAGTGGCAGCGCCATCGCTTTGGACAAACATGCCCTCCGCTCCAAAGCCATTTTGGCCTGCTGGTATGGAGGCGAAGCCATGGGCGAGGCTATTGCCCGTTCACTGGCCGGGAAGCATGACCACTTCGGACGACTGCCCATCACATTCTACAAGTCGACACAACAGTTGCCACCCTTTGAGGACTACAGCATGGCGGGTCGCACCTATCGGTATATGACCGAGGAACCTTTATTCCCCTTTGGCTACGGCCTCAGCTATGCCAACTTCAACGTTGAAAGCATCGAGCTCCAGCAGGACGGCATGGTAACGGGTACTATCAGTTGCACGGATGCCGTCACCGACTCAGCAAGCACGGTAATCCAAGTTTATTTCTCCAACCCCGACGACCCTCAAGGCCCCAACAAAACCCTAGTGGGATTCCAGAAAATCACCGTTGCCTCAGGACAGACTGCTCAATTTGCCATCCCTATAGAATACTTTTTTTGCCGCCAGTTTGACGAAGCGACAGGGCGAAGCGGCCTTCCAAAAAACCGCACTTCACATTTCTACATAGGTTTCAGCAGCGCTGATTCCGACCTCACACTTTTGAACTCCATCCCTCTGAATGGGTTTTAAATATGTGGATTTTTTTTAGTATCTTTGCAAATCAATTATAATATCCTTGGCGGAAGTTCTCCGCCACAAACATCAACAAAACACATCACTATGAAGAAACAAGACTGGCTCGTCATCCTTATTGTGGTCATTGTTTTGGCCCCGTTCTTTATCCCTGCCACAGGATTTTTTGCTTGGTTCGAGGCTTCGACCAAGGCTCACCCCTTCATCATGGCATTTTTCAAGTTTGCCATCCTTGCCACCTTCGGCGAGATGTTGGCTCTACGTATCCGCGAAGGCGTATACAACAAGAAAGGCTTCGGCATCGTACCCCGCATGATGGTATGGGGATTCTTGGGCATGTGCATTGCCATGGCCATGATTATCTTCAAGAGCGGCGTTCCTGCATTCCTCGGAGTGATAGGTGGCTGCAACTGCCCCGCTGAGGTGTTTGCCGCCCCCGAACTCACATGGGGTAAAGTGGGCGTAGCCTTTGCCGTCAGCGTGCTGATGAACACTATTTTCGCCCCCGTCATGATGACATTCCACAAATGCACCGACATCCACATCCTGGAAAACGGTGGCACCGTTCGCGGGCTACTGCGTCCAATGCACATGCGCGACATCTTCGCCAACAAGATTAACTGGGATGTGCAATGGAACGTAGTCTTCAAGAAGACCATCCCCCTTTTCTGGTTCCCCGCTCACACCATCACTTTCATCCTGCTCCCGACTTTCCAGGTGCTCTTTGCCGCCCTGCTCGGTGTTGCTCTTGGTCTCATCTTAGCTTTGGCGGGAGGCAGCAAGAAATGAAGAAAAGACTAGTATTTCTAGTACTGCTAGTATCTCTAGTGAGACTAGAGGCTCAAGAGGGCTTTCATTTCGGCTTCCATGGTTTTGTCAACCCCCACTACTATGCCGACAGCCGTAGCGTAGTCGGTGGACGTGAGGATATGATGCTCTTCTACCCCAAGCCTATTGTGCGCGACAGCCTTGGCCGAGACATCAATGACGGGTGGCAAGCCAACATGCTGGCCATCACTGCACGGATCAATCTCACCATCCACGGCCCCGAGATATGGGGAGCGCAAAGCCGAGCCTTCATCGAAGGGGATTTCACCGGAGCCACCAACGCCACCATTAACAACCTCCGGCTGCGTCACGCCTACCTTGCATTGGAATGGGACAAACACAAACTCCTTATGGGGCAATACTGGTATGCCATGGTCGTCCACGAAATCATGCCAATGACCAATCCACTAAACATGGGTGCTCCATTCCATCCGTACGCTCGGCAACCACAAATACGCTACAGCTTCTTCCCTTCCCCCAACTGGGAACTGATGGCGGTTGCCCAATGGCAACTGGACAATACCAGTCAAGGACTCCTCAACAACGTTATACAGAATAGTACCCTCTTTGCCCGCCACAGTCTCTTGCCCGAGATGAATGCACAACTGCGTTACCGCCACAAAAATCTCCTGATTGGTGCCGCCGCCAACCTAAAATCCATCCAACCCATTGTCAATACCGCAGGCACAGCCTCGCCCCAAAAAACATATCAGTCATTCAGCTACTCCTTCTTCGCCAGCTACAAGCTAAATCAGGTCACCGTAAAAGTACAAACCCTCCTGAACAACAATCTCTACGAAGGATGTTCGTTGGGTGGATACCTGATGTATCAAGATGTGGGCGGTGGTAACATTGTGGACTTTCGCGATTGGCACTTCAACACCGTGTGGCTCGACATCGAGCGCACCCACGGCCACTGGCGACCAGGAATCTTCATGGGCTACGCCAAGCACATCATGGATGAAGGCCCGGTACTGGCCATTTATGGTCCAGCCACCGTATTCGGTCGTGGCTACGATCTCAGCTACCTCTGGCGCATACAGCCCCGTCTTACTTACACTACACAGAAAGGCCTCTCTTTCACCGGTGAGGCTGAATATACCTATGCCGGATACAATGAACCCGTGGGCAATTTGCGCCTTTCTTTAAGTGCCGTATATGCTTTCTAACTATCACACCCATTCCCGCTATTGCGACGGCAAGGGCGAGCCGCGCGAATACGTCGAGTTCGCCCTTGCCAACGGTTTTTCTGCACTTGGCTTCTCCGGCCATGCACCGCTGCCGTTCAACAACACCTTCTCCATCCACAACGAAGACTATCTTGCCTACTGCAACGAGGTGCGTGCCCTTAAAGAGGAATATCGTGGACGTATCGATATTCGTCTTGGACTCGAAATCGACTATGTGCCAGGGGTGAACGACGACTTCCGTCCTCTCATCGAAAAAGGTGGACTTGACTATTTCATAGGCGGAATCCATCTTGTCACCGACCCCGAGGACACAGATTGGCTGCGCAATCACCCCTCCGATGCGGCACAGCGAATCTGGTTCATCGATGGTCCTCGGCAGGAAACCTACGACGAGGGACTGCAACGGGTCTTCCACGGCGACATTCGCCGAGGTGTTACCTCCTTCTTCCGTCAAACCAACGCCATGATAGAAAGCCAGCGTCCCACCATTGTCGCCCACTTCAACAAGATAGTCATGCACAATCGCGACCGCTATTTCCTGGAACACGACAAATGGTATCTCGACCTTGTATATGAAACCATCGAACTAATCCGCGAAACAGGCTGCATAGCCGAAGTCAACACCCGCGGCATCTACAAGAAACGCCATGATGATTTCTATCCCTCGCGTGAGCTACTGCGCTACATGAACGAGAAACACATCCCCGTCATCGTCAGCACAGATGCCCATTGTCCCGAGGATCTTCTAAAAACAGAAGGCGCAGAGGACTACCTCCGCGCCATCGGTTATTCTGAGATTGTGACCCAATTGCCATAACGCTCTACAGCCTTTTTAGCTGTGCAAAGCGGTATTGGCGCAAATAATCGTCCTCTTCCGACCAGTATTGGGCATTGAACAGGTCCATACCTGTGGGGGTAATTTCATACCAGAACTGCTCCTTGTTGGACAGTTGCAACAGGTTACTTGGCATCTCGAACGAGTAGAAGAAGTGGAATGTCTGAGTGTCGGCCACGCCTTTGGCATTGGTACGGACAAGTGTCGTGTCAATGAACTGGTAGGTCTCTTTCTTAATAGAGTCATAGTAGGTTCCTGCCAATGCGGCAATCCGAGTCTGAATCAGAAGGTCCTCATAGGCCTTCATCGGTCCCTTGTCACCGGGGTCGTACATCCAAAGCGTGTCTGCCTCGTTGTCCTCCGAGTTGTGGCACACAATAATGGTCTTCTCTCCTATGTGCTGCAGCACTGCTGTATCGCCCACAACACCCACTGAAGTCCATCCATTTCCTGGGTAAGTATTAATGACAAAAGTGTCCGTTGCCACCTGTAGCAGTGCGAAAGTCGAGCCTCCTTCATGCAGAGTGCCACCTTGGAAGATGAACAAATCGGGGTTGTTTGTGATGGTGTCACGGCTGCCCACAAAGAATTCGTAGCTGTCAAACCAGCATGTGTTGTTAAAATCGAAAGTTGCAACCTCCTCTTTGGAGTTGTTACAGGCCACGCACAGCATGGCAAAGCCAATGGAAAGCAAAATCAGCTTCTTGTTCATATTCTGTTAATTGTAATATTTAAAGGTTCTTACTTCAAGTGTGGAGGGTATATGTGAGCCAGTGGTGGTATGGCGCACCCAGTTACCATGGTCGTCATAGCTATATGTAGTCAAGACCGGTCCTCCGTCCCGGTCATCCCGCGAAACCAGTTCCTCTACCACTCGTCCCAAACTATCATACCTCACTTGAGGGGCGTTTGGAGCATACCAATTATACACCCCGTCGCGGTCCACATAGGTGGTCAGATTGCCACTGCTACTGTATTCAAATCGCTCAGTCGAGGCATCGGGATACATCCGCTCCACTAGTCGGCCGCATGTGTCGTACTTATAACTCATTCGCGACCCGTCTGGAAATATGTATTTTGTAAGGTGTCCCGAGTCGTCAAAGCGCAAACGGAATGTGTGCCGTTTCCCGTCAGGACCTGTAATTCTAGCCTTGCATCGGCGACCATTGCGTGAATAGGAATAGTCCGTATGTGTGAATAGCTGGTCCAAGCTGTCGAACGATGTACCCGCTGTGTCACGATAGCAGCGGTGCTCTATGCGACGCCCTATACTGTCGTATACAAATGTTGAATGTATGCACTCTTCCCTATCGCGATAGTAATAATCCAAGCAATGCCCGGCAGTGTCGAAACAGGCTACCGTTTGCGACACCAATCCGTTATAGTATTCCTGGAACACTTCACATGTAAACATACTCACCGGACCACTCATCTCGTCGGCATAGGTAGTATTGAGATTGTATTCGGTGGGGTGGATTGGGAGATACGGAAAAGGCACCCCCTCCTCACAGGAGGTGAACAACAGCATTCCTATCAACAGAAGTGCAAACCGCTGATGGTAGCGACGCGTCATGTGTCAGAAATGCATTCAGCGCACCAAGGCCTTGGTAACCACTGTGGCCAAATTGCCTTTCGACTGCTCTTTCAGCAGTTTCTCTGTCAGTTTCGACTTACCTATCGAGTCCTTGTATGCGAAATAGAAGTTCAACATCTCCTCGGTTGCCACTTGGGCACACAACAGGTCTCCGTCCTCCTTGTTTTGCAAGGCGTGACGTGTCCATGATGCCATATAAGCAATCATCAGCTCATCCTTCTTCACATCAACCAAATCGGGATGCAGCACCACACTCACCTCAGGTGTACCGGTGAGCCAACGAATCAGGAACGAAGTGCACTCCTCATGTTTGGGCTGATTGTATGCCGGGTCTACCGATAGAAGATAGTTACAGCAGTTCAATACATCGTTCTCGTACTTTGCATAGTCCGACGGCCACATCTTTTCAGGCATGATAGGCAACGAAAACTGCTGAGCCATGCCCAACTGGGCCATAAAAAGGGCTGCAAGAATAAATAAGGTTCTCTTCATAATCGTATTACAACTAATGGTTTTTTACTCTTACTATTTCTGTTGATTATAATTTCGTTTCATCTATGAGTTCAAATATCGTCCACAGCCAAACCACCCATCGAAGTCTCTTTATATAGACTTGGTAGGTCATGCCCTGTACGTTTCATGGTGCGCACCACCTTGTCGAACGAGATGATGTGCTTGCCGTCACTCATCATAGCGTAGATATTGATGTCGAGGGCACGCAATGCTGCCATCGCGTTTCGCTCTATGCAGGGTATCTGCACCAGCCCGCACATGGGGTCGCATGTAAGTCCAAGGTTATGCTCCATAGCCATTTCGGCCGCATACTCTATCTGCTGTGGACTGCCACCAAACAGCTGGTTGGCGGCAACGGCAGCCATAACGCAGGCACTGCCCACCTCTCCCTGGCATCCCACCTCTGCACCCGAAAGGGAGGCATTATTCTTTATAACGTTGGCAAACAAAGCAGCTGTTGCCATGGCTCTCAGTATCTCTGTGTCTGTAAAGTCATGGGATTTTTTTAGGTGGTATAGCACTGCCGGCAACACTCCCGACGACCCGCATGTGGGCGCTGTGACTATATAGCTACCCACGGCATTGCGCTCTGATGTGGCCAAAGCATAGGCTATAACGAGAGCCCGGCTCTGCAACGAGGGTTTATAGCTGGAGGCCCGCACATAGTATTGACGTGCCTTGCTGCGCAGATGCAATCCTCCGGGTATTACTCCTTCGGCTTGCAAACCCTCATTGATGGTTTTTTGCATCACCTGCCACATATCCTGCAGATACTCCCATATACCTTCCCCTTCGCACTGTTCCACATATTCCCAATATGTAAGCCCTTCCCGCTCTATGTATGGGAGAATCTCGGCAAGGGTAGACATGCTGTATACCTGTTCATCGGCCTCATGCATGGTCTCATTGGCCAGTGCACCACCGCCAACACTGTATATAGTCCAGTCGTCTATAGTGTTGCCATCAGCATTCAGTGCTTCAAAGTACATTCCGTTGGTGTGGAAAGGAAGCACTTTGTCGGGCCTCCACACTATCTCGACAGGTATCGGTGCCGCTCCGTCCTGCAACGCCTTGTCGGTCCGGTGCCCACGTCCTGTGGCGGCCAAACTGCCATAAAGCGTCACCCTGAAGCTGACAGCATTGGGATTCTTTTCTTTAAACTGCAGCACAGCAGCGTGGGGAGCCATTGTATGGCTGCTCGACGGTCCATAGCCTTTGCGGTATATTTTTCTTATAGACTCCATTCAATTCTATTGTCAAGATTGTTTGAATGTGCAAAAATACGATTATTTTTCGACATTGGGAATTATTTTGTATTTTTGTAGCATGATAACTCACCTCACTAACATTATACCTAAATGAATATCATTATTATAGCCAATGGACTATTCCCCTCCGGTGCTTGGGTCTCCCCACTGCTCGAAGAGGCCGACAAAATAGTGTGTTGCGACGGCGCACTCGAAAAATATCTTGATTGGCTCCGCCTCCATCCCCATGCCTCTGTCCACCAACCGGCAGTGACGGTGGTGGGCGATGGCGACTCCATGCCATTCCAATTGCCCGACCATGCACGCAATCAAGGCCTGGATGTGACTTTTGTCCGCATTGCCGAACAGGACGACAACGACTTGACCAAAGCCACTCGCCATGTGCTGTCAAATGTAGACTACGGGGAACAGGAGGGATGCCATGTGGACTATATCGGAGCCACCGGTCTCAGAGAGGACCATACGCTTGGCAATATCAGCCTTCTGGCTTGGTATATGGAGCAGTTTCCAAAGGTGTCTTTCCGTATGCTGTCCGACCAAGGTATGTTTCTTCCCATGCAGGGTCACCAGTTATTCCAATCACATCCAGGACAACAGGTATCGCTGTTCTCGCTCACTCCTCATCAGCCCGTCACTGTTGAAGGGTTGCGCTGGCCTATCAACAACCGCCAACTTGAATGGTGGTGGGAAGGCTCCCTCAACGAGGCTACGGGCGACAGCTTTGAAGTATGGGGCGGGCGACTGGTAGTTTACCTTTTGGCACAGGCCTGACGGATGGCACGGCACAGCTGGTCGGGACAGGATGTGTCTTTCCATCCGCAGCGGATACCTTCCAACCGTTCCAGCACATCCTCCACCTTCATCCCTTCCACCAGTCGGCTCAAGCCCTGAAGGTTACCGTGGCATCCGCCATAGAATGTTACATTATACAGTTTGCCATCTTTTATCTCAAAATCAATCTGCTGACTGCAGGTCTGTTCTGTTTGATATGAATATTGCATTTATTGTTTTTTTTTCTTTTCTTTGATAATAAAGTCCTGCTCTTTCGTACTCCTGCATTCCCGAATACTGCACACACGCTACTTCTTGTTCCTGTCGCTTTGCCCGAGCAATAGTATGTCACTAAGCGAACAGGGCTCTGAATGCCTCCTCTATCACGCCCACCGACACCAACGAGATGCCATAGTCCGCGAGCTGGAGATTGCGAGTATCATATTTTGATATGAACACCTTCTCAAATCCCAGCCGTGCCGCTTCACTTACTCGGTTCTCTATCCGGCTCACCGGCCTCACCTCACCGCTCAGCCCCACCTCGGCGGCAAAGCAATAGCGCGGGGATATGGGAATATCCACATTGCTACTCAATATGCTGCATGCCACTGCCAAGTCCAAAGCCGGATCATTCACCCGCATGCCTCCGGCAATGTTGAGAAATACATCCTTGGCTCCCAGCTTGAAACCGCAACGTTTCTCCAGCACAGCCAGCAACATATTCATTCGCCGCATGTCGAATCCGTTGGCATTGCGCTGAGGTGTGCCATACACAGCACTGCTCACCAACGACTGTACCTCCACAAACATCGGTCTTGCCCCTTCTATAGTTGCAGCCACTGCTGTGCCGCTCAATTCCTCGTCGCGATGCGAGAGCAACAAGGCCGACGGGTTCGAAACCTCGCTCAGACCACTGCCGCGCATTTCGAATATTCCTATTTCTGACGTGGAGCCGAAACGGTTTTTCAATGCACGCAGTATGCGGAATCCGTAGTTTCTGTCACCTTCAAACTGCAGCACAGCATCCACTATGTGTTCCATCACTTTGGGTCCAGCCAGAGTACCGTCCTTGGTGATATGGCCTATCAACAACACTGGCACCCCGGTTGTTTTGGCATAGTGCTGAAACTCGGTAGTGCATTGGCGTATCTGGCTCACACTCCCCGCTGGCGACTCCACCTCCTCCGTTGTGACCGTCTGTATTGAGTCTACAATGAGCAGGTCGGGCTGCACGGCATCGATATGTTCAAAAATACGCTGCGTCACCGTCTCGCTTACCACATAGCAACTCTCGGTGTTGATGCCTATGCGGTCAGCCCTCATCTTGATTTGCTGCTCGCTCTCTTCGCCACTCACATACAGCAGCCGGCGGTCGTGGATAGCCAGAGCCGTTTGCAGCAATAGCGTGCTCTTGCCTATACCCGGTTCTCCGCCCAGCAGCAAGAGGCTGCCCGGCACTATGCCGCCACCCAGCACCCGGTCGAACTCCCCACAATGGGTCGGTATGCGTTTGGTCTCGCTGTATGTCACCTCCTGTATGCGGACAGGAGCCGACTTGGCCGTAACTGTGCTGCTTTTGCGCTTGCCGCCGTCACTTTTCACCACCTCTTCCACTAGGGTATTCCACTTGCCACATTCAGGGCATCGCCCCAACCACGACGACGACTGGTAGCCACACTCCTGACAAAAGTAATATGATTTTGCTTTAGCCATTTCTCTTTTTCAAAATAAATTTGTTCACCACGCCCGATGCAAGTATTATGCCGCAGGCAATGGCTATGGTAACCTTCAGTGCCACAAACCCCGTCGTGGCTGCCTGCCACAACTGGTTGGTAACAATATAGTATGCTGTCCAAAAAA
Organism: uncultured Bacteroidales bacterium; assembly: GCA_900319865.1. Taxonomy (GTDB): domain Bacteria; phylum Bacteroidota; class Bacteroidia; order Bacteroidales; family P3; genus Colimorpha. The sequence continues at coordinate 5,304 of ONQD01000033.1, read as the reverse complement.
TCCCTCCTCCCGGCACCAACGGGATAATGCCGCATATCAGGTAGACTGTCACCGGTTGATGCCCCAGACGTGCCAACACATGGCTCACTGTGGCAATTGCCAAAGCCGAGAAGAAAGCGGCACCCACCACCGACAATCCCGTCAACGACCACAAATAAACAGCCCAGCCTATCGTTCCCGTAAGGCCACATGCCACATAACTATGTCGAGGGGCACCGAACAGAACCGAGAATCCCACCGTCCCGATAAAGGCAGCCAACAACTGGATGAACCATTTCGATGCCACAGCATCCTTTACCGGCACCCCCAACTGAACTATCGCCCCCATCACCTCGCCATCCACAATAATCGACAGCGCCACTCCCAACGCAATGCATAGGAATACGAGAAAAGCATCCGTGAGTCGGGTAGTGCCAGCTATATAGTCTTCGTTGGCCAAGTCGCGCATCCCGTTGGTGAATGGCACCCCGGGCACAAGTGCTATTATTGTGCCTATCACCATATTGGCCAGATGCAGCTGCGGAGCTATCTGGAAATACATTGCCAGTCGGTATACCAGCATACACATCATTCCGCCCACCAAGCCGCCTGCCACGCTCCCCGCCAGTCGCGACAGATGACGGCTGGCAAAAGTGATGAAAGAACCAAGAACCAATCCAGCCACAAGTGTCGCCAAAGAGTCGAGCAAACTACCTCCAAAGATAAGACAGAATGCTGCCACTCCAACCGCAATACCTGTCAGCAGCTCCCACCAAGGCTTTCCTGGCATGGAACGTATGGCCTGAATGCTCTGCCCAAGGGTTTCAAGAGACATCTTGCCTGCTGCAACATCGCGGCTCAGCTGGTTTACCGCCGCCACCTTGGCCAGTTGTGTCCCCTTGATAGGGATGAACTCAGCACGGGCATAATGCTGTCCCGTAGCTATGATGCCGTTGCTCAACACAAAGAAACTCTCGTCCTCAACTCCGTATGTAGAGGCTATCCGGGTCATCGTCTCCTCCACACGGCTTATTTCAGCACCGTTCTCCAGGAGTATATGTCCCGCTTCTGTGGCCAGCTGCAATGCCTGTTCCTGCTCTTCTGTCATTGTCTTTATTCTTTCCCCTTCTATTAATGGTTAGTGCTTTGCTGTCAGTGTTTTGTTTCCGAGTCGATGATTACGTTATTCTGTCACACTTTCGCTAATGCATTTATTCAGAACTCGTCAACTACTTTGTCCACTCGGTAGAGTTTGTCTCCACGGTGCAGAACCTCTGTGGTCTTCACACTGAACACATCGCCTTGCCCAACCTCCTGCACCGGCTGTGCTGTGGCTCCCAGGCGCAGCTCCTCCACTGTGGCGCGGTACACGCCCGTGGTCTGCCCTATCACCATCAAGTCCTCTCCCACACGCAGATGCTCCGCGGTCTCTATCTTCATCTCGGCCACCTGCGGACGGTTGTAGTAGTTAGTCACCTTGCCTAAATACACTTTGTTCTCTGTGGCCTGCGAGCCATACCGCTCACTCCACTCACCCATTTTGCGTCCCAGATAATAGCCGTCCCAGAATCCACGGTTGAACACCGTGCTCAGCCGTTCGGTCCATCCAGCTATCCGCTCCTGCGTGTAAGTGCCGTCGGCCACAGCCTGCACCGCCTCCTTGTAGCACTCTACCACTGTCTTCACATAGTCGGCCGAGCGGCCTCGTCCCTCAATCTTCAGCACCCGCACGCCGGCACGTATTATCTTGTCCAAGAAACCAATGGTGCACAAGTCCTTCGGCGACATGATATATTTGCCGCTAACCAGCAGCTCCGTGTCGCTCTCCACGTCTTTCACCAGATACTCTCTGCGGCATAGTTGCAGACAGGCACCACGGTTGGCGCTATAGTTATACTCGTCCAGACTCAGATAGCACTTCCCGCTCACACTCATGCACAATGCACCGTGGGCAAACACCTCCACCTGCACCAGCTCCCCCTTCGGCCCGCGGATGTCGTTGTCGCGGATAAACTGCGTAATTTCCGCCACCTGCCTCAGGGGCAACTCTCGCGCCGTCACCACCACGTCCGCCCATTGGGCAAAGAAACGCACCGCCTCCACATTGGATATATTGCACTGCGTCGAGATATGCACCTCCACCCCGATGCTGTGGGCGTATGTTATCACCGCCATGTCGCTGGCAATGATGGCCGTGATGCCCGCTGCCTTGGCTGCCTGCACCAATTCGTGCATCTCATCTATCTCATCGTTGTATATAATCGTGTTCACCGTCAGGTAAGTACGCACTCCGTGCTGTTGTGCTATCCCGGCTATGCGTACTAAATCTTCCACCGTGAAATTGACCGCCGAGCGCGAACGCATATTCAAGTTCCCCACACCGAAATAAACGGCATCGGCACCCGCCTGTATGGCGGCACTGAGGCTCTCGTAGCTCCCCACTGGAGCCATAATCTCAACATGCTGCTGCGACACCGCAGCACCGGCTTTCTGGTTCATCGTTTCCATTCTTCTGATTGTCTGTATACTTTGGGTATTCCCGTCTGCAATACCCGTCTGCAAAGTTACGACTTTTTTTTCAACTGAGCACTATTCAATCTTGCCATCCCTTGATGGCCTATGACGCTGATGGCTTCCTGACCCTTGCACTTTGCGATGCCTGTCCCCTACTTCCTCCTCTTGTGGGCACATCCCAAAAATAAAACCACGGCACCCTTTGCTGGATGCCGTGGCAGATTAACAATAAAACAAATAATTTTTACAGCTTTATGTCAACAGGCTGAAGCATGTTTTCGGGTTTCAGAATCTCGTCAAGTTGTTCCTTGGTGAGCAACTTGTGCTCCAGCACCAGTTCGTACACGCCACGGCCGGTCTCGCTGGCCTCTTTGGCAATCTTGGTGCTCTGCTTGTATCCAATAATGGGGTTGAGCATGGTGACGATACCGATAGAATGCTCCACCAGCTGGCGGCAACGCTCCTCGTTGGCAACGATGCCGTCGATGCAGAGGGTACGCAGGGTGTCCAGACCGTTCTCAAGCAGATGGATGCTCTCGAAGAGGGTGTAGGCAATAACGGGCTCCATCACGTTCAGCTCCAGCTGACCGTTGTCGGAAGCCAGAGAGATGGTCATATCGTTGCCAATCACTTTGTAGCACACCTGATTCATCACCTCGGGGATAACGGGGTTGACCTTGCCGGGCATGATGCTCGAACCGGGCTGACGCTCGGGCAGGTGAATCTCGTTCAAACCACAACGGGGACCGCTGCTGAGCAAACGCAAGTCGTTGCACATCTTGTTGATCTTGATAGCCAAACGCTTCATCGAGCTACTGTACTGAATCATGCAGCTGGTGGCGCTGGTGGCCTCAATCAAGTTGTCGGCCAACGAAATGTTCCAACCCGTAACCTTGCGGAGGGCACGGATGCAAGCCTCGCTATAGCCGGGACGTGAGCAAATGCCGGTTCCGATAGCGGTGGCACCCATATTGACAATCAGAAACTCGTCGGCAGCATTACGCAGGTTGGCCAGCTCGCCACGCAGCGATGCGGCAAAACCGCCGAAAGTCTGACCCAAAGTCATAGGCACAGCGTCCTGCAACTGGGTACGGCCCATCTTGATGACGTGAGCAAACTCCTTGCTCTTCTTGTCGAGCGACTCGATCATCTTCTCCACGCGGGGCATGAACTCCAGGTGCTCCAGGCACATGGCCATATGTATAGCGCAGGGGTATGCATCGTTGGTGCTCTGTGAGGCATTGACCACATCGTTGGGCGAGCAATACTGATATTCGCCACGCTTGTGACCCATACGCTCCAAAGCCAGGTTGGCAATCACCTCGTTGGCGGCCATATTGGTGCTGGTACCGGCACCGCCCTGAATCATGTCGATGGGGAACTGCTCATGGTACTTGCCAGAAATAAGCTGGTCGCAAGCCCAGATAATAGCGTCGCCCTGTTCGGGGGTAATCATCTCAACCTCAACGTTGGCCATGGCAGCAGCCTTCTTCGTGATGGCCATACCTTTAATAAAGTTGTGGTAGTTACTCAACAGTTGACCACTGATATGGAAGTTTTCAATAGCACGACATGTTTGTACACCATAAAGAGCCTCTTCTGGCACTTCGCGAGAACCGAGCAAATCGGTCTCTGTACGGAAATTTTGTTTGTTGTTCATATAAAAATTAAAAAGTGTTTTTATCAATTTCGGGTAGCCATCAGTCCGCTGTGCATTTTTAACATTATTTTCAAGTCATCAATGGCATTATTGAAACCTCTTATATTGCCCAAAACGCCTTTACAGACCTTGATTACCACGTTTTTTACATTCTATTTCTTTTTTTACTTTTTTCTACCATCTTGAAAATATGTGCTATATATATTATAGGCACATTTTTTCGCAATGCAAATATACATATTTTTTCGCTCATCCGACACATTTTTATCAAATATACCCAAAGATATTGTTTATGCCCAGACTTCCCGTCCCACTCTATTCTTCCAGCTCCTTGCCTACCCCATTCCAAGTCTCCCCGTCCCCCCGCCAGCACCGTTTCTTCCCCCAACCCACACCGAACCCTCAACGAACCTTCTCCACACACGCCCCCCACCCCCTTTCTCCCTCCTCCCCACACTATTTTTCCTTCCATCCCGCCTTCGCTTCCTCCTCACCTCTTATTAAGCTCTTAATAAGCCATTCTTCACCACGACGGTAGAGGAAAAATAATTAAAGACTATCGAGGGAATGAACTGATAATGAAGCTGCAAGGACGGAAGAAGGCACATAGGTAGAGCGCCTGAAAGACAACTAATTGAGGAAATATTGGCGGCGGAAGGAAACGGAGATGGGACAGAGCTAAAGGTGTCCGTTTCGGTAGATGGAAGAGAAAACATGACGGAACAAAAGGAATGGTATCGACCGAGGTTGTGGAAACCGGACGAAACCAAAGGGGAATAATAGGATGAGTTGTAGCGGTGGAGAGTGGAAGGGAGAGGGTGGGGACGGGATTAGTGGCGGCGACGGAGGGCGGCGGAGATGGCGGCGAACGATGCGGCAAGATTCTCGTTTTTCACAAGGACGTTGTCGGGCAGGTTGAGTGTGGCCGGAGCGAAGTTCCAGATGGCACGAACACCACCGGTAACCATCATGTTGGCAACCTGCTGTGCCTCGGAAGCGGGAACGGCGATGATGCCGATTTTGACTTTGGTGCGTTTCAGGAAAGACAAGAGACTGGAAACGGGAAACACAGGTTTGTCGGCCACGGTCTTTTCGCGAACCTCTTTGTCGAATCCTGCGACGATGCCCAGACCGTAATTCTCGAATCCTTT
>ONQD01000032.1 GCA_900319865.1 uncultured Bacteroidales bacterium | reverse complement strand
TTTTTATCCTTTCTTTATTGATATTTTTACCCTTAATCACTTGGTTTTTCAGTCACTTGTTGAAAACTTTTTTATCCCTGTTTTCTGATGCAAAAGTACTGTCATTCTGTCAAATAAAATTGCTGATTCCTTGCGGGCTTTGCTCAATTTCTCTACGATGACACACGCTTTTGCCGATATGTGAAAAAGTATTTGTATATTTGCAAATTGAAAATACTTAAATTACAACAGTTAAGAATATGTCTCAGAAGATAAAAGTAATTGACGATTCGATGAAGGCCGAACTCCGCGTTATCGACAATACTGGAGCAAATATTATTGAGAAGGATTTCTGCCTTGTTATGGATAATTCGGCAATAGTGAAATATGCTGTCATTGATGCGCCTTTGCGTACTCCCGAACACCGTATAATGCTGGTTAAGAAAGGCTCTGTCGACCATACGTTGAATTATGTGGACTTTCATACTTCGGAGGGCGAATTGCTAATGATACCTGCCAACTATATTATCAATATTAACGGTCATTCGCGCGACTTTAACGCCCGTGTCCTCTCTTTCCGTTTCGCAAACATGGCCTATGCCGGTCTGGTGGGATACGATGCCGTAAAGCTACGACTCGGCTACAACGAGGAACAGGTATTCGAGAATTTCTTCCAAATGATGAACCAAGTACTCAAATCGCCCACGGCGGGCAAACGCGATTTTGAGCATCTCGTTATCTCCATGCTTTTCCGCATTCAGGGCCTCAACTCTGCACAGAACGGATTTCAGGCTCCAGCTATGGGTGACCGAAAACAGACGATTGTTTCAAAATTCATGCAACTCCTCAACGCAAACGGTCCTGCTCCGCGTTCCATAGCCTACTATGCCGATAAACTTGGCGTTTCGGCCAACTATCTAAGTGTCGTGGTTAAAGAAAGGTCCGATCACACAGTCATGGAGTGGGTGGACATAAGAACCGTGACACAGATAAAACTACTACTTTTTGACCCAGACAATCTAACGGTAGACCAAATCGCCGAACGCTTGAATTTCTCTTCCTCATCACAGATGATAAGGGTGTTTAAAAAACTGACGGGTGCCACCCCTATTGAATACAGGAAAACCAAATCAGAGGAAATCAGGAAGAAGAAACCTTCCAACTGATAGTTGCTCCGTATTCGTTTGCAAGTCTGCCCCATCAACTCTATTGATTTATCGCCACGGCAAGCACACCTCGCTTGCCGTGGCTTATTTTTTATGACCTTGTGGCGACACAATGCATAATATGAAATTTTCCTGACAACGATAATTCCGGCCTTCTTGGCCAATTGTTTAATCAAAAATTTCAGTATTATGTACCAGTTCAAGCAAGACCTCGCGGCAGCCTATTTCCCCATTGCAGCAAGAAAACCGCAAGCCGACTCCTCGCAAGAGAAATCAACCTCACCTCAGGGCTCCTCGATGCCCTCCGTCCCACCGGCTACCGCCCACCTCAGAAACGCCTCTCACCCCGCCAGCTCCAAATCCTCTTCTCCTTCCTCGGCGAACCCTGAAAGGGAACCAAGCACCGCTGAATCAAACAAACGACAGCGAGGAACCCTAAACATTAAGAACAACGAGGGCGAGACTAACCATCTCGCCCTCGATTTATCAATAGAAACTACCTTATTATGATAATTCAAAGGTGTTCCAAAAAACATTTGAGACACCCTCTTTACGCTCGTCTTAATGAAAACGTTCAGAAGTAGGCAACAGTGATTTCGGTGCGTATGTCGCCATGTTGCAGCGTGGCGGTGGTGGGGCGGCCGTCGCCGTCGCAGGTGTACTCGGCCGTGTACGACGCCCCCTCGTCGCAGTCTGCCGCCACGGGGCAGCCCGCGCTGAAATGCAGCGGAAGCATGTGGTAATAATCTCCCATTACACCCGTGCGGGTCAGGCTCCAGCAGGTGGACAGCTCCATTCCGAGGGGAAGGCGTAAGGGGTTGGGAGTATCGCCGTAGCGGAAGGCGGTGCGCTGCACCGGGACCCCGTCCTCCAGCAAGGTCTCTTCCGCCACGTTGCCGCCCTGCCATGCAAAGCGGTGTTCGTAGTCGTGTTCCCTGCCGTCGGCGGCATGGCGGCGGTAGCTGATGCCTACGGGGCGCGAACCTTCGTATCGGAAGGTGCATTCTGCCGTGCAGCAGTCCATGGTGAGGGTCTGGCCGACGAGTCTCTTCCCGGCATAGTGGTAGGTCCACCGTTCATGCATCTTGCCGTCGGCGGCATAGACGGCAGTTTCCGCCGGGAGTGTTCCGCCGTAGCGGCACTCCAGCCGCTCGGTGCGCCCGTCGGGCAGCAGGCAGCTGACACACTCCAGCAGCGTGTCCTGCCATTGGAATGTGTACTGTAGCGTATAGGCTGTGTCGGGCGTGTGCTGCGTGACGGTCATCCGTGCCACGCGTCCCGACGGTGAGGGAGAAGCCTTCTCCCCATCGCTGCACGACACTGCGGCAGCGAGAAAAATGGACGCGAAGATAATTGCCGATGTTCTCATATCTTTTGAGGTTTTGTGTGTTGATGAATAATTAACAAGTAGCTTCCGACAGGAATGCAGCCGGATGTGTATTCAGCAGTCTATAGGATGTCAGAACTCAATGCCATACCCGAACTGAAAGCCACAGCCGATGGACTGAGTCTTGTCGTTGGCCGAGAGCCCTGTGGGCAGCTCAGGCTTGTCGCCCGTCAGGGAGCCATAGCAGGGGAACAGCACCCTTATCCCGAAAATCTGGTTCTTCGTCAATTGGTAGTTCAGACCCATCAGGTAACGGGCACTCATGCCATGCCGCCTGAATGAGTAATGGTCATTGTCGTAGTCGAAGGTGTTTCTATGGATAAGCAACCCCATTTCCACACCAGTCACCAGCTCTATCCTGTCGGTCATCGTGAAAAACCTGCGCAAGTCGAGCAGGATATTTGAGTTAATGAATCTCTCGTTCAGGGTCTGGAACGATGTGTTCCCCTCGTCGTTGTTCAGCGTCAGCCCCACAAACCAGCCGTCGCTGTGGCGGTAGCCGAATGTCACATACTTCGTCGGCAGCAGGCTGTAGCTGTCGCTGGGGTCGGCAAAGACCGACATTGCAGAATAGTTTCCGTACCGGGTTGTCCCTATCCCGCACTCAAAGACCAGGCCACCTTTCTTCTCCTGCGCGCTTGCCGCGCTGATTGCCAGCACCGAGGCCAGCAGAATGATAACTTTTTTCATGATTTAAGTTATTTATCGATGAATCGAATATTTCAAATAATAAGAAATAAGGATGGGGGAAGGACTCCCCCTATCCTTGTTATTGTTCTCCACCCTGAGATTGTTGAGTCTGATTTTCTTTCGCTTTTTCTGTTGCCTTATCGCAGCTTGCTTTCACGGCACCGTCAATTGCACCTATTACAGCACCTACTATTATAACTGGTACAGGGTTTTCAAAACTTGATGAAACGTTAGCACCAGTTGACGCTCCTGACAATGCACCCGATAATGCTCCTCCTAAATCTGCCAAAGCGATTTCCCATACACTGGCTCTGTTGTCAGTTGGCTGCGGATCGTCATCTTTGGCAGGAAGGCTCATGCCTGCATCAAAGCCGTTATTGGTTAACCAATAATGCAAGGAATGTCTTAGAACCGAAGTGGCAGAAAGAATATCAAACTTTTCGTTACTGCTCAGAAGTTGATTTTGTAAGACAATCGCTTCCTGATTTACTATAAGCTCCTTTATCTCAGAGTATGGTGCATTTGTCAACACCAGATTCCTGACTAAAGATACGATGTTGTATACTGTCTCCTTTTCAATAGTCGAGGCACCGCATGTCGATGCATAATCGACATAGCATGAGGCACTATCGGCAAATAATGAAGTAATATAGTCATAATTTAAATAAGGTGCTGTAATCCCATGGTTTGCCAATACTATTGTTGCAATATCGTCGGCAGCGGGAACGTCCCATTCCCCATAATCCATGTAATACTCCCTCACTTTCTCCCTACAATAATCCATCAGGATGTTATGCAAAGCACCAATTGTGTCATACGGGTTGTTTGCATTTCTTGGTGATTCAAGTGTGATTTTCTCCGGACCTCTTGATAGATTCCCATTTGCATCATTGTTTTTTTCCTTGTTGCAGGAAACAAAAACGATGCTTCCAATTGTGATTAAGGCTGCGATAGCCACTACGAAAAATTTAGTTTGTTTTTTCATTGTTGAAAATTTAAATGTTATTACTTTGATAAATTATTGTTTTTTAAGTTTGTTTTTTTGTACATTGCCTTGTGTTTCTGTTTGATGTTTTGTTTTTAACTGGTGTCTTCTTTCATGGTCGTTTTTTGAGGTTGAACATTATGTTGATTAACTTTTACTTCGTCAGTATTATTGCCAATATGTCTATAGCGATTATCACCGCCACGATACTGCAATAAAACAGTTTGGTCGCTATCCTGTCCTTTCTGTCAGGCCGCACATTTCTTCTGTTTTTATCCTTTCTTTATTGATATTTTTACCCTTAATCACTTGGTTTTTCAGTCACTTGTTGAAAACTTTTTTATCCCTGTTTTCTGATGCAAAAGTACATCCATTGCTGGGGTGTGGAGTTATTTAATTCTTCCCTTTCATGGTACTTTTCGAATTTCACCATCGAAAGGAGGAAATATACCAGAAATCTGAAGTATAAAAAAGATTTCTATATCATTGCTTTTTTGTATATTTGCACTATGTATTCAAAGTTCTGATAAATGAAGAAGCAACTGGATAACAATGAGATAAAAACAAATAGTTTGTTTCCTCAAGACCAAGAGATGGGGTTTACATTGTACAATTTGGAGGATGTACTGGGTAACAATCGCGAAGTGACGGCACAGCCTCAGCGTAACGATTTCTACCAAGTTGCTTGGGTGTCGTCGGGCAACGGTATCACCGTAGTTGACGGAAAGAACTACCATTACGGGCCTAACACCGTCTTCATTGTACAGCCCGGACAGGTGATGTATATCGCCCATAACGAGGGAACTTGCGGCACATCCATCTGTTTTAATGAAAGTTTCCTTATGGACGACACGCACAAGGAAAATCTTCTACTGAAATACAACATCCTTGATGCCGCCTATGCCCAGCCTTTCTACCAACTGAGCAGTGTGGCAGCTCCAATCATACGTGACCTTATTGAAGATATTCGTACCGAGAGTGTCCAGCCTCCGAGTGCCTTTGGTCACCGCAGGGCTTTGCAATACTTGTTCCAACTCATCCTTATCATAGTGCAGCGCTCGATTCCCAACTTTGTAGGTTTGACGATGGACATTACAAACCCCAGCCATGCACTGTACATCCGCTTCCGTCACCTGTTGGAAGAACACTTCAAGGATGGTTGGTCTGTGTGGCAGTATGCCGAGAGTCTTGCTGTTTCCGAAAAAGCACTCGCCAGTGCTGTCCGCACAACTGTGAACAGCACTCCGGCTGCTATTGTCAAAGAACGTGTCCTCACAGAGGCCTGTCGTCTGCTGCAATATTCCGACCAGTCTATATTCTCCATAGCCCTCGAGCTCGGCGGCATGGATCAGAGCAACTTCAACAAATTCTTCCGCACAGGTACAGGCTTCACCCCTGCCGAATACCGCAAGCGGATGCAGGCCAAAAGCTAAACCCCAACCCTACGACAGTCCGCATTCCGTAAGACTACCACAGCCACGGCAAGCACACTCTGCTTGCCGTGGCTCATTTTTTATGACCTTGTTATCACTGTTGCTTCTTCTATGCCCCATCTCCTCGCATTGTAACCTCGCGAGGGGGATTGCCAACCTCATCTGTTCTTTTCTTTGAAACAGTCGTCTTCTCATATCGGCAAATAAGGTGACTTTTGTGACGCCCTCTTTGTTATGGATAATTAGTTGTCAGGATTGATGTCAGGTAGTTTTATGGAGCAATTAGAACAATGGCATTGGGATGACTCTTTGCCGGAGTAGGGGCAGTGAGAACAGTTGCATCCCTTATTGCCCTTGACTGTTTGAATCAATTTGTAGACAGTAAAGAAGATTGCGGCTGCGATGATGATGATGACCAGGACGTTCTGTAACATAATTATAGTAGCAATGAGGCAATTTGGAAGAATGCGGTGGCCGCTATCCAGGCGAGGCCAATAGTATAGAGCATAGTGAACAATGCCCATTTCCATTTGCCACTTTCATTTTTGATAGCGATGATGGTGGATAGGCAAGGCATGTAGAGGAGTATGAAAATGAGCATGCTGGCAGCTGATAGAGGGGTCATGTTTTCGTGGACAAGGCGAGCTATGCGGAGTTCTCCCTCGTCACTATCGAGGCCTACCTCGTTGAGTTGTGACTCTTCCTCGGCCGAGGCATAGAGTACACCCATTGTGCTGGCCACGACCTCTTTGGCGGCAACACCGGCCAGGAGAGAGACGCTTTGTTTCCAATCGAATCCACAGGGAGTCATGACGGGTTCAATGGTCTTGCCTATCATACCAAGATAGGAGTTTTCCATCTGTTGGTGGGCGGTAGCGTAGCGGTCGTGGTGTGGGAAATAGCCTAGACTCCATACCAGAATGCTGGCGAACAGAATGATAGTGCCCATCTTTTTCAGATATTCCTTGCCTTTCTCCCATGTGTGGCGCAAAACTGATTTGGCTGTAGGCATGCGATAGGGTGGGAGTTCCATGACAAACGGAAGGCTCTCGCCCTTGACTACGAAACGGCTGAACAATTTGGCCATCAAAACGGCCATAATCATGCCCAGCATGTAGAGTCCTGTCAGTATGAGGGCAGCATGGCGGTTGAAGAATGCCGAGATAAGTATGACATAGGTGGGGATGCGGGCGGAACAACTCATCATGGGGATGACCAACATGGTGAGGAGTCGGCTTTTCCGGTCTTCGATGGTGCGGGTAGCCATAATGGCGGGAACATTGCATCCGAATCCCATTATCATGGGGATGAAACTTTTACCATGTAGACCCATACGATGCATCAGCTTGTCCATGATGAAAGCAGCTCGGGCCATGTAGCCGCTGTCTTCCATGAATGAAATGAAAAGATAAAGGATTAGAATGTTGGGCAGGAACACGATAACGCTCCCGATGCCGGTGATGATACCATCGACAAGAAGACTGCGGAGGGGGCCTGGCGACATGGCATCGCCCACAATTTCACCAAACCATGTGAAAAGGGCGTCAATCCAATCCATAGGATATTGCCCAATGGCGAAGGTGCAGAAGAAGGTGATGAACATGAAGATGAGGAAAACAGGGTAGCCAAGCCACCGGTGGGTGACAATGGAGTCGATTTTGTCGGTGAGTTGGTGAAGTGTTGTTTTCTCGTTCTTGACATAACACTCGGCCAAGGCACCGCGGACGAATGCGTATTTGGCATCGGTGATAGCACTTTCGATGTCTTGTGGATGGGAATCGAGAGATACTTTGTGGCCTTTGTCATTCATCTGATTGACAAAGACGTGTCCGCTGTTTCGTATATACTCTTCAGCGATTTGATCTCTCATACGAATCACACTTCCGTCTGGGTCGTGTTCATTGGCATAGGTTTCAAGCTGTTTGTCGTTTTCAAGAAGTTTGATGCTAAGAAAGCGAGTTGAGAGGTTGTCGCTGAAGCCATGATTGTAGAGCTCGGTGCGGAGTGTGCTGATGTGTTGCTCGAGGATTTTCCCATGGTTTACATGTATATGTCGGGATTTGGTATCACGTCCTTCGAATACTTCGATTATCTTGTCGAATAGCTTGTCGATACCATCACCATTTCGTCCAGTGGTAGGCACAATGGGCATACCGAGCAATGTGGAGAGTTGGTCGATATCGAGTTTATCGCCACTGCGGAGCAGCTCGTCGTACATGTTGAGAGCCATCACCATGGTGATATCCATATCGATGAGTTGGGTGGTGAGGTAGAGGTTGCGTTGGAGGTTGCTTCCATCTACGACATTGAGAATGATGTCTGGGTTTTTCTCGATGATGTGCTTGCGTACGTATAGTTCCTCCGGAGAATAGGCGCTGAGGCTATAAGTTCCGGGGAGGTCGACAAGGTTGAATGTGTATCCACCATGGTGGAATGTGCCGATTTTCTCGTCGACGGTAACGCCACTGTAGTTGCCGACTCGTTCATGTGCATGGGCAGCGATGTTGAATATACTGGTTTTTCCACAGTTGGGATTGCCGACAAGGGCAACATTGATTGTTTTGAAGGGATTTGGCTTTATTGTGCCTCGTGGTGACTTGTTTTCGCTGAACGATGTGTTGGATGGTGAGGGTTGACTGTCTTCGGTTGATTCAGTCTCAGTGAAGTATTGGTTGGTTTGGAATTCATCAAGGCTTATGACTTCCACTTTTGTGGCGTCACTGCGACGAAGTGACACCTCGAAATTCATGATTCGATATTTAATGGGGTCGTTGAGAGGGGCATTTAAGATGGATTCAACGGTGACTCCTTTGATGAATCCCATCTCGATAATGCGTTTGCGAAAAGCCCCATGGCCCGATACACGAACAACGACACCTTTCTCACCAGTTTGTAATTCAGATAGTAACATAGGTAGTTCTAGTAATATTCGTTTTGCAAAGATAGGTATATTATTTTATGTGTGAAATCACTATAAGTAGTGATTTCTACGAGGTTGTTACAGCAAGTGCTGCAATACTGATGCGAAGGTCGGGAATGGACGAAAGTGCTTGGTAACAATTCTCGGTTGTGGCCCCGGTGGTAATGATGTCGTCGATGAGTAGGATATGCTTGTTTTCAAATTGTTCCGGGTGTCGAACATCGAATACGTTAGTCATATTGTCCATTCGGTCTTGCCGGTTTTTGTGAGTTTGGCTAGTGGTGAATTGTTTTCTATAAAGGTTGTTGGCCACAACAGGCCGATTGAATACTTTGGATACTGCTTCACAAATCAGTTCACTTTGGTTGTAGCCTCGCTGGCGTTTGCGTCGTCTGTGCAAAGGTACTGGTACTATGTAGTCTATATCATTAAAACGGTTGGACTGTTTCAGCTCCATGCCCAGCATGGTGCCATATTGATTTGCCATTCCCGTATTGCCATAGTATTTGATTTGGTGAATAATGGTTTGTGCGACATTCCCCTTGCGGAATAGAAGCAGTGCGGCTGCAGCTTGGAATGGAATACGCCCGGATAGTCTTAGTTCGGCATCGTTATTGGGATAAGATGCATGTTTGGCCCAAGGAATGTGTACAAGACATTGGGTGCAAAGGTATTTCTCGTCGCCCACAAGTGGCTCTCCACAATGGCAACAAAGGGATGGAAATATGAGTTTTAGAAGCTCTTGTACCGGGCGGAAACGAAACCTGTGCATGGGGATTACGGGAAGAAGAGACAGCTGTCCCCATAACTGAGGAAACGGAATTCATGGTCGAGGGCATATCGGTAGCATTGCCGCCAGGCATCGCCAATCAACGCGGATACCAACAGTAGAAGAGTACTTTTGGGTTGGTGGAAATTTGTTATTAATCCACTGATAACATGGTATCTGTATCCGGGGGCTATCATGAGTTGGGTGTCGCCATACAACATATCGGTATCATGGCGTTCCATCCATTCCAATACATTCCGATAAGCTGTATCTATAGAGACGTTCTCTTCCTCTAATTCGTAGGGGTCCCATTGAAGTATGTGCATGCTGTCGAGATGAGGCTCTTTTGACAATTTTACGCCAAACCAGTAGATGGACTCCAAGGTTCGGACGGTTGTGGTGCCGACCGGTATGATAGGGTGTCCTAGATGGTTGATGATGTTGGTAATGTTCTGGGCTGAGATGGCCAGTTGCTCAACGTGCATTTCGTGCTCGCCAATAGTGTCGGTATTGACTGGTTTGAAAGTGCCCGCTCCCACATGGAGGGTAATAAAATCTGTGGAAATACCTTTTTGTTTGAGACTTTCAAATACCTCAGGTGTAAAGTGAAGTCCGGCCGTGGGGGCTGCCACCGACCCTTGATGTTTGGCATATACAGTTTGATAACGTTCGTTGTCGCTAGAAACTGCATCCCGATTCAGATACGGGGGCAGAGGTATTACACCTCCATATTCTATGATTTCGGCGAAACTAAGGTTCCCTGTCCAGTTGAAATCCACAATCCAGGCATTTCCAATGGCTTTTAATCGGGTTGCAGAGAGGGTTATTTCTTTTCCATCAATATGAAGCTGCCTTACCAGTGGACCCTCTTTCCATTTTTTATTGTTTCCGATAAAGCATGTCCAGGTGCATTGTTGACGTTGCTCAAACGATTGTGCAAGAGGCATTCTGTACGGTTCAAGGCAGAATACCTCGATGGTAGAACCCGTCTGTTTTTGGAAGAAAAGACGGGCATGAATGACTTTCGTATTGTTGAAAACCAATAGGCTGTCGGACGGAATCTGTTCGGCAATATGGTTAAAACGGCTCTCGGCTATTGTACCGTTACGGTATATCAGCAACTTGGATTGATCTCTTCGGTCCAGTGGGAACTTGGCAATACGTTCGTCGGGCAAGGGATAGTCGTAATCCGCAATAGCTATGTCTTTGGGACTATTGTGCATCGGTTTTTTGTTTGTGTTGGGTGAGAATGGATAGTATAATATACCAAAGGATAATGAGGGATATGGCGTACCATTCTAATGTTATGACAATTATTGCCAAACATCCTAGAAGGAATATATATTGTGTGCTGTTATCTTTCCATCGAAGGTTCTTGAAGTTGAATTTGAGCGAGAACATGGGTAGTTCACTAATCATCAAGATATCGGTCACGAGGGATACAATAATGATAACTATTGGGAATAGATTAGAGTTGAAGAAGGGGGTTCCATTGGCTGCAAGGTTGATGAAAGTGTTCTTGCTAAGAGCTATACCCACCCATAGCAGGGCGTTTGAGGGAACAGGTAACCCCAGAAAGCTATGGCTCTGGCGTGTGTCCAAATTGAATTTTGCCAGTCTGTATGCAGCAAAAGCGGGGATGAGGAAAGCTAGCAAGTTAATATAATCGGTGTAGGGGTATTGGTCATTAAGAAAAGAGAGTAGTATGAAGGCTGGTGCC
Organism: uncultured Bacteroidales bacterium; assembly: GCA_900319865.1. Taxonomy (GTDB): domain Bacteria; phylum Bacteroidota; class Bacteroidia; order Bacteroidales; family P3; genus Colimorpha. The sequence continues at coordinate 21,946 of ONQD01000032.1, read as the reverse complement.
ACTCCCGATGTAACAACATCGGCCAACGAGTCCAGCTCTTTTCCCAGCGGGGAGGATACCCCCAGTAGCCTTGCGGCAAGACCGTCAAAGAAGTCGAACAGAATGCCAAGGCAGATTAATAGTGATGCTGAGACTATGTCCCCATCGGCAGCGCATCCTGTTGCAAATACTCCACACATTAGATTCCCCAAGGTTATCAGATTGGGAATTTGTTTCTTTATCTCAGTCATTATTTTCATATATGGATTATCTTAAAAAAAGATGTAGGAACAATTATTATCATTCCTACATCTGAATAAAAGTTCAGAAACTATTTTCTTTAGTAAAGTTTGATGACAAGTTTGAAGTCGGGGTCGTTCCAGTAGGCTTTAAACTCAGTGTCAACAGCAGCTTTACGTTTGTATTCGTATTCTTGATCAACGGAACCTTGCAAATTCTTGAGGCAGTTTTCGCGGTCGCCGAGGCGAGCATAGGCAATGGCACGGAGGTAATAGACCTCAGCCGACTGGTCGAGACAGCAGTTCAGTGTGCGGATGCAGTTCTCGGTCTGGTCGTTCATGAGCTGGGAGAAGGCCAGATTATAGCTGCAGCTGGTGCCCTTCATCAGCTTTTGGGCTTCTTCATAGTTGCCGCGTTTCAAATTAAGAATAATCATATTCTCATCGGCATCGGAGCTGCCTTGGCGTTTGGCTTCCTCGAAGTAATATTTGGCCAGGGTGTAATCTTTCTGAGCCAAGCATAGCAAGCCGGTGTTGTTCAATACATCAGGGTTGTGGGGGTTGAGGTTACGGGCAACTTTGAGGTAACGTTCTGCCTCGTCAAAATCTCCAAGATAGAAAGCAATAGCACCAGCGTTGTTCCAAGCACCCCATTCGGCGCTATGGTTTTCGGTAGCCCATTTGTAATATTTCATCTTGGTATCGTAGTTGTAGTTGATGTAAGCGGCATACATGAGCTCGTCGAAAGAGAGTTTGGAGGGATTGAGAGTCGCCTGCTTTGCCAATTCAACATCGGTGTGACGAGCTTCAGAGTAGTATAATGCAATCTGTGCACGACGCAGATTGGGGAAAATGTCGCGTTCCAGTTGGGGATATGTTTCAGCGTAGTTGCGAATCATCTGCTCGCGTTTTACAAGGTTCTGCTGGGTCTCGACCACGTTGACAATGGCATGTTTATCCTGGATATCGCTCTCTTCAACCATTACAACGAAATGAACCCAGTCCTCACCGGCAGCACGGGTGGTGATAACCATCTTTTTGAGCTGGCTGTGTTTATAGTATTCGATGTCTTGAGGCTTGACTTTGGCGCGTCTTGCCATAGCGTTGAGCACATCGTCCAATACTCTGCGCAGTTCTGCAGTAGCAATGTCGGCACGGTTCTTCGAAACTCCGGTATTGGCAGTCTCCTCGCCTTCGGGCGAAGCCCAGCCAGTTATAGTGATTTGTTTGGGAAGGCCATTCTCAAGCATGACTCGTTTCAAATCGTTTACGGTGAACTGGGAGTTGAAGCGGACGTTCATGTCATGGCTCCAGTCAAGTACGGAATTACCGTTGGGGAAATAAATATCGGCAGTCTCAACAACACCCTGTTTTTTGTTGTAGTTGAGAGGAGCGATGGAAATGTTACCACGTATGTCAATCCATTCCGAAGTGATGTTCACACCGTCGGAGATGACGACTGTTGGGAACACTTTACCTTTATGTTGTGACACGATTTGGTCGGCAAAGAGTGCCTCGTCGTCAACTGTGGAAGTTTTGTATCCCACAGGTGCCAATGTCACCTTACCTGTCTCCATCCCTGGTTTATAGTCCAGCACGTCGTTGTAGGTGAAACGACCGCCCGTGGTATAGTTAATGGTGGTTCCTGGTCCGGAAACCGACTCGCCTTTCACCGTGATGGGGTCAAGAGGTGTTGATCCGCCCTCCCAAGTGAATACAGGCTGAATGAATAATGCCACGCCTTTACTGAAATATTTCGGTGGGACAGATGCGGTGAAGTTAACAACAACTTTGTCATCCCGAACCTCAACAGGATCTGGATTGGCCTGATAGCGGATTTTTTTGCTGTTGGATTTCATTTTGGACAATCCACTGCAACCAGTCAAAAGAACCAAGCTGGCTACCAGAAGCGTTAATAGTGCTTTTCTCATCTTTTTATTTAATATATTTATTATTGCGTAACAATATATAAGTCACTTTCATAGGCATTCCCCCTGCCTAAAAAAGGACTTCTTTATCAATCTGCAAAGATACGAATTTTTTTTGATTGTAGAATCTTTTTTTCATCCAATGGATGTTTTTCATTGTTTCCATCCAGAAGTGTTTTCTTTCGAATGGCTATCTGTCAATTCCCACACGGCATCAACAAATTGTCATTGAAGTTCGCAGCATTCCTTGAAGGAACAATAATTGCATGATTTACATCCCTTATTAGCTTCGAAATCTATCTCCGGGTCCATGATTTCATTAATCAACCCTTTCAACATTGTCTCGAATATAGATAGATGTTTGGAGGTGATTACCGTTTCGTTTTCCCAACTAGCCGTCATGAGTTGAGTGTTGCTGTGCTGAAGTGGGTATATGCCAGATACATGGGGCTTGTCGCCATTCGTGCTTTTATGAAATAGCCACTCATACAACATTACTTGGAACCATTTATCGGATACTTTGAACACATCCGGCTCGGCTTCGCGAACAACCAGCTCTTTGCTGTCGCACTTACCGCTTTTGTAATCGATAATTCTGAAAAAGCCGTCGCAGCAATCTATCCTGTCCGCCGTTCCTGCTATGGTTGCTTCGTATTTCTTCCCTCTGAGTTCGCACTCTAGTTTGTACGACAACTCTTTTTCTAATCCCACGATTTCAATATGGCTACCTTGTTCAAGTTGGGAAATCTCCATTTTTAGGAATTTGGATATCTGTATTTTCGCAACCGACTCCATGAACATGTTCCTGCCCAGCCGGTTCCTGCCGTACTGGAATTGCTCATTGAGCGATTGCTCGATTAGTGAATCCAAGTTCGCTAATGCCTCTTGCAGGGTCTCCTTCCGTACGATGTGGTCGGGTTCCTTCGAATAGATGTTCTCGAGCACAGAATGTATGCAGGTCCCTAACTCGTTTTGCTCCAAATCTTCGCTTACTTGATTGTTCTCCTCAATTCTCAACACGTTTTCATAATAGTATCGCAAAGGACAATCGCGATATTTGTTCAAGGCTGATGGCGAGAATCCTTTTTCGGCAATATGCTGTAATCTATCCATCACAACGTCGTTCTTCACCCCGACATCCTGCATGGGTGTATATGATTTGTCGTTCGTGGACGATAGCACCTTTTCATGAATTGAGATGTTGGGATACTTCTTTGCCAGTTCATTCTGCAGCTGGAGCACAAATCTGCTGGGTTCGCCCTTGCCGATGCCTTCTGACTCGGTGTTGTAGAGTATCTCGATGCTTTCGGCACGTTGAATCAATCTGTAAAAGTTGTAGGCGTAGACGGCATCCTTCTCATGAAATGTTGGTAGTCCGAAATGAACTCTCAAATTATATGGAATCAGCGAATTGTGTTTCTTACCAGAGGGTATTGTCCCCTCGTTGGCCGATAGCATGATAACGTGATTGAAATCAAGGTTTCGTGTTTCCAACACACCCAATATCTGCAATCCCTCAAGTGGTTCGCCATAGAAAGCAATGGAGTTTCGTTTCGATAATCGTATGTATATCTTTTGCAGCACTGTGAGGCTGTCCAGGCAATGGTACTCTTCTTGTAAATCCTGCAAATAGTTGACCATTTGCAGAAGGCAGGCAAGAGATTCTTTCTCCCGGATATCGCTTTCTAATGATTGGGCGAGGTATATTGTTTGAATCAATTGTTTGGCAATGCCGAGCAGTTCGTCCGGATTGGTCTTGTCTGCGGTAAAGAGGTATTTTATTGGCCCCAGTTGCCCCCCCATCTGTGAAATCAGGTTGTCCAATGTTTCTATGCCGGCATAAATAATCTTGTCACGGTAGAACAACTCTTCTATTTGTGAGATGTTGGTTATTCCGGTCAACGGCAAAACGAAGATGTCGGTTAGAATGTCAATAATATCTTGATAGTAAAATGTCTTGTCCCTTCTCCTTTGTTGAAGTGAAATGATTTTTAACATCAACGAGTGGGCCGAAGTCTGCGGGAAAGGGAATCCCATAGTAATGTTAGCAGCCTTTATTTGTGGGGGCAGTGAGTTGAGTGTGGGCAGCAATAGCGATTCGTCCCCTAATACTATTGCCGTGGAACCAAGAGTATTGGCATTGTCTCCATTCAGATGCTCGGATAGTATTTCGCCGGCGTGTTTGCATTGCAGCACATTCTCCGGGCAACTTATAATGGTAATCTCTTTCTTCCCTATGGCAAAGTGGTCCGGGAACTCTTTCATGGATGGATAGTCCACCCTGTGTTTTCTCAAAAAGAAACCTGCTTCTTGTTGGATGTCATTCACATAATAGGCATCTCCATCGGTCAATATCGAGCCTTTGCCTCCTTTGACAAAGTGACTGATGATTCTGTCCTCACTGGTCGACAAAGCGTTGAATCCTACAAAATACAGATGCTCGCTGCCCTCTTTAACCGAGAGTTCTTCAATATGCTCGGCAACAATTCGGTAGGCCATTCCCGAATATGCCCTGTTGCGTTTCTGTAACCGTTGATGGAGTTGTGTATAGTATTGGTAGAGAGACTTGTAAAATCTAAGATACCTTTCTTGGAATGGGGTTAGTTTACCTGTCTCTATATCCCATTCCCCAATGGATTTAAGATCGTGCAAATTGGCAAAAATCTCTTGTGCATCAACGCAATATAAGTCCAATTCGGAGAAATCGGCCATCATCATCTCGCCAAAGGAAATGAAGTCCTCGAATGTTTCATATTTCCCGCCCTCGTTGTTCAGGTGCTTGTGTATATCGAACAATTCGAACAGCAGCCATTCGTTTGGGATAATCTCTACATTCCCAAGTTCGGACACCAGTTGGTCCATACTTATTATTCGGGGAAGAAAGAATGGTGTGCTCGTCATTTTCAGTAGTTGCTGACGCAGGAACAGTCCGGAGCGTCTGTTGTTGAAAATGACGGTCACTTTATCCAAATTCCTAGGATGTTCGGTGTACAGTTTGTGCGCGATTTCACTTAAGAAAGTATCCATTGTTGTGCTTGTGCTAAGGTTTCGGGTTTCCCCACATCCAACCAGTCTTTACTATTGTGAATAAAATATTTGATTCTATGGGTTTTGGCTATCTGAAGATAAGCGGGTATAATAGGGTAGGGATGGTCTTCTTCGGGCAGAAGGTCGGTCAACTCTGGTTGTATTATTGCTATCCCACTGAAAGCAAGTGGTGTATAATCTGATGCCGGGTGATTTGACCATTTTTTCTCTCCGCTCCTAATATCCTCCCATCCAATTAGTTGTTTGGAATTGTCGAACAACAGGTAACGTGTGGTCTTCCTAGTCGATACAAAAAGTGTTGCAATATTCTTGGAATAAGAATGATACGCCAATGCTTCGCCGAAGTCGATGTGAGAAAGGATATCGACATTATGTATCAGTATTGGCTCATTTTTCCTAAAAAGCGGTGCGGCGTGTTTCAGCCCTCCACCAGTGTCTAGAAGTTGTTGGCATTCGTCCGATATGAGGATTTCGGCATCCCATTTTTGTGAATCTAGATATTGGCAGATGTCGTCGGCAAAATGGTGAACGTTCACGACTATGCGAGTGACCTTTTGTTTGATAAGTTTGTCTATTGTTATCTTCAATAGCGGCTGCCCATTCACTTCAACCAGTGCTTTGGGTTTATTGTTTGTCAAGGGTTTTAGTCGTGTCCCCAGTCCTGCGGCGAGTACAAATGCTTGCATGTGTTTCCTTGTTTGTTCAGTTTGCAAAAATACACTTTTTTTCATAATTATGACACAAAATATGTAATCCCGTCTTGTGAAAAAGACATCTTACCCATGAGAGATTGCCACTGCCTTTACGCCCTCTACCATCATCCTCTTTACCCCAAGTCGATTCATTTATGATTCAATTTCAACAGCAATGTACTTTAACAAATTGTAATCAAGTTAACTAACATGAGTGAAAGTCTTTCTAGCAATTAGCCAGCACCAGCAATGACTTTTCATGATGCAACAATAATCCCAGAATTTCCCATTGTGCACATATACTGCTAGTTTTAATCTCCCTCGTCTCTGGCAAGTTGTATAAGTCTCTTAAAGATGATTAGTTTACCCCTAATCGGTCGTTTTACCGCCTCCCTTTTTTACATCCTCTGTTTACGGTCAATTTATTTAGTTTCAGCATTTCTTCCGGCTCCACTTCTATTTTACCATATACCAACTACCTAGAATCCAGCTATTCACCGCTATGGTGAAGAGAAACTTATTATGTGGTGAAGAATTGGTGAACAACAAGCAAAGTTGGATTTGGCTTAAACAGAAAATGGAATGCAAATGGATGGAATGCTGGTTGGACAGCGGAGTTTTAAAAAAAAGTGTCACGAAGGTGGCGGTGTGTGTGTACTGTTGGTGGGGCTGGCACAGGAGGCATTTCTGATTATCATTGCTTTGGGTATCAATTTTCCGATATGTACCGCCTGGAACGCTGTACCCTATTTGAAAGGGTGAGGTGCGGTTGTGGATCGTTTGCCGTTGTCTGGGGAAAGAATATGTCTCGTATTTTATCGACCAGTTTGGTATACAAAAGTATTGAGGGATGCAATAGACAGATTGATTCCAGATTGGAGTTGGTTGTTTTTCTGTTCCTTGGATTTGGAATAAGTATCGTGTTTCAGGTTTGGAGATAAGGTGTGGTGTCAGCACAAAAGGTGCCGCATGAATCATTGGCTGTTGATGCTCTGTTTCTGTTCTAAATGAAATATCCTCATTTAGTTATAGACTATTCTCCTTTTGTTTCTATCACTGATACGTATAAAAATGTTTGGTACACGGTTGTTTTTAATGTAAGAATTATATTTATGATAAAAAAAAATTGTATCTTTGCAAAATCCATTAAAGCACCAATCCAACTTTTTTGTGCTTTCAATGGACAGAGTTACAATGAAATAAATATTAATTAATTATGAAGATAAACAAGTTATTTTTGTTTGCGGTTGGTTTCACAATGCTCTTTGCTTCATGCAGAAATGTGCAAGAGATTGCATACATTCATGATGCGCAGAGGGATTCCGCATTTGCCTTGAAGGGTCAGTTTTCGGCCGGTATCCAGGCTAACGACCTGCTCAGCATTTATGTGGAGAGTGAAACGCCAGAGGCAACTATCCAGTTCAACCAGGAAACCAATAAGATTGTTGTTTCCCCTTCGGGAGCAGTGATGAATCCGGGCCACTCGGTTGTGTCCGGTTATTTGGTTAACCATGATGGTGATATTATTTTCCCTGTGTTGGGCAAGATACATGTGTTGGGTTTGACCCACAACGAATTGGCTTCCTTGATAGAGAAGAGGCTGGTATCGGAAGGGCATATTACAGACCCCGTTGTCACTGTCAAGTTGATGAATTTCAGGGTGTGTGTACTCGGTGATGTTATGCGTCCCGGACAGCTTGTGGTGTCGGGCGAACGTCTCACCATTTTCGAAGCCCTGAGTATGGTCGGTGATTTGACCATTTATGGTCAGCGTCAGAATGTGACTATCATACGTGAGGAGAACGGCCTCCGTACCATCGGAGAGCTGGATTTGACTTCCCAGTCGGTCTTTGATTCACCGTACTATTATTTACATCAGAACGATGTGATTTATGTTGAGCCAAACATGCGCAAGAAACGTAATGCAGAACGCGACCCGATGATTTTGACTTACATCTCGAGTGCTGTGTCGATTGTGTCGGTGTTGTCGTCGGTCTTCTACTATTATATCTTGTCGACATACTATCTCAACAGATAATAAGTTTGTTAATGGAGTTAATCATAAAGAAATAATCAAAACAACTATGGAAGTTCAACAGCAAATGATCAATCAGCACTCCCCCCAATCCATGAACCAGGATACTGAAAGTACCATCTCGTTGCGTGATATAGTATTTTTGGTAATCAATAACTGGTATTGGTTTGCGCTTTCGTTGTTTGTGTGTCTGGTTATTGCAGGTGTGGTTTACAAGACCAAGCCCAAGACCTATGAGTACAGAACAACGATCATGGTTAGGGACCAGTCCTCGAGGAATTTCTATCAGTACCGCAATATGGATGCCATATTGAACAGTATGGGCGATGACATGGGTAGTCATTCTTTGGAGAATGAGATACACATGATGCGCTCTTCGTCGTTGGCAAAAAATGTGGTGACCAAGTATGGACTGAATAAGACTTGTAGCCGCAATGGCCTGTTCACCAAGATTTCTTACTATAAGGACAGTCCTCTGGAGATGAAGGTATACACACAGTATGCTGAAAATTCGGAGGTGAACCTTACGGTAGAGGTGACTCCATTGGATATGAGCCGATACGAGTATAATGTACGGTCGGCCGGCAAGAAAGGTGTGGCATATTTCACCGAGCCTGTGGCGTTGTCCAAAATGATATCGTTCACTATCGACAAGACTCCTTATTTCACAAAGAATAATTTCAATGTGAAATATGATATGTCGGAATGCCCTGTGATGACCAAAGCCTATCAGGTGGTTGGTAGTTTGTCCGTTTCGCGCGTTGACAAGGTTTCTTCTGTTTTGGCCATCGTGTATACCGACAAGAACGAGGCAAGGGCCAGAGATGTGGCCAATGCCATTGTTGAAGCATATAACGAAGACGGCATTAATGACAAGAACCAGATTGCTGAAAAGACTGAACAATTCGTGTCAGACCGTATTGCCCTTATTTCGGGCGAACTTGAGGATGTGGACTCTCAGGTTGAGCAATTGAAAAAGAGTTCCCGTCTGCCGGACTTGACCAGTGCTTCGGGTACGCTGCTCCAAACTGGAACAAGGTATACAGACGAGGTTGTAAGTCTTGAGGCCGAATTGTCGATTACTAAGGATATCCGTTCATATTTGAGCGATCCTGCCAATAGGGAGGAACTGCTTCCGGCAAATGTGGGCATTTCCAATGCAGGCGTTCAAAGTATGATAAGTCAGTACAACCAACAGGTGTTGGAGTATCGCAAGCTTCTGAATACTGCCGGTCCACAGAACCCGCAAGTACGTGAGAAGGTTCAGCGGATGGACGCCAACCGTGCTGCAATTATCACTTCAGTTGATAACCTCATTAATTCTCTCCAGGTGAAGTTGCGTAACGCCAGACAGCAAGAGGCACGTGCTCAGGGGCAGATTTCGGCTATGCCTACGCAGACTAAGGCAGTAACCGAGGTTACCCGTCAGCAGAAGATTAAAGAGGAACTTTACCTCTATCTGTTGAGCAAGCGCGAGGAGAACGCCATGAACCTTGCTGTTACGGTGGAGAATGCCAAAATTGTGGAACCCGCTAAACGTTCCAACCTGGGTCCCCACTTGTCGATGCATATACTGGTCGGACTTATCATTGGTATCGCCCTGCCGGCTCTCATCATGTTTGGAATCAACTTCTTTAATGTGAAACTCCGTTCCAAAGTTGATATCGAGAAGGCTTTGACGATTCCTATCCTTGGCGAGATACCGCAGAAGCCGGAAGGCCGTGCCAACGACGAAATCATTGTTACAGCCAATGGTACCGATGTGGTCACGGAGGCATTCCGAATATTACATTCGAATATCCCGTTCTTCTTGAAGGAAGGCCAGAAGGTGATTCAGACTGTCTCGACCATTCCTGGCGAGGGTAAGTCTTATGTGGCACTTAACCTTGCATTGTCGTTGGCTTATTTGGGTAAAAAGACCATCTTGGTTGACTGCGACTTGCGTAAACGCAGCTTGTCTAAGACAATTGACCGTCATAACCGCATGGGCTTAATCCACTATATGCTTGGCAAGGAACAGGAATTCTCGAATATTATCATGCATAGTGAGACTTCGCCTTGTCTGGACTATATTGTTTGTGAGAAGACTCCGCCAAATGCAACGCAGCTCTTGTTGGATGATAAAATGGATAAGCTGGTTGCTTATCTCCGTGAGAGATATGATTATATCATCCTCGACTCCACTCCTGCCCAGATTGTTGCAGACTCTTCGATTATTAACCATTGCGCTGACTTGACCACATATATTATGCGTGTTGGCTATCTGAACAAGAGTTCGTTCCCCTTCATACAGGAATTGAATGAAAAGGGTAAGTTCAAGAACATGGCCATTATTATGACCGACGTTCCCGTTATCAAGCGCCGTTATGGTGGCTACGGCTACGGCTATGGCTACGGTTATGGCTATGGTTATGGTTACGGTTATGGTTACGGCTATGGCTATGGTTATGGCTATGGTTACGGTTACGGTGAGTCAAGCGATGCTGATAGTAAAAAGAAGGAAAGCTAATCGTAACAGAAAAGATGTTTCATATTAAAAGGAATACAATAGTATGAAAGGAATCGTACTTGCAGGCGGGTCTGGTACCCGCCTGTATCCTATTACAAAGGGAGTTAGTAAACAATTGTTGCCAATATACGACAAGCCGATGGTGTATTATCCCATTTCGGCTTTGATGCTGGCTGGAATTAGGGATATACTGATTATTTCTACCCCAAGTGACTTGCCGGGTTTCCAACGCTTGTTGGGTGATGGCTCGGATTTCGGCGTGCGGTTTACTTATGCTGAGCAGCCTTCTCCCGACGGATTGGCCCAGGCTTTCTTGATTGGAGAAGAGTTTATCGGCAATGACTCCGTATGTTTGGTCTTGGGCGACAATATATTCCAAGGCAATGGGTTTGGAAAGATGTTGCGTGATGCAGTTGTCGCAGCCGAACAGGATAATAAGGCCACTGTATTCGGCTACTGGGTGGCAGACCCCGAGAGATATGGTGTGGCAGAATTTGATGCAGAGGGTAATGTCCTTTCTATTGAGGAAAAGCCGAAAGAGCCTAAGTCAAACTATGCAGTTGTGGGTCTCTATTTCTATCCCAATAAGGTGGTTTCTGTGGCTAAGGGCATTAAGCCTTCCGCCCGAGGTGAGTTGGAAATCACTTCGGTCAATCAGCAGTTCCTTGAGGACGGAGAGCTGAAGGTCCAGCTGTTAGGGCGAGGCTTTGCATGGCTTGACACGGGTACTCACGACTCTTTGGCTGAGGCTTCCACATTCATTGAGGTGATTGAGAAGCGTCAAGGCCTTAAAGTGGCATGCCTTGAGAGCATTGCTTATGAAAAGGGTTGGATTACTGCCGACGACCTTCGCCGTATTGCTATGCCGATGGCCAAGAATCAGTACGGACAGTACTTGTTAAATCTGATAAAGGAACAGTGAGATGGAAGTTGTAAAGACAGCTATTGAGGGGTTGTGCATCATCGAACCGCGTGTGTTTGGCGATGCCCGTGGCTATTTCTTTGAGAGTTTCAATGCTAGAGAGTTCGCCGAGAAGACCGGATTGCAAGTGAATTTCGTGCAGGACAATGAATCCATGTCTCACTATGGCGTTCTCCGCGGGCTGCATTTCCAATGCCCTCCGTATGCTCAGAGCAAATTGGTGCGGGTGGTCAAAGGTCATGTTCTCGACGTTGCTGTCGACATTCGTAAGGGTTCGCCCACATATGGCCGTCATGTGGCCGTTGAGTTGACAGAGGACAACCATCGGCAGTTCTTCATCGGCAAAGGATTTGCACACGGTTTCTCTGTTTTGAGCGAAGAGGCTATTTTCCAGTATAAGTGCGATGAGTTCTATTCGCCACAGAGTGAGGGCGCAATTGCCTGGAACGACCCCAATCTTGGTATCGATTGGCATCTTCCTGCCGACCAAGTTCTTCTCTCCGAAAAGGATAGACATCATCCCATGTTGCGTGATTTCCAGTCTCCTTTCTGTTTTTAGAAATACCGCCAAATCTCTCATATCATGACAATTCTTGTAACAGGTGCCAATGGTCAGTTAGGAACTCACATCCGTTTGTGCAGTAGCCAGTCGCAACACAGGTATATTTATACCGATATTGAGGAATTGGATATTTGCAACAAAGAGGCAATCCACACATTTGTTCACGATAATGGCGTGGAAGTTATTGTCAACTGTGCTGCCTATACCAATGTCGACAAGGCGGAGAGTGATGAACCGAATGCCGATAGACTGAATCATCTTGCAGTTGGTTATTTGGCTGAATGCATGGCAGAAGTCAATGGGTTGTTGATACATATTTCCACCGACTATGTTTTTGGCGGCAACCGCAATAACACTCCGTGCCGCGAGGACGAGCCCGTGAACCCTACTGGTGCATATGGCCGTACCAAATTGTTGGGAGAGCAGGCTGTCATTGCATCGGGTTGTCGTTTTATTATTTTCAGAACAGCCTGGCTTTACAGCGAATATGGTAAGAATTTCTGCAAGACCATGCTCAATCTCACTTCATCCAAACCTCAACTCAATGTGGTTTTCGATCAGGTTGGCACCCCCACTTACGCCGGCGACTTGGCCAATGCCATCTTTACGATTTTGGAAAATGATTTGTCTCGTGGTAATGAGGGATTGTATCATTATAGTAATGAGGGTGTTTGCAGTTGGTACGATTTCGCAATGAAGATAGCCCGTTTGTCAGGCCATACTGGGTGTGATATCCAGCCCTGCCATAGCGACGAGTTTCCCAGTCCGGTTGTGCGGCCCAGCTATTCTGTGTTGGACAAGACCAAATTCAAGCAGACGTTTGGGCTACAGGTTCCCTACTGGACCGATAGTCTTCAAAAATGTCTGGAACACATGGTTTAATAGTATTGTCAGTAGTCTTAGTTTAAGAAACAAGAAAAATATTTAAAAGTATAATTCACAATGAGCAAGCCTTTTATTCATGAAAGCAGTTATGTCGATGATGATGTAATCATTGGCGAAGATACTAAGATATGGCATTTCTGTCACATTCAGCGCGGAGCACGTATTGGCTCCTGTTGCTCTTTTGGTCAGAATGTCAATGTAGGGAATAATGTCCACATTGGCAATGGTGTGCGCATCCAGAATAATGTATCTGTTTATGAGGGAGTCGAAATTGAGGACAATGTCTTTTGTGGCCCCAGTTGTGTATTCACCAACGTCACTACACCTCGCGCCCATTTCCCCGTTCATGGTGTCTATGACAAAACAGTAATCAAGGAGGGAGCCTCGTTGGGTGCCAATTGCACTGTGGTTTGTGGCCATCAGGTGGGACGTAGCGCTTTGATTGCTGCCGGTGCCGTGGTCACTCACAATGTGCCCGACTATGCCCTCATGGCAGGTGTCCCTGCCCGTCGTATTGGTTGGGTATGTGAATGTGGCAACCGTCTTGACGATAGTCTAGTATGTTCATGTGGCCGCCATTATCATCTCAACAACGATGCTCTTCTGGAGCAAGACTGATTGATTAGTCCAGTAAACATCTTATTGTAATAACCTTATTAATATAATTTGCACGTGAAATCAAGATACCTTTTCCTGCTGATGCTGTTATTGGTCTCGATGCTCGACTGTCAGGCCAAACGGGAGCCATCATGGATGAAAGAATTGCCCAGACCAGGGAATGAAACATATATCTATGTGCGTGAGTCAGGTGAAGGTGCTACTATCGAATCCGCTATGGCTCAGGCCATGGTCCGCGTATTTCAGAGCACTGCAAACCGCCTTGGAGAACCGTTCGATGTCCAACAGGTCTATACTGCCCTGCAAAACGGCACCGACTACCGCACCATCTCCCAGAATTACCATATTCCTGTCAATCGGGTTGGGGTTTATTCCACTCAACTGAAGAGTGGAGAGTATTGGGTTTATGTGCTCTGCCAAGTTGCTGCCATGAGCAACGTGACCCCTGTATGGGACCGCGTGGGTCTCAATTCCGGAACATCCAATTTCCTGGCTTCCCTCAAGTCCGTTTTCATCCCCGGATGGGGTCAGATGGGCAAGTCCCATTATGGCGAGGGTATTGCCACCCTCGTCGGTGAAGCTGCTTTGGTGGGGGGCGGCATTGCCTGCTACAAGGCTGCCCAAAACCAGCTGGCTATCTTGCGCAATCCAACCACCCCAATCAACGACTTCACTGTGGCATCCCACCGATACGACAACCTCCAAACCACATCCTACATCGCTTGGGGTGTTGCGGGTGCTTTGTATGTCTTCAACCTTATCCGTGCTTATACCCTCCAGCCCAAAGGCTCCAACGAGTGGGCCTTCCAGCCTTCCATCATTGCTACACCCTACAGTATTGCCCCTACGGCAGGTTTAACACTTAGATTCTGACACTATGAATAAAGACAGGTTCTTTTTTGTATTATTCTTATTACTTTCTCCCATTTTGTTCTCCTCTTGTATCAAGAACCTTGATCAGGAGGGTGTCTACCTTACTACTCGTTGCCACGGCGTTCTTATTGACGAGGCCACCCTGCAACCCATTGAGGGTCTCAAGGTTGTCACCACCGACGGCCTCATCATTGGCGACACCGTCCATTCCGCTGCCGATGGCTCTTTCGATATCAATATTCATGTTGAGCAGCTCAACAAAGGATACTATATTTCTATCCAGCCCGATTCGCTCTACGAGGCTTTCGATATCAAACTCGACAGCATGCCGCTAGGCATTCAAACCTACCAGTTGGGTTCTTTCTATATCCAAGGCCCCGATGTACCCTTTGTCTCCACCGACTATGTTGATGCCATCACCCCGGTTTCGTCCCACTGCTATGGCTCTATTGTCGATTCCCGCAACTCCACCATCGTCGAACATGGTTTTGTCTATAGTGTGATGCAGTATCCCACAGTCAACGACCGTAAGGTGGTATGTGGCAGCGGCGAGGGAGCTTTCGATGCCGTCCTTTCCTCTCTCGACCCTCACACCACCTACTATGTGCGCGCCTATGCATACAATAGTTTAGGTGTCGGCTATGGCAATCAAGTGTCCTTCACCACGCTCAATGGTCTGGCCGAGGTCTCTGTCCAGAGCATTAACAATATCACAGCAACAGCTGCCTCCGCCGTCGCCGAAGTACTGAACGATGGAGGTTTCAGCGTGACATCTCGTGGCATTTGCTGGGGCACTGCTCCCATGCCCACCATTTCCAATACCCACACCTCCAACGGGGCTGGCACTGGCCGCTTCTCAGTCGATATGCCCCAGCTTCAGCCCGGCACTGTCTATTATGTCCGTGCCTATGCCCAAAATCGGGCAGGGGTGTCCTACAGTGAGCAGTTGACCTTCTCCACCGCTTCTGGCCTTCCCGTCCTCACCACTCGCCCTGCCTCCCAGGTAACTTCCACTTCTGCCGTTGCCGGTGGTTCCATCTCTGATGATGGAGGCTTCCCTGTTATACGTCGTGGCGTATGCTATAGCACCGTTCCCCAGCCCACTGTCGATGGTTTCCATACCACTGATGGCTCCGGAACAGGCTCTTTCACCAGCCAATTGCTCAATCTTGCTTCTGGCACTCACTACTACTTCCGTGCCTATGCCACCAATAGCGTTGGCACGGTTTATGGTGAACAATTCGAATTTGTCACCCAATAGTAAATGATTACGTGGGAATGATTCCGCTCAGCAAGTGTTCCTGTTTATCCTGCTGGCCCCAATCCCCCGGTCTTCTAAAAGAAAATTGTTATTATGAAGAATAGAATACAAATGTTCAAGGCAATGATTGTGCTGACCTTCATTATGGCCTCAGCCGCATCAGCCCAAGCCTATGACTTCTCCTCCGTTTGCAACACGGGTCAGACTTTGTACTACAATATCTTGTCCGACAGTACCGTTGCGGTCACCTACCCCAACTATTCCAATGAATCCTACTATCATGGATACATCAAGCCTTCGGGCACTCTCCAGATTCCTGCCACCGTCTCCCATGGGGGCTCTTCCTATCGTGTCATCTCTTTGGGCAACAATGCTTTCTATTCTTGCACGGGCCTTATGGCTGTCTCCATCCCCTCTTCTGTCTCAATCATTGGCGACGGCACCTTCTACAATTGTACCGCCCTCTCATCCATTGTCATCCCCGATAATGTAACCACTATCGGCGTGGCTGCATTCCAAAGCTGCAGCAACCTCCATTCCCTCCATTTGGGCAATTCTGTGGCCACCATTGCCAGCGTTGCTTTCGAGGGCTGCTCTTCTCTCACTTCGTTGTCCATTCCCAACTCCGTCACCTCTTTGGGCAACTGGGCTTTCTCCAACTGCACCGGTCTCGATTCGCTCTACATTGGCAACTCGCTCACCCATATTGCCCACACTATCTTTTCGGGTTGCAACAACGTCCAGTATCTTTACTATAATGCGGTTAATGCCGTTTGCGGCTATTCTACCTCGCAGGGGCAACGTTCTGCCCTGCCCGTTGCGTCCCTCAACAAACTGGTCATCGGTGACGCTGTGCAGTACATCCAGCCTTCAACGTTTACTTTGGCCACACAGCTCGACACCGTAATCATCGGAGTCAACGTCTCCTCCATTGGTCAAAATGCCTTTGGTGGTTGCAGTCAGGTGAGCTATCTCTATTATAATGCCCGCAACATCTCCGATGCCTCCTTCACCGCGGCCAACACCGCCGACCTTCCACAGTGCGGTTTTCGTCCGTTCTCAGCCCTTTCCACTCTTGTGCTGGGCGACAGTGTTACCCGTGTGCCTGCTAATGCCTTCATCGGTCAAACCATCGCTGGAACGCTTTCCCTCCCTGCTGCTTTGCTTTCTATTGGCAGCCATGCCTTCCAAGGTTGTCATCTGCTCACAGGTGCAGTAACCCTGCCTTCCGGCTTTCAAAGTCTTGGTATAGGTGCTTTCCAGAACTGCGATAGTCTCCTCTTCTTCCACACAGGCAATGCCAATGTCGATATCCCCGCCAATGCGTTCAATGGCTGCAGCAGGCTTTTCCAGGTCACTCTCGGCAACAATACCCACACTATCGGCGATTCGGCTTTCCTCGGTTGTTCCCGCCTCACCAGTGTCTCTTTGGGCAACGCTGTTTCCTCCATCGGGTCGCATGCTTTCCAGGGGTGTTTCCGTCTTGCCACCCCCACATTCCCCAATGGTCTAACCTCTATCGGAGTTGCGGCTTTCAAAGATTGCTCCGCTGTGGGGACCGAACTTCATTTCCCCTCGTCTATCGCTTCCATCGGCGACAGTGCCTTCCATTCCTCTGCCCCCATCAGCCTCATCGTTATGGAATCCGCCAATCCCCCGGCCATCGGGCCTAACACCTTTGCCTCGGCCACTTCCTTGACCGCTGTCCATGTGCCTTGTGGCGCCATTCTCAACTATTATATGGCAGACTATTGGAATTTGCTCCAGAACTATTCTGAGTCCATCCCCTTCCAGGTCACGGTTGGTGTCAACAACCCCGTCATGGGCACTGCTGAAGTAATCCTGCAACCCACCTGCAGCAGCCACATAGCCCGTATCCAGGCCACTGCCAACCCCGACTATCATTTCATCCACTGGAGCGACGGCAATACCAACAATCCGCGTCTGCTCATTGTCTCGTCCGACACCGCGTTCACTGCCGTTTTCGTATCCGACACCTCCAATATCTTTGTTTATAGTAGCGACACCACCCGTGGCACAGTCACCGGTTCCGGCCGTTACGGCTATAATCAGCCAGTGGTCATCACCGCCACCCCCACCGCCAACAATCATTTCCAGAGGTGGAACGATGGCAATACCTCCAATCCCCGCTACTTCCTCGCCACTCAGGACTCTGTTTTCACTGCTATCTTCCTTTCCAATATCTCGGTTGTGCAGGTTTTGAACGCCAACCCCACTATGGGTTCTGTATCGGGCAGTGGCATCTACAATTATCAGGATATGGCGGTAATCTCTGCCACCCCCCTGCCGGGCCATCATTTCGTCTCCTGGAATGATGGCGTGCTGGTCAACCCCCGCACCATTTCCGTCTCTCAGGACACTGTTTTCACCGCCTCCTTCGCCATCGATATCTATAACATCCAGGGCATATCAAACAATACCACTATGGGCACCGTTTCGGGCGGCGGCTTGTATGAATATCACAACACCGTCACAATCACCGCCACGCCCAATTATGGCTACCATTTTGTGCAATGGGACGATAGCAGCACTGTCAATCCACGCACCTTCCTGGTCGACGGCGACTCGGTTTTCACCGCCATCTTCGCCCCCAATGTCTACACCCTCTCTGTTACAGTAAGCGACACCAATATGGGTGCTGCCTATGGCGGTGGCTCCTACAACTACAACAACGTGGCCAGCATCTCGGCCCAGCCAGTCTTCGGCTATCATTTTGTCCAATGGAACGACGGTAATATCGATAATCCCCGTACCGTCGTTGTAACGGGCAATATCACCTATACGGCCCAGTTCGCCATCAATAATTATTCCTTGCTTGTAAACAGCAACAGCGACAGCATGGGCACCGTTTTGGGCAGCGGCAATTATGTGCACAACACTCAAATCATGATTTCGGCCATTCCCAACCACGGCTACCATTTTGTCCAATGGAACGATGGCATCACAGCCAATCCCCGGCTCATCACCCTCATACAGAACGCCACCTATACTGCCCAGTTTGCACCCAACAGCTATGTGGTCTCTGCTTCCAGCAACAATCCCTCCTTTGGCACTGTCTCGGGTGGCGGCACCTACAACTACCATTCCTCTGCCACACTCTCTGCCGTTCCCTCCTATGGCTATCATTTTGTGCAATGGAGCGACGGCGTCAGCGCCAATCCCCGTTCTCTCCTGGTGTCTGGCGACACCATGATAGTGGCTCAATTTGCTGTCAATGATTATAATGTCACTGCCCTCTCCGACAATCCCACCATCGGCACTGTGGCAGGTGGTGGAGTATATAATTACCTCTCCACGGTCTTTCTTTCCGCCACTGCTGTGCCACACCACCATTTTGTCGGTTGGAGCGACGGCGATACCACCAATCCTCGCACCCTTGTCGTCACTTCCGACACGCTTCTCACCGCCCAGTTTGCCATCGACACTCATGTGGTCTCCATCCTCTCTTCCGACACCCTCATGGGCTATGTGTCCGGCGGTGGCAATATCCCTTATGGCACCGACATCTTTTTCAGTGCTGTGGCCCGTTTCGGTCATCGGTTCTTAGGCTGGAATGATGGCAACACCCAGAATCCGCGTATGCTCCATGTCGAGTCCGACACTGTCTTTACGGCGCTTTTCGAAGCCCGTGAGTTCACGCTTTCGGTCTACAGCAACGACTCCACTCTGGGACAGGTCACAGCGGGCGGCAGCTATACTTACGGCACACTTGTCACTCTCGAGGCCCAACCAGCCGAACATTGCTACTTCCAGCAGTGGAGCGATGGAGTCACCTCCAATCCCCGTCGTCTGGTGCTCACCTCCGACAGTGTGGTTTATGCACGTTTCGCCGCCCTCGAGCAATACACCGTCACCGTTGCCAGCAACAACCCCTCCATGGGCTCTACCAGCGGCACGGGCCGATACTACGGCGGCGAGAACGTTATAATCCGCGCCACGCCGTTCCAACACTACGTATTCGAACAATGGTCCGACGGCAATACCGACAATCCCCGTGTAGTCTCCGTCTTTGGCGATTTCACCTACACTGCTGTTTTCGATTATGAAAAGTTCACTATTACCGCCCAACCCAACAACTCCGATTTGGGTGCTGTATATGGTTCCGGTAAATACAATTATGGTAGTGAAGTCACTCTTACAGCTCACCCCTTCCCCTCGGTCAGATTCGATGGCTGGAGCGACGGCGAAACCAACCCCAGCCGCGTGATTACCGTCACCCACAATGCCACCTATACTGCACTCTTCACCGACCTTCTGGGCATTGACGACATCGAATCTCCCGCCATTTCTATTACCACCCAGGACAATAATATTATAGTCTCCGGGGCTTCGGGCAAGTCGGTCGCCATATTCGATATGTTGGGCCGTCGGGTCTCGCTTGTGACCAAAGCCGACGAAAAACAGTCCTTCTCGGTTCCCACTGCTGGAGTATATCTGGTATGCGTAGAAGGTACCCCAGCCCAGAAAGCCGTTGTACGCTAAATATGCCAACCCCTTATATGTCCTAAACAGCCTATTGCCGTTTGAATGGCAATAGGCTGTTTCTCATACTATATGTCCAGATGCGATGAATTCCTTTCCCGCCCTGCCCATGTAGTCTTTATTTTCTTTTTTATTCCAAATATTGTTGTATTAGTTTCACGATGCAAATTGCACATTTATTATTACATTGACTCAAGTACCTCCATGAATTCTTGGCGAGTCATTTCGAGGTCACGGATAGCGTTGCGGACAACAAATTCGGGGATGGGCTCAATATGGGTTTGGAATACAATGGTACGCCGCAAACCTGGCTTTGTCCATATCTCATGACCACCAACTGTCCGCAGTGGCTGTAAACCCAACCGCAATAACAAATCGCGGAATTCTTTGACAGTGATATTAGACAACTTCTTCATGCCATTGCTGCTATACGCATCGGAGCCGACACCTTTTCGTAGTTGATGTGCCCACCAAGTAGTTTGGATACTTCCGGCTTACGGACAAGACGGCTGAAGGACGGTGGGGTTAGTTTTTTCTCAGTAACTTTCCAACCGTGGTCTTTGAGGTCATCCCAAAGCGTACCCAATTCAAGGCTTGTCTCAACGTATATCTGGAACCTCTCATAGAAGTTCTTGACAGCATCGCTATAGTCCTTGCCCGAAGTACTGATGTCAAGCGACGGACAATAAGCTATAAGATTATCACCTTCGCGAAAGATGTAATACTCTATCGAAAAGCGGTACTCTCCATTGGTTTTATTATTCATAAGAAAACTTTTTTTTTCAATTTGCAAAGATACAAACTATTTTCGGAATGACCAAAAATATTTTCTGCGCTTGAAGAAATCAAACATTGAAAGAAATCAGATAGAAAACCTCATGCCTTAAAGA
This sequence comes from uncultured Bacteroidales bacterium, assembly GCA_900319865.1. Classification (GTDB taxonomy): domain Bacteria; phylum Bacteroidota; class Bacteroidia; order Bacteroidales; family P3; genus Colimorpha. The sequence continues at coordinate 1,002 of ONQD01000032.1, read as the reverse complement.
AGTAATCCAAATTGGTCATCAGAGATTTTGGGGTAAGGTTTTCTGATACCTCTTACGCCATTACATTTCGAGCAAGTCTGCGTGAGTGCCAGTATCGATGAGGTTGAGGATTCCGAATCTTTCCTTTATGCGGTATATGAGCAGCCAGTCGGGCTAGATGTGGCACTCGCGGCAACCCTTGTAACGCCTCACAAGCTGATGGTCGCGGAACTTGGCGGCTAACTTGCGCCCCTCGGCCAACGTCCGCACCACACGGTTCAACTCGTCCATCGGCAGCCCGCGCTTCTTCGCCAAATTCTGGGAATTGACCCGCTTTCTGGTTATCTCTACAAAATAACATCGTCACATAATAACAGAGTAACATATTAAGAGGCAGAGCTTCGGCTCCGCCTCTTTGTTATTTCTGACCGACCCACCGCAATTCCCGTCATGTAGCAACAACGTCACTTATTTCTTCGTTCTCCCTTTTAGAAAGGGGAAAACAGAATCCACCCAATCCTTTTGGTCCTTCTGCCAAATGATTATGCGAAACACAATAAATGAAGCTGGCATTTATATTGTACACACGATTATCCTGAATGCCAACCTGTTTCAAGCCTCATTGCCGCTGAATCCGTGGGCAGGAATGCACACCAACTCGCTACGAAGGCGGAACAGTAATCTTTTGAGAAAAATCCAGCTTTGCTTCCTGTTCACTTCCAAATCACTCCTTTTTTCAGGCATTCTTCACTGCTGAGGTGAATAGAAGGTTACTACGGACTTACTAAGAGCTTTAGTGGTAGTGAACCTGGAATGGAGATAGAAAAGTTGCTTTTAGGGTTGAAATACTCCACTGAACAATGTGAGATGTTGCGCCCATTGGGCTTCTACACATTGTGTCTTTTTCATCGATGAAATGCTGGCCAAATATCAGCCTAAAATGTTAAAACGGCAGGGCCACATTGACGTGGGACTCGGGCGACGGCGGTCCGTGGATAGTGGCGCACGGCAAGATGCTGGACA
>ONQD01000049.1 GCA_900319865.1 uncultured Bacteroidales bacterium | reverse complement strand
GTCGAGACATTCCTGTCGTTCAAGTGTCCTAAAGGCATGTCTGCAACTTCATACTTCTACCACCGCAAAAAATAACACCTATTCTCAACCCTGCGCCAGCCCCGGCCGCTTTTGACACCGCCTGTCGCGGGGCGCGGAAATTCCAATCGGATTAAAAAACGGCTGCCAACCTTGCGTGCTATGGCCACCGACCATAGCGGAGGTGACGGCAAAGAAAACAGAAACATCACAATGCACATCTCAATCTTCTGCGGGGCGTCGCTCCCGCGCAGCGAACAAATCACAGAGGCCGCGCGGCAGCTCGGCCGCGCCATCGCCCGCGGCGGCCACACGCTGCTCTACCTCTGGACCGACAGCTCGTGCAGCTGGCAGTACTACCCGCGCCACGGCTACGAGCAAGTGGGCTTCGGCCGCGTGCCCGAATACAGCACCGCCGACGAAGAGTATACATACCGATTGTTCCGAAAAAACATCACACAATAACGAGTAGATATGTGGAAATTCTATGCACTCCTTTCGGCGTTCTTCGCCGCCCTGACAGCCATCTTCGCCAAGGTGGGTGTCAAGGATGTCAACTCCAACCTCGCCACGGCCATCAGAACCACCATCATCCTTGTGCTGACGTGGGGCATCGTGCTGTTCGGCTCACACCTGCGGGAGATTCGCGATGTCAGCCGCCACACGTGGCTGTTCCTCATCCTCTCGGGGGTGGCCACAGGGCTGTCGTGGCTCTGCTACTTCAAGGCCATCCAGCTGGGCGATGTCTCACGGGTCGCCCCTATCGACAAGCTGAGCGTTGTCATCACCATCATCCTCGCCTTCGTGTTCCTGCAAGAAAAGGTTAGCGTGAACGTGATTGCCGGAGCCGTACTGATAACCCTCGGCAGCCTGCTGATGCTGATGAAGGCGTAATGCGCGCCGTCGGCGAGGGCGTGTTTTAAACGATAAACCAACCGAATATGACGATAAAAGAAATAGAGACCAAGAGCATGATGGCCAAGTCGAACCTGCCAGTGAGCGACTTCTCGGTCAACACCTACGTGGGGTGCGCCCACGCCTGCAAGTACTGCTACGCCTCGTTCATGAAGCGTTTCACCAACCACTGCGAGCCCCCCCGTGGTGGTCAACTACTTCTATCACGAGGAAATCATCCCCTCCACCCGCAACGAGCAGCTGCACCAGACTCGTATCTGCTGCTGAATGAAACCACACGCCAACGACAAACACACCGACACCATGAACATATCCGTCTTCTGCGGGGCGTCGCTGCCGCGTAATAAAAAAGCACTTGCAACGTTAAAACAACCTGATTACAGGCAATAACGGAATCAATCATCCCACCTGAGAAATAGCACCAATTGTAGTTTCTTGCAAAACGACCCACAAATGCAAAACGATAAGTTCTCCATCAAGAAAAGAATCAAGAGTTTCGGCTACGCTTTTGCCGGACTGCGTGTCCTGTTTCGCGAAGAGCACAACGCCTGGATTCACGCCTTTGTCGCCGTCTGCGTTATTATTGCGGGATTCCTCTTCCGCATCTCGGCCTACGAATGGATAGCCGTCACCATTGTCATCGGTATGGTACTTTCCGCCGAGGCGGTCAATTCATCCCTTGAGCGCACTGCCGACTTCGTCAAAGCCGAACGCGACGACCGCAAACGTGACATCAAAGACCTGGGGGCCGCCGCTGTGTTGCTGACAGCCATCGCTGCCGCAATTGTGGGGCTCATCATCTTCCTCCCAAAGATTATTGACCTGTTTACCGCCTAAACGGCAATACGATCCGAGCCACTTCGCAAAACAATTATTACCGTTCACAATAAATGCCCCCAATTCGCGTTAGCAAAAGACGTTATTATAATCGAGAAACATGTCTGACAATACAAAAAGCCCATTCTGGACCAGAATAATTGCATTGCTAATGCCCGAATATCACCTTGCCCTTCGTCTTGACGAAAAGATTACTGGCAAGGATTTCATCAGCCTGTTTGTCAAAAACATACTCTTCTTCGCCTTTTGCACGCTACTCATTATCCTGGTCGAAATCTTCATTTCCCACAGTTTCTCTCTCCATGAGATTCTCCCCTATATCCTTTCCGACATCCTGCTGGCACTCCTCTTCGCCATCCTCCAAATACTATGGATAAAATTCCGCCAACGAGACCGGGCACATTTCAATCAATACAAGAAGAACAACTAATCATTCTCTTTCCTTTATGAAACATTCCTTTTTTGCACTCCTTAAAGCCGCCATCTTTGGCCGTTTCAACACCAATTCCGACGCTCCTGACAAAAAGCCGGATTCCACCACTTCCCCTAGTACGGAACTGAAAACCATCAATGTTCAAAAGGATTTTGAGGAAAACGGCTTCACATTCTTTACCGAGAACCTTATCCTCTGCAGTGGCGACACCACCGTCAACAACGCCATGACCATCGGCTGGGGCTCCATTGGCAACTACCTCGGCCACAATCGTCCCACCGTCACCGTCTACGTGGCTCCCGCCCGCTACACTTACGAGTTCATGGAACGCTACCCCCGCTTCACCATCATGCACTTCTCCGACCCCGAAATCGAGAAGTATCTCGGCTCGCACAGCGGCCGCGACGGCGACAAAGCATCTGCCCTCGGCCTCCATGTCGCCTACACTGAGCATGGCACACCTTATTACTCCGAGGCCGACCTCGTCATTGAGTGCGAAACCATTACAGCTTTGCACCAAACCCCAGCCGACTTCCGCAACGACACACCCAAGAAATGGTATGCCGATTTCAGTGCCGGAGTCCACACCCTCTACATCGGTGAAGTCATCGGAGCCTGGAAACGATAACAATCCGCAAACCTTTACGTTATGAACATATCCGTCTTCTGTGGAGCCTCGCTCCCGCGCAACCAACAATACACTGCTGCAGCCATACTCCTGGGCAAACTCCTCGCCCAAAGGGGGCACAGCCTTTTATATGGCGGAAGTAACCTCGGCATCATGGGTGCCGTGAGCAGTGCCTCGCTCGAAAACGGCGGTCGCGTCGTGGGTGTCATCCCCTCCTTCTTTTCCGAGGAAATCATCCTCTCCCAACCCGTCACCCAACTGGTGCGTGTCGCCTCTATGGCCGAACGCAAGGAATATCTCATTGCAAACAGCGACGCTTTCATCGCCCTCCCCGGCGGCATAGGCACCATCGATGAAATCTTCGAAGTGCTGGTAGCCAACCAGCTTGGCCTCATAAGCAAACCCATGGGACTACTCAACACCAACGGTTTCTTCCTGCCCATGATAGAGATGTTGAAAAACATGGAACTTGAGGGATTTTATGACCTCTCGGGAGCCAAATACCTTATTGCCGAAGACAGTCCAGACACATTATTGGACCACCTCTCTCAATTCAAACCCGAACCCAACAACGGCCCCATAGCTCGCCACCTCCGCAAAAAGTCCTGACCGATATGGCAAAAGGGTATCTACTCACCAAGTCCAAATACATAAGAGGTCTGCAGTGCGACCGTGCGCTTTGGCTCGATGTGCACCGCCCCAACCTCGCACGCTATTCTGCCGAGCAGATGCGCCGTTTCGACCGCGGACGCGACTTCGAGCAAGCCGTTCGCGACAGCTTCCCCACCGGTCACAACATCAGTCTTGACCTCGGCCGCAACACCAGCGCCTACCCCGAACACACTGCCAAACTGCTGGACGAAAACCCCGAGGCAGTACTCTTCGAGGCTGGTTTTCTTTACGACGATGTCCTCGTCCTGGCCGACATAGTATGCCAACGCCCCGACGGCTCGCTCGACATCTTCGAAATCAAATCAGGCTCAAAACTCAGCGACACCTACCGCCGCGACGCTGCCATTCAGCACTACGTTATTGCCCATTGCCGCCCGTTGCACAGCTTCAATGTTATCCACGCCAACCCTCCTGCAGACAACCCCGGCTCCTCAGAACAATCCAACAACTCCGAGCTCCCTTTCACCATTGTCGACCTCACCGACGACCTCGATGCACAATCCGACACCATTGCCCATAACATCTCGATTATGAAGGACATCGCTCTCGATACCAAAGAGCCCACCACCCCCACCGGACAGCACTGCCTCGAACCCTACGCCTGCCCCTACCAGCACTACTGCGCGCAAGGCATTCGGCAACTTGCCCTTTTCTAAATTCTACCCAAACAAGCCAGCCACTGCTTCGCGGTACCTCCTCAGCGACCCGCTCTTCATAATGGCTTTGTACTGCTTCTTGTCCAACAAGTCAGTTTGATATTCCCAAAAGGCATGCAGACGTGCCAATATCTGGCTGTCGCCCTGCAACGCCGACACGGCATGGTCATATATCCTCGCATGCATTTCGCGCACCACAGCAAACGGCTCCCGCCCCGACAGCATCCATGGCCGAGCCAACAACCCACGCCCCATCATCACCCCTTTCAGCGTTGGCCACTGCCGCATCACTGCCGACACATCCTCCGCCGAAAGCAAGTCGCCGTTATACACCACCGGCTGCCCACACGCCTCCACAAACCGTCCGAAGGCTCCCCTGTCCGGCTCGCCTTTATACTGCTGCTTACCCAAGCGGGGATGCATCGTCACATGTTCCAACGGCATCTCATTCAATATTGGCACCAGCCGAAAGCATTCTTCCGCATCCTCCTGTCCCAGCCGCATCTTGACCGAGAACCGTACTTCCCTCCGCTGTCTCATCTCCTCGCCAATAGCCGCCACTCGCTCCACACCTGCCAGCAACCCGCTTCCCCTGCCAGCCTTCACCTGCATGGGGAACGGGCATCCCATATTCAGGTCCATCCGCCGCCAGCCTGCCGTCTGCACAGCGTCGCACAGCCGCGCAAACTCCTCGCGGTCGCGGGCTATCACCTGCGGCACCGTAGGCACCCCGTGGTTGCGTTCAGCATCTATATCGCGCAAATCCTTGCGTCGTGGCTCTCCGCCCTCCAACCGCACGAAAGGGGTATAGTACTCGTCCACTCCCCCTGCCGCTTCGCAGTGGGCTTGGCGATACACATAGTCGGTATAGCCTTGCAGGGGTGCAAAGGCCAAATAGGGAGGTCGTATGAAAGCATTATCCATCAAAACGAATACCGCACATGCAGCAACAGCTGCCAAGCCGAAAGCAGATTGTTGTACACATTCCACTTCGGTTCCTTGAAAGAGTATTTGCCATTGGCATATTCCAGTATGGTCTGGCTGCTTATCTGCTTGTATGTTCCCCAATTGCTGTTCAACAGGTTGGTGGCGTTAACCAAGTCCACACCCAGTTCCAAAGTGGTTCTCCGGCCCTTCACATCAAAGTATATCTCTTGACACACCTTCATGTCCAAACGGTTGTGCCATGGGGCAAGCATTGCGCCACGCTTGCTGTATTCGCCCCGATGATGGCTCAAATACCGGTCGTTGGCTATATATTGGCGGTAGGCCTCGCGGTTCTCGTCGGTCACAAAAGGCATCCCGTCCAGTTCCTCGTCGGTAGGCACATACACCAGCCTCGATGCAGAGATTCCTCCTACTCCATTCATCAGATACGAGAGGCCGGAATAGGCCACATCGTTCACCATGCCCACATGATAGCCTTCATACATCATGCCCACCCGCGTGGCGGTACGGCGTCCCTCATAAATGGTATAGTCAACCGTGGCAATCACCCTGTGGGGCGACACAAAAGCCGTATACCCCAACTCCGGGCAGTTATCGCCGTCCACATTGCTCACCTGTGTGAGGGTATTTGCCGCGTCACCGCCCCCGTCGTGCACTGCAAGTGCGGAGCTGTAAGTATATGCTGCCGTAAGGTTCAAGCCGAAATCAAAACGTTTCTCCAACTGTGCCGTCAGCGAGAGGTAGCGTCCATGCAGCTTGTCATTGTTGTGCAAGTATGTTCCCGACATGTTGTTGCCCACGCCTTCTTGCTCATAACTCACGCGTCCCGTCGGCTCACCAGGAAGCTGCACGGGTTCTCCCTCCACATAGCCCAGCGTAGTGGCCACCACCTCGTGGAAGTTGTAGCTATATATCCCTTCCAATGTTCCTTTCACTCCCCATGGCAGTTTGGCATCCACCGCCAACGAGCTTTTCCAAGTGGTAGGCATCCGCAAATCCTTGGCCAGTATCACAGCGTTCTTGGGCAAAGCCGATTCCTGTCCCTCGGCCACCCAGCCCACTATCTCTGACCGGTCGGGGCTGAAAGGCATCACAGCATTATGGGTCAGTGGATTGGCTACATACTCTATCCGCATCACATTCGAGTTCGATATGGCATTCACCAGCCACACATTGGGTATCCGCCCAGTGAACAACCCCGTCCCGCCGCGCACTATCAATTTGCGGTTTTGGGCCACATCCCAGTTAAAGCCCACACGCGGCGACACATTCACCTGCACCCCAGGCATATCGCCCGGATTCTTCCCGTCGAATGTGCTGCCCGGGTTCTCTTCCACCACACGGGCAAAACCAGCATGGTAGTTGTCGTTGGCAAACCGTATCATGGGCATCTCCAGCCGCAATCCCGCTGTCAGTTTGAAATAACGGCCAAACTCCATCTCGTCCTGTGCATACAGCGAGGGCTGAATGTAATTAAACACATATTCGGGCAAAGCCATCGGGTCTGCCCCGCTGGCAAAAGAGACCATAAAGAGCACCGGGTCGCGCTTGTTGACAAAGCTATCCCACGAGTCGAACACATACCAGCCACCGCCACCGGCCATATACACATTGCGGATAATGCTGTGCTCCAGCTGCACGCCGCCCACCAGCGTATGTATTCCGGTGCTATATGTCAGCTCGTCGGTCACATTAATGGTCCTCACGCGGTTGGCGGTCTGGTAGGTGAAGGGGTCCAGGCCGAAGGTGGTGTATACGGCATACTTGCGCACCCCGTCGCTGTTGGTATAGGGCTCCAGTATATCCACCGTGGGGAAATCCTTGCCATAGTGACCGCGAGGCTCGTTTTGATACGACATCGTGAACCGCAACACATTGTTGCCCCGTCCGCCAAACAGTCGGCTGTCCAGCTCGGCAGCCACCGACGAGAAGTCCTGATTCTTGGTATACCGTGCCGACTGGAACATCAGCGCATAGTTAGACAGGCGTCCTTCCGAATGGCGGTTGAACGAATAGTTCTCACCGTTCACATTGAACTGTGTTTCAGTGCCCCCTACACCGTACATCGAGCTCGTTGCCTCCAACATGGTGGTGTGGGTGTGGCTGAACCGGATGTTGAACCGGTTGTCGCTGTTGATTATCCAATCCAAACGGGCCAGCAGTTTATAGTCCGAAGCATCGACCGAGTAGTTCTCATAAGCCCCGGGATCATAGCCATATTCATTTATCAAATAATTCCTTATGCTGTCCATCCTGCCAACGGTAGGACGGTTGTAACCGTTGCCTCCCCACTCGCTGTTCTCGTCTTGGCGGGCCTGTGCCGTCGCTCCCTGCACCCGCTCGGGCGTATATTCTGCATTCAGGAAGAAAAACAGCTTGTCCTTCACTATGGGGCCGCCCAGCGTGAACCCCGTCACATTGTTCAGCGCACTGGCTTGCGACAACTCCACATTGCCCAGCCGCCTACCGCTCAGGCCGCTGCTGGTATAGTAATCGTATACAGAGCCATGCCATTCGTTGCCGCCCTGCTTGGTCACCATATTGATGGCTCCGCCCAGAAATCCACTCTGTCTCACATCAAACGGCGTAATGCTTATCGACACCTGTTCTATCGCATCAAGCGACAACGGGTTGCCTCCTGCCGGCAGGCTCGGACCAATGCCGAATGCATTATTGAACGATGCTCCGTCCACCGTCACCGCCGAACTGCGGTAATTGCCGCCACCCACAGTAAAACCAGTGCCCGAGGCTGTCCCCTGCGGGGTCAAACGCATGATGTCGTTCAGGCTGCGGCTCACGGTGGGCACGGCCATGAGTGCCCTATTGTCTATATGGGTGGCAACACCCGAGTTCTGCACATCCATGCCCGAATTGGCTGCATCGTCGCTTATCACCACCACATCGAGCGTAGTGGCTGAAATCTGCAACTCAAAATCCACCTCCACCTTGTCGCCCAGCGGTGCCGACACATTCAGCCGTTCGGCAGCCCTGTGTCCCTGCATCTCTGCCTTTATGGTATAGGGGCCTCCCGCCACCACTCCGTTAATGCGGTACATGCCGTTGGCATTGGTCACCGCGTGGTAGGTTATGCCCGATGGCGTATACACTGCCGTGACCAAAGCGTCCTGCAGCGGCCCGTCAACGTCGGCCACCCGTCCCACAATAGACGAAGTGGTGGTCTGAGCCCATGCGGGCAACGAAATCAATAATCCCACAAAGAGTGCCAAAATGGCTCCTACTCTACTTTTCATAACAATTCTAATACAACAATAAATATTTATAAAACACTATATAACAATTAATTATTCATATCACCCGTACCACGGGAAAGGTACAAAGGTACAAAAAATAACCTATATCACCGCAAGCGATTCGGGAATTAACTATTATTAAAAAACTTTGGCATTTTTCGGCACAACGATGTGCCTCCCTCAATCTGCCATTTCTGGATAACAAGTTGTTTGAACATTTTCTGTCACCCTGACAGACATCGAACGGATAACGGGCGAAACTCGAACGGCTGATGAACGCGTTAATGGGAAAGAACAACGTCACCAGAGCGAAGCTCCGATGACGTTGTAAATGATATGCCGCGATGCGACACCGGCGGCAACCGTGTTATCGGTTGCAGCCGGAGTTCTGGAACGCACCATTTCCCGACCCTCTACTGCGTTACCGCACACGGATGCGGCCTTCTGGCCGCATATACTGGTCACCGATTATAAAATCAAGATAGTCATAAAGATATACCAACAATGCTTTCGTGTGGCTACACACAGCGGTGTCGATGACCCGGACACCGTTGAACACATGACCGTTGCCGTGGTGGAGAAGGATATAGTCGGTGCCTGCCACACGATAGATGCGTTTGGGTTTAAGTGGTTCGTAGCGGCGTTTCCTGGCATTCCACACCTGTACGTTGCATACACGCCGTTTGCCATCCACACGGAAGAGAAAGCCGTTTTTGTCGGTGACCACAGGGCTATTTACTGTAGGGTCAATTTCGTAGGTAAGTCCGGAAACATACAGGAACCCACCACCGAGTGTAGGCCAATGGCGGCAGCCCATCTCCAACGCATCAAGCAGAGCCTGACCTGTCATTTCGACAAGACATAGCTTGTTCCGTAATGGCGCCACCTCCCAGAAGTCGCCTTCTGTCAGGTCGCCCTGCAGAAGGTCGGCACGCATACCTCCGCGATTCATCACCGCAATGTCGGCTTTTGCTACAGCGCGAAAGGCATCGGTGAAGTAATTGCCCAGCGTGCAGTCGGCAAAACTGTTGTTGGCATCGACGCACCACAAGGCAACGGCACTGTGTCCATCCCAGGAATGGGCTTTTTTTTCAAACTCCTGACGGATGACAGCCAGCGTGTCGTCGACGGCAGTGGCACTTGCGGCTGATGCAGCGACGGCATCACGGGGAATGAGGTCACTGTTTATGTCGCCGTTGGCGCTGATCACCACCCTTCCGAATAAGCGGAAATAAGCACCCGACGAGGTCCAGAGGACGGCTTTGCCAAGGCGGTTGTAGAGGATAGTGTGGGGAATGACGCTGTGCGAATGTCCGTCGAGCACTGCATCTATGCCCGAGGTGCTTGCCACAAGGTGTGGCATGTCATCGATGCCTACATGGGCCAAAAGAATGACATAGTCGGCCCCATCCTGCCGCGCTTCATCGACGCGGCATTGCAACAGAGAGTCGAGTGCGGTGGGATAGAAAGTGTAAAGCCATCGGCAAAGGCTGCCTCGGAAGAAAGTGGGCGTGGACAAGGCGGGGACATGAGGGGTTGTGAGCCCGATAAAAGCCACTTTGCGGTTGCCATAGCAGCGTATGTCATAGTCGGGATAGATGGAGCGGTTCTGACCGATACAGGAGAAATTGCAGCACAGAACCTTGGCGGTCAGTTGGCCAACACGCTGTTGCAGCGTCTGAAGGCCGAAATCGAACTCGTGATTGCCCAATGTGACATAGTCGTAACCCACAGCATTCATCAGCCGTACAAGGTAACTACCCGAGGAAACGGTACCATAGGGTATGCCGGAAAGGAAGTCGCCGCACGAAACGAGGGCGACATGTGGCGTGAGTTGCCGCATCTGGCGGCGAAGAGAAGCCATAAGCGGGTAGCCCTCCACGGCACCGTGAACGTCATTGTCGTAAAGGATAACGATATCGGAAGTGTCTATCGTCTGCGGCTGGGCAATGGCAGGAATCCGTCCTAGCAAAAGGGCAACCAAGAGGATGGTGGTGAGTGTTCTGCGTGTCATAACGGTCAGAAAAAAGAAAGACGTGCTGCCATTTTGCGGCCTCACGTCTTATTATGTCCTTTATTTATGCCGCACCCCACTATCTGACATAATAGGTCAGACGCATGTTGATGCTGGCACGTTTCTTCTTGGATGTGGTGTTGAATGTTCCGCCCCAAGAGTAGTCCTCATCAGAAGAGTTGGGGGCAGTGATTTGGAACACGCCCATGTTGGCAGTCTGCAGGCCACCCAGACGGGCGCCGGCACTCTTGGCGATGGTCTCGGCACGGTTGCGGGCATCGGCCGTGGCCTCGGCAAGCATCTCTATCTTCAGGTCTGCAAGCTTGGTATAATAATAGTTGACATAGTTGCCACTGATTTGTATGCCTTTGTCAAGCAACTCGGATATTTCGCGTGAGATTTTCTCCACTTTGTCCACATCGCTGCTTTCCACCTTGATACTCTGCCTGAGACGGTAGCCAACAAAGGTATTGTAGCCGCGCTGTGTCTGCTGATCCCAATGGTACTCGGTCTCTTTGTCGCAGTCTATGGCATCATATTCCATTTCATCTGCCTTGACACCCTTGCTTTTGAGGTAGTCGCGGACAGTGTTGGAAATGTCTTTTATCTGTGTGTAGCCCTGTTTCATGTCAGTGTTCAGCACATTGAAATTGAGCCTCCACACAATGAGGTCGGAAGTAAAGTCGCGGTCGGCCTTGCCCACCACCGAGACGGTCTTGGCGTGGCCACGTGCCTTGTTAAAATATTTGCCGCCCAGCCACACCGCCACTATCGCGCTGATGCCGAGGATAAGGGCAATTATTATTCCGCTGCGTTTCATTACTCTTAAAGATTAATAGGCGGGGAAAGCAATCTCGCGCTCTATCACCTGATAAGCCACATTATTGCGGTAGATGGTCTGGCGCACCCAGTTGTCGTCCTCGTCATACTCGAACACATAGCTGTGTTTCCAGTTGAGGTGCTCGTCATAGTTGAACGAGGAGAGCTCAATCAGGTTGTCGTGGTCGTCATAATAGTAGGTGGTCAGTGCCACAAGGAAATCGTCGGCATCATAGAAACGCCACTCAATGCGGTTGCCGTGGCTGTCGTACTTGTAGAGATAACGCTGCATCAACTCTCCGTCGCGGTCATAGAACTCCATCTCGGTGTTGTTGCCGCTGGCGTCATACTTATACACACGCTTCTCGGTCATCGTGCCGTCGGGGGCAAAGCTCTGCTCCTCCACCAATCGGTTGTTGTCGTAGCGCGAAGTCTCTTTCTTGGTCATGTGCTCACCCATATACACGGTACGCTCAATGCGGTTGCCGTTTTTGTCGTTGAGGTAGGCGGTACGGCCTATCAACTCCTTGGCGCGGTTATACTCGTTCCAGCCCAATGCGTAGCCGTGAACGTCGAAATAATACGAATACCAGATGTACTCGCCATCCTTGGTACGGTATTTATCCTGGAAATTGCCTCGCTTGTCGAACGTGATGGAGTCGATACAGATAAGGCGACGGCCACCGTTGCGGCCACCGTGAATGTCGTAAGTATACTCAATGACATACACGGCATTGCCGTTGATACCCATTTCCTGACGTGATGATTTACGGGGCTTGTTGCCGGCAAAAGCGGTGCCTGCCAACAGCAAGACCAACGATAAAACAATGTATTTCTTCATTTTAACCAATATTTTTCAATACAAAATATGTTGCAAAGATACAAATTTTTCTTTACATAAACGTACATATCTATAAATTATTGCACCACCCTCCCTTTTTTCTACTTAATAGTCACAGTTGCCAGCTTAATAACGCACACATGTTCCAAATTTCTGCTCCAGATTTCGTTGCCAATCACCTTCGTCTACTACAAAGACATGATTCTTTGCAATGAGTTCTTTTCTCCATCGATCTGGCATGACCTTGCCAGTTGGGAGCTGGTTTATCAGTTGCTTGCGAAAAAAAATGTTCAAAGCGTGGTCGAAATTCGTTAAACACACGTACACCACGGGGAGGTCTATCTTCTCTTCGCAAAAACGATAAAGGAACGTGTCTCGGAATTTATACTTGAAATTGTTGACCAACCATGTTTTATGGTGGAGTTCTCCGGGTTTCCCTTTATCTCGTTCGTCCTTCATCTCTTGAATTTCCTCTGGAGTATACTCCTTTATTTCTATCCACAACTGGAAAGTAGGGAATTCCGCAAGAACATCAACGGCTTTCATGGGCGCCCCATGGAAAGTGGGAGACAGCCGTTCCCTCTCGTCAAATTTGTACAACGCCAGGGCATTGGGAAAATCCAAACGAACCCGCTCTTCTCGCAAATCCAACTTCATAAATCCTCCAGGCCTTTTCTGATTTCATCATCCAATATTCTTCCGAAGGTCTCGTCAATAGCATTGGGGTATAGACTTCCCATTTCATTTGTGGCATTGTGACGAATAATCCCGGCATCATCTTTATACAAAGTGTGATAAAGCACACTATCCTCCTGAGTAGTTGCCAATTCGAACTCCTTCAACAATACATAATCGTGTGTCGCAATGAATATTTGAACGCCCATTCGTTGAAGTTCCAAAAGAATCTGAACCACGGTTTGCGACAACTGTGGGTTTAGGTTGGCCTCCGGCTCATCCCAAAACAGCATTGTTCCTTTGGTCAAAGTCTCATTCTGAATCAGCCTATAAAGAAGGCCTAATTTCCTATAACCTTCGGCCAGAAGGGAGAACTCCAGCTCGCCAGAGGCATTTCTCATATAGAAAGTCTCGTTCTTTTCAACCACTCGACCGGACATGGCATTGTTCAGAATGTTGAGAAGCCTGACACGCTCGGGGCTTTGCTTCCCCCTGACAATGGGTAAAAAAGCCTTGTCGATTATATCTAGATAAACCTCCTCAAAAGCCAATTTCTTTTGACTGAAAAGTGAGCGGAAGCCTGGAGCATTGGCCAACATATCTTTTACAGGAATAAAAATAGATTCGGCCTGATTATCCTCTTTCCATAGACTATGGCTCACCGAAGTCTTATTGAGGGTTGTGATGTCACACGTGATAGTCCTTTCTTTGGTTTCCCCCTCGTTACGCCGGTACACAACTACACGGCCTGCACCTCTACCCTGAGACCGGTGTACCAATCGGCCTATGCTGCGGGGCATAAACACCCCATTCAATTTTTGAGCAAAAGACCGATCCTCCATCTTATTCATCACAGAGCAAGCAGAATACAGAACTTTCATCAAGTGAGTCTTCCCCGTCCCGTTTTTCCCAATGAAAATATTTATACCTGACGAGAAAGAGACATCCAGCTCTGTAAACACAGTGAAATTTGATGCCTTAAATCGAGTTATCATAGAGCCACATTTTTGTTTAATTACCTAAGACTACGACACATGTAACGTATTCTAATAAATTATATTGTTATCACCTACAAAAAAAACTACTCACAAATCTTGTCCTCCCCACACCCGTCTCTTTTCCTAACGGCAGTGGCGGCAATCAGGCATTATGTGGCCTTACCGTTCCTTCGACTCCGCCTTTCTTGCCCACAGGAAGAAAAGTGATGTGGCAAACAGCGTGATGACCGCGCCGATGGTGTATCCCAGCCAGCGGGGCAACATGGCTCCGAAACCTTCCTTCTCGGCCACAAACAGGAAACACCCCGTCACCATCGTCATGAACATAGCCGGCAGCAACGTGATGATATAGGGCTTGTGGCGGCGGAACAGCTACACCGTCAACGTCCACAGCGTCACCGTGGCCAGCACTTGGTTGCTCCAGGCAAAATAACGCCATATCACGTCGAAACCCTTGGCATCGATAAGCGAATACACCAGCACGCCCGCCGTGATGGCACTGCTCTTTATCCTGCTGTTCAGGTTCCCAGAGGCACAGTTGGGCAAGATAGCTCCGCTGTTCCTGGTTGACACACTTGATGCAGGCGGTCTGGCTCTTACCACAAGCCAGGTGGGTTTTGCACAAGGTACGCTGGGAGTCATCGGTCTGTTGCTGGGAGGTATCCTGGGAGGTCTTACACTATCCCGATTCGGACTCAGGAAGTGCATCTGGTATATGGTAGCCGCCATTTCCGTACCTGACCTGGTGTATGTCTACCTGAGTTGGTTCCCCACACAGAACATGGCACTGGTAAGCACCTGCATATTCATAGAGCAGATGGGATACGGATTCGGATTCACTGCCTACACACTGTTCCTGATGTATTTTGCACGTGGAGAGCACCAGACCTCACACTATGCGATAAGTACCGGCATCATGGCGCTTGGAATGATGCTTCCTGGCATGATTTCCGGAATATTGCAGGAG
>ONQD01000031.1 GCA_900319865.1 uncultured Bacteroidales bacterium | reverse complement strand
TCCTCGGTCAGTTCAATCCATCCGGAAGGTATTTCCCAGTTTCTAAAACTATAGGTGCTGCCTGCAGGATTCACGCCTGCTGTCCATTGATAGGAAGCAGGAGCAAGGAATGCACGGCAGAAATCGTAATTGTGGCTTTCGCCCTGACACTTCCAGTCGTATCCATAGGCATATTCGCCAGAGTCAGTAAGGTCGAAGGAACGGATAGCGTAGGTGTAAGAGGTACTGCTAGTGCTATAGCTATTTGAAGTGCCATTGTCGTTGGAGATATAAAGGCTCTGGTTGCCGCCATGGTTGGTGGCACTGCCCACATACCATTTATTGGTCTGCGAACCATTGATCAGATCCCAACCATTGGGGCCTGCCTGCTCAAAGTCGCAGCTATAGGGCACTTCGGCGGGAAGAGCTGCCAGGGTGGTAGCAGTCAACGAAGCGGCACTGCTGTAGTCGCCGCTGCAGTCGGCATAGACATAGAAATAGTAGGTCGTAGCGGTGTCAAGACCATTAATGGTAGTGCTGGGCACTCCTGACACTATTTCTTGACCGGCTACACCTTGACCCAGCTGTGAAGCGGGAATAGGCACAGTGTCGTATTCAACCACCCAGGACGTAGCCTCACCGGTCTCCTGCCAGGTAAGGGTAATCCAGTCAACACTGCTGCCTGTTGCAGCGAAGTTGCTGGGGGCGGGGCAAGTGGGAGGAGTGGTAACATTGATGGAGATGGGCCGGCTGGTATCGTCAACACCGCAAACAGCACGCAGAACAAAGTGGTAGGTGGTGTCGGGGGTGAGGCCATAGATGGTGGCGGTAGTGTCGGTTGCATATTCAACCTGGTCACCGTAGGATATCATCCACTCGGACTCTGTACCGCCAGCGTTCCAACTCAGAGTAACCTCATAGGGTTGGGCATTGGTAACAGTAAGACCGTAGGGAGCAGGGCAAGTGTTGCGCAAGATGGACACATTGTCCACAGCCAGGGGAGGCTGGGTGCCGCCGCTGGCGTCGTTGGCCCATGCGAGAACAAGATTATAGGTGCCTGCAGAGGTCAGGATAAAAGTGCCCGAAGCCGTTCTCCAGCTGCTCGACTGCGACATCGTGCGGGGAGAGGAAAAATTCTCGGTCAGCTCAATCCAGCCGGCAGGGGTGCTCCATGTAGCGAAAGAGTAAGTACTGCTTGCAGGGTTCACACCGGCATTCCACTGATAGCTCGAAGGGGCAAGGAACACACGTCCAAAGTCGTAATAATGGCTTTCGCCCTGACATTTCCAGTCGTAGGAGAACGAGTATTCGCCGCTTTCGCTAAAGTTAATCGTACGCAGGGCGTAGGTATAGGAAATGGTGCCGGTGGTATAGCTGTTAGAAGAGCCGTTGTCGTTAGATACATAAACGCTGCGACTGCCTCCGTTGCTGGTGGCAGTGCCCACATGCCATTGGTTGGTCTGGGTGCCGTTGACAAGCTCCCACCCGTTGGGTCCATCCTGCTCGAAGTCGCAGAAGTAAGGCACTGTGGCTGCAAGACCGGAAAGTGTGGAGGCAGTAAGAGAAACGGCAGTGCTATATTCACCACAGTTGGCATAGACATAGATGTAATAAGTGGTAGCGGTGTCCAGATTGGTGAGCACGGTGTTGGGGGTGCCGGTCACAGTCACCATATTGGCAACGCCCATCCCAAGTTGAGAGGCGGGAATGGCAACGGTGTCATACTCCACAACCCACGAACTGGCAGAGCCGTTCTCAGTCCAGCTGATAGCCATCCAGTCAACGCTGGCACTGTCCATCACCAGGTTGCTGGGAGGTAAGCAGTTCGGAATATAATCGACCACAAAATCTTCCATCATCAAAGTGTAGGAAGACGTGGTGGGGCAAGTAACACGCAAAGCAATACGGTTACCGGTGCCGGAATAGTTGTTGAAATAAACAGTATAAGGATAGTAGGAGCCACCCCAGTTGTTACCGCTGCCGGCGGTGAGAGCCACCGTGTCGACAGGAACAAAGAGACTGTCTTCCATTACACCTGCTTCGAGAGTGAAGTTAGTGTTCATTACCGAAGCATAGAAACTAAGCTGCAAGAGGTTAATGTCATTCATTGCAGGCAATGCTGCCACTTCGGTTTGACCGCTGTTGCTCTCAAATTCGAAATACACACTGCTGTTGCGAGCATTGGGTGCATAGGCATAAGCGGCAGGGAAAGTGCCTGCACCGCTCGTGCCCTGAGTCAGCTGAAGCCAGCAGTTAGGCAACTGACCGGTAGACAAGCCCTCGAAGTTGGCAGAGTAGGGCAAGGAAGTAAAGCCCAGACAAGAGGAAGTGAAGGTAGTGGCACTGGTCCATGCGCTGGAACTTGAAGCGTCGCACACGGCATGTACGTACACATAGTACAGAGTGTTGCCACTAAGTCCGGTAACATTATAAGAAGTATCGTAAACAGTAATTACGGTAGCAGAGGAGAAATCGGTTACGGGCACATCGGACACCACAAGTTCCCAAGAGGTAGCAGTGCCGTTTTCGTGCCAAGTGATGGTAGCCTCATCGTTCACAATATTGTGGATGGTCACGTCGCTTGGAGCAGCGCAGTAAGTAGCAGTAGAGGTGATGCCCAAACGGATGTTAGGCACAAAAGAGGATAAAGAATAGTATGTACCAGGAGAGGTGATCGAATAGGGGTCGTCGTCATTATAGTCATAAATCGACCTGTTGGTTGACACGTTGGTACCCAAGAACTCGGTCGGGTCATCTTCATAAGAACCCGTGTTGTCAATAACAGCGATAATCAAATCGCCAGTGTCGCTGTAGGTAAAGGGAGTGGTGAGTGCAATGTTGGTCCAACCTGTGGTGAACGAGACATTGCCCGTGTACACCAGCTGGAAGTGAGAACCAGCCACCCATCCCGAAGAATAGGAGAAGGGGGAGGTGGTCACCTCGGCCATGTAGATGGCCACATTACGTGTTGCACCATAATCGTTTACCTGAAACGACAGGGTGTCGATCACACCAGCTATGCCCACTTCGTTCGCAGGGTAAATGGTCTGCACGAGGGAGTAGCTGTAGTAGGTGTGGTCAGGAACATACTCGTTGGTTGATGTCCCAGAACCCACAGACACATTGTAATGTGTCTGTGCCTGTGATGCCAATGGCAGGAGTAGGATTGCCAATAGCATCGAGATTAGTAATTTTTTCATTTGCATAACAATTTAGTTTTTAAAAATTGAACTACAAAAGTACACATTTTTCCTCATAAAACAGGCATTTAATAAAAAAACAAGTATTTTTAAGAAACAATTCACATACTAAAAAGCTATACAACAAACTGACATTACGGGACATACAACATAAAACACTTTAATAGACAGACTAAATCTAAGAAGAGAAAAAAGCTATCTAAAATCATCATTTTGCGGCTTTAAAATCAATTTTGAACACTTTTTTGTCTTTCTCCCGAACCTACTGCTGCACTCATTCTCATTGCTCTATTCCGATAGTCACTGCCCATCCTGCGCCACTCCACCTTAGCACATCACTGAACGGCAGGCATGCAGATAGTCCTAATCCCGAATCGTCTAGAAATTCTCTTTTGAGAGCGCGTCCCTCCGGGACGCTGTTTCTATGTTGCTTATTATCCCCACACTACGTGCGGGGTTATTGAGAGTGTGCCTCTCGAGGCAATTAATAGAAGTCCCCCTAAAAAAATACAGCCAGAAATAGGCAATCAAGGAAAACTGAAGAATGGAACAAAAAAAGGACGGCGCCGCGGCGCCGTCCCCAAAATAACTGCATAAACCAGGATAGAAAAACTATCCAACAAAGAAAATAATATAATTTACTTAATTATCAGTTTTTTGACAGTATTGATGCGGTCGCCAACCACTCGGACGAAGTAGGCACCCTGCTCAAGTCCGGAGGTGGGAAGGATGATGTTTTCGGAACCACTGGGGTAAGAGCCTGAGAGCTGGACACGGCCGGCAACATCGATCACCTCAACCTTGAAAGCACCCACATTGGCGGGCAGGATGAGCTCGACATCGGAGCTGGTGGGGTTGGGATGCAGACGCACGCGGGTATCGTCGTTGGACATGGAGATGCCACTATAGGGAGTGGTGATAGTGACACAGTTGGACCAGTGTTCGCTGTAGAAGTTGGTGCCGCAGATGCCACGCACGTATATGTCGTACTCGGTCTCGCCGACCAAATCAGTGAGGGTGTAGGGATGGCTTTCGGCAATGACCGAGAGACCAGAACCCTGGATGAATCCCATGGGGCCATACTGGATTTCCCATTTCTCGGCACGGCCACCATCGGTCCAGTCGAGAACCACGCTGTTGCCCTGGATGTTGCTGGCCGTAAGGTTAGTGGCATCGGGGCAGATGTCGGTAGTGAACATGATGGTGTCGCTCCATTCGCTGGGTTCTTCAAATCCCTGGCAGTGGGCCTGGACGGTAGCGTAGTAGGTCATTGCGGCATCGAGTCCGGAGACAGAGCCGCGGGCTATGATGGTGTTGGCGTAGTTATCGAAATAGCTGTTGAACACATGGAGCGTGTAGGTGAGGTTGTTCTCTTCGGGCTGCCAAGCCAAGGACACCTTGTTGTTTGTGACACTGGTGACATGCAGACCCATGGGCGAGAGGCAGGGTACATCAGCGGAGTTGAAAGTACCCTCCACCCAGTTGGAGACGGAGACTGAGTCGCAGAACTGACGCACGCGGTACACATAGTCGGTCATGGGATAGAGGCTGGGAATGACAAAGAACGTGTCTTCCACGTCAACCATATCGGCAAGCCAACTGGTAGTGGATGCGCGACGATAGCTTACCTGATAGTGTGAGCTGGTGTTGCGCCAGCGGAGAGTTGCATTGGTGGAGCGCACGATGGGGTTGCGCAGTATGGGAGTGGAACAGGGGTTGTTGGGACAGAATTCCAAGACCACCTGGTTGCGGTAGGCGAAAGTGGATGGAGTACCCGAGAAGTTGAGCAAGTCATCGAGCGAACGGGGATTGGGGTTCTGCGAGTCGCTGTATATAGAAAGGGACATGGGTGCCGAAGTCTGATCGACATAGTAGGTGTAAGATGTGCCGTTGTAATTGCCGTTATTGTCGTCCACTGCAATGACTAGGTTGCGGACACCGTCGTAGGGGAAGGGGTTGTTGAACACAAAGTGGTTCCAGCCATTGGTTGAGCTGAGGGTGCCGGCATAGACCATTTGCATGTCTGCGGGGTCGACAAAATCGGTGTTGGACGAGAACTGAGACTTGGTGGTATGGCCAACATAGATGGTGCAATTGCTCTTGGCTGTGTTAGCAGAGGTATAAGCATATTTGAAATCGATGGCCGATATTTCACCGCTACCGTGCAGTTCGCTGGCCAGCACAATCTGCTGGGAGTAGGAGTAGCCATAGTAGTTGTTGACGGGGATGTAGTAGGAAGTGACCGAGGAGGGAGTGGTGGCAACGGTGTCGCCGAAGCTGTTGTTGCAAATGGCAGTGGTGAAAGTGAAGGCGGGCGAGAGAGCGGAGCTGTCAGTGCTGCTGCAAATGCGACGCACATAGACCGTATAGTTGCTGGCCGGGTTGAGACCTGTGAGGCTGAGTGTGTTGGAATGGACTAACTCGCTAACCACAACAAGACCATGATTGTTGCGTACGGTTACACGATAGTCGCCATCGGCAGGACCATACCAACCCAATTGGGCCGATGCCATAGTGACATTGGAGGCACGGAGATTGGCGGGAGTGGGGCAGCCGATATAGTCGATGCTGATGTCGTCGACAGAGGCGGGGGTGGATATGAAGGATTCGGTGCCGGTAGCCTGGTTGAACCAGAAGAAAGCCAAGCGCTGAACTCCCTCCACAGAGTCGAGATTGACACTAACGGTGGTCCAGTTGGTGAGACGAATCATGGAGAGAGGTCTCATATCATTGACCATGCCCCAAGGCGAGGTGAGGTTAGCATTGGAGGAGACCACCGGTATGGTCGGGTCGACCAGGAATACCATAAGGGCATCGTAGGCGTTGCCGGAGGTGCCACCCGAACGGGCACGGAAGGTGAGGTTGAACGAGGAGTCGATGGGCCCAAAGTCGATGTCGCGATAGGCGGAGACATTGACAACGGCTGACATATCGGTGCTGCAGGTGCGGCCAGTGTCGGCCGAGATAAACATGGAATATCTGCCGGGGGAATAGAAACCAGGAGTGCCGTTTCCGCCAGCTGTGTCACGATACCAATTGACCGAGCTGTAGTTGGTGGAGGTTTGCCAATTATCCCACTCTGCCGGGGTTTCGAAATCATAGAAATAGGGGATAGTGGCAGGGTTCTGCATGGTGCAGAAGTAGCCTACTTCGCGCGACCAGTTGGATGTGTCGGTTGCGCTGCAAATGCTGCGTACATAGAAATCGTAGCAAGTGGAGGGGGTGAGGCCGTTGAGTGTGATGGGATAGGTGGTAGCGTTAATGCGGGTGCCTGAACCGAGGGTGAAGCCATGAGGACCATATTCCACCTGCCAGAGATTGGCCACGTTGCGTTCATTCCAAGAAAGGTCGACGGAGTTGAAACTAACATTGTCAGATGTCAACTGATTGGGGGTTTGGCAATCGGGGATAAGCTCTACCGCAACGCTGTCAAGATAGACGGTGTTGTAGCTGGTGGTGCCTGCAGTGGGGTAAGAGACAAAGGTGATATATTTGCCTGCACCGATGGCCGGGTCGAAAGCCACCTCGTAGATGGCCGGTGTGCCTGTGACGAAAACTGTGTCGACCGGGGTGAAGGAGCTGAGGTCTCCCTGGTTAGAACATACGCCCACAACCAAATCGTGGGAGTAGAGGTTGGAAGTAGTATTGTTGGCCCAGGCCTGGAAGATAGTCTGCACCATGTGGACGGGATAGCTTACGCTGTCGAGTTCGGGCAGGGAGGCATAGACCTGATTGGCGCTATAAGAATACATATAGAGCGTGTGGCCAATGGTTACCCCGTTGTTGTCGTTGACAGCGAGGATATAGGGGTAAGAGCTGTAGCCGCCGCAGGCCCAGCATGCGGGACGGGCCGAGGTGCCTACACCCCAGCCAGAGAAATTCTGGGAATAGGGCAATTGGTCGATAATGCCGCAAGCAGTAGTAAAAGCATTTACGAACGACCAGTTGGAAGTGTCACTGCCGCCGCAGATGCCCCGGACATAAAACTCGTAGCGAGTGGAGTGGTCAAGACCATAAAGGGTTACGCTGTCGGCACTGCTGGTGACAGTGATGCCATCTCCATGTTCAAAACCGGCAGGACCATATTCAATAATGAAATAGTTGGAGCCGGATGCATTCCAATGAATGCTGGCATTGGAGGTGGTGACACCCGTGACCGTGATATTGTTGGGACGGGGGCAAGAGGGGATATAATCCACCTCGACATCGTCGAGATAGACATAGCTTGTGGCGCCGGAAGTGGCAAAAGCGATGAAATGGCCATTGCCCACATAATTGCTGAGAGGAATCTCGAAGAGTTGCCACTCATTGATATTTGTAGGCGAAACATTAGCCACAGTGGAGAAAGTGGAGAAGTCGTTGGGGTCGGTCATCACACCCACCTGGACAGAATAGTTGGCAGAAGTTTTGCGAAGTGCAAAACTGACTTGGAGACTGTCGATAGAGGCAGCCATGGCAGGCAAACAAAGGTAGGAGTAGTAGGTTGTGGTGCCGTAGAAATAGATGGAGTGAGTGCCGCTATAGGCATAGGAGGTGGAGAGATAAGGATAGGAATTGTAGGAATAACTGGTGCCACGGGCCCAGCAGTTGGTGATGGGCGAGCCAGTGGTACTGGAAGCCACGAAATTCTCGAAGTTTTCGGTGAAGGGAAGTTCGGTGAGAGGAACACAGGGGGTGGTTACCTCTACTTGTGCAAAGATGGAATCGCCACCGCAGTCGGGAGCGACGCGAAGGAGATAAGTAGTCATGGGCAGGAGGCCGGTGAAGGTATAGGCACGGTCGGTGAAAGCAGTTTCAACCGTGGTCCATGAAGTGGCGGTTTGAGCCTTATAGGAGAGAGACCATGATGTCTCTGTGTAGCCGGGAGCCCAGATAACACTTACGCTGTCGCTATTGAGGTCGGTGACAATAAGATTGGGAACAGCGCAGGTGGCATTGGTGTCGCAAGGTTTGATGAAGCTGACGTTAGGACGGTAGGAGCTGGTGGAAGAGCTGCTGTTGGTGGTAAGATTGGAAATAGTGTAAGCCACATTATCTTTATAACCATAGATAGAACGGGTGACACCACAGTTGGAGCTGTAGCCATAGAAACCCGAGCTAGAGTGGGTAACGCCGGCGGGTTGGTTGACAAAAGAAGAAAGAACGATGTTGCTTGTGCCGTCCCAGACAAAGGGAGTATCGAAATAGTACTCAATGGTACCGACATCAGATGTGGTACGCTGACCGCTATACACCTGGGTCATGCTGCCCGTGAGGGGTGAGAAGCTGGAGAATGTGCTGTTGGCGGTGGTGCCCAAGAAAATGACTAGGTCCTTGTTATAGGAGCCTGCGGAGCTCCATGTATAGGTAATACCATTGATGGGGCCAGGGGTGAGACCCATGGCGAGAAGATCGGATACAGTGAATATGCTTTGGCAGAAGGTATTGCCCCAACCAGAACAGACCGGAACGCCAGTGACACTGGTGAGGGAAGTACCCGAAGGATTGGTGGTGCCACCCACCAGGCAATGGGTAGTGAATTCAATGGAATCGCCCAGTACGATAGCGTTATCGCAATAGCTGTTGGCGATAGCCTTATAATGAGTGCCTGGCTGGAGGCCGCTGATGAGATAGTAGAGGTTGCTGGTGGTATCGATGAAAGGTGTTTGAGTAGAGTCGTCCATATTGATAACGGTGACTTGGAAGTAGGCTGGATTGGTCAAACCGCCCGAAAGAGTCCACGACAACAAGGCCGAAGCCCCAACAACATTGTCGACATCTACACCCATGATGTATCGGCAGAGAGGAGCACGTTCGCAAGAGACATTGAGGCTGAAACCGCTATTAACCACTGAGCCATCGGAGACAAAACGGATGGTGAGAGGGCCATAGGAGGAACGGACTGGCGGTATGGTTTGTGAGACGCCTTGGCCTTGGTAGAGCAAAGTGCCGCTGATGCCAACACCATCATAAATATAAAGATGGTCGCAACAGCTCTCAGTACTGAGGGTGCCACTGATTCTTACAACAGAATCGGGATGAGAAGGACGGACGATGAGCTCTGAGTTGCAGCTGTTCGTATAGTTGGCCATGGCACCACCATTATCATAAATGATACCACCACAGGCATAGATGGTGTCGGTGCCCGTGGCTTTCATATTGTAGGAGCCAGGAGTGATGTCGATAGGACCTTCCCAGAAACTTTGTTCAGAGCCGCAATCGGTGCGAAGGTAAGCCTGATAGCTGCCACCGGCATACAAGTTGTTGCAAATATAGAAGGTGTCGGTGATTGTAGAGATGACATTGGTCATGCTGTCGACAGGAGTACCCACAGTGTCGTAGCGCAACTCCCACACCGAAGCGATGTCGGACGAGTTCCAAGCCATCACCACGCTGTCGGGCCGTGTGAACGAGCGGCAAATGAAATTGCGGGGACGGGGGCAGTTGTTAATGGGCCGGGTGAAATTAATAGTCAAACCTGGGGTAGGAACATTGGTGCCACTGAGGCTGATGGAGTTGACATTATGCCCTGCTGAGAGAGCCGACCAGTTGCCTGTAACTGCTAGGGCAGAGTTGACATCATGTTCGCGCATAAAGACATATGCTGTGGAGCTTTGAGTGGCGACACAAGTATCGTATATGAAATCCACATCACCGTTCTCGTAAAGCACCACCTGAAATGTGTAATAGTTGCTGGAAGCCGAGGAAGAGTTGAGACGGACATGATTGTATTCTATCACCATTGAGCGGTAAGGACTGGCGCCTTGCACCTCGTAGTAGACATGGCCACCACCGGTCTCGGAGGAAAGGTAATAATATTGCCCCAGAGGAACAATGATGTCCATATCATTGGTGTGGGTTTCGTAGCCATAATCTGCAGGGTCATCAAGCCCCATTCCAATTTGGCCGTAGGGGGTAACCCAAATCTGCGAAACGGTATCACGGCCAAACGGGAAAGCAAACGGCAACGTAACGGTTGTCGATGCATCCGTTCCCTCTAAAGCACTGAGTTGAGTGCCGGTAGTCGAAATTGACGAGAACGTTCCGGCGAACGATGAGAAAACGTAATCTCCAATATACGCCTGAGATCTCGAGAGCCATGGCGAAAGCATGGCGAGCATCAATAACAAGAGATAATTTCGTTTCATATTGATATGTATTTTATGTTTATTCGAGAGTATTTCAAAATGCAAAAATACATTTTTTTTTTTATATATGACGTTTTTTTATTATTTTTGCATTCATAATGAAGATATCCAAACTCTCAAAAAGATTGCCATTGCTGGTTGCTGCTCTATTATTCGCAACAGTGTCAACCGGGCAAACCGTGTATACAAAATCGGGAAACCCAGTTCTACCCCCCACTCACGTTCCTGCCTATACGCCCAATATACTCTCTACCAAACGCCAACAATCTGATGACCCCACAAGGGGTACACTATTGATTGTTACAACGTCCGACTTGAGACCTTATATCGCCTCATTGAGAGACTGGAAACAACAACAGGGGTTTAGGGTGGAAACATTCAGCACCGACTGCCACAACAAAGACTCGATAAGAGCACTGCTGAAAAACCGATACATCAACGCATCTACACTGAACCCTGCGCAGCGATATGTAATACTGGTTGGAGATGTAGACCGAATTCCCACTTTTTATGGCACCAATACACCTTCGGGGCTCAGCAGCCACGCCACCGACCTCTATTATGGCGAATATACGGGAGACTACATACCGGAGGTGCAAGTGGGGCGGCTCTCGGTAACCGACAGCGCAGAGCTACTGACGGTAATCGCTAAAATTATAGCCTACGAACAAGGCAATTGGGCCAAAGACAACAACCACCTTCTGCTGGTTGCAGGAAACGAACGACAATCGATTGCCCCTCTCACCACCAACGCTCAGGTAAACTATCTTTCGATGGCGGCAGAACAATTGCTGCCCGAAATGGAGATTAAGTGTTTCCACAACGAGGTGCCAATCGAGATATTTGACAGTATAATATGTGCACTGAACAACTCCAACTCGTTGGTTAACTATACTGCCCACTGCACTCAACGGGGCTGGGACAACCCCTTGGTAACAATGCAAACCATCGACACCCTTGAGAACGCCACCCCTACCCTGTATGTAAACAACTGCTGCAAGTCGAATGCCTTTAACGGTACTTGTTTTGGCGAAGAGTTGCTGCGCCACCCCACCGGAGGGGCTGCAGGAGTAATTGGTGCCACCAACGAAACCCTCTGGACCGAAGACTATTATTGGGCAGTGGGGGCACAATATCCCATAGTGGAATATCCTGTTTATAACCCAAACCTGCCCGGTGCTTTCGACACCCTTTTCGCACAAAAGCACTCAGCAGATTACCGGCATAGAGAAAACATAACCCTTGGGTCGATGATGCGCGACGGATGCATGGCGGTGACCATGGCCGGTTCGCCTTTCGATGCTTTTTATTGGGAAATTTATAATCTGCTTGGCGACCCAAGCATGACACCATTCATAGGTGAAGCCGACAGCCTGATGCTATCTGTGCCCGACAGCGTGGAAGCAGGCACAACCACACTAACTATTGGCTGTACACCTTATGCACGTGTAAGTGCCACAAAGGACTCTTTATTGCTGGCCACCACTCTTGCGGACAGCAACGGAAGCGCAACACTCTTGTTTGACAACGCCCTTGACCTCAGCAATATCACCATCACCGCCACCCGAGTCAATGCCCTTTACAACGAACAGACAATAACAGTGGTCCCAGCTCATGAGCCCCGCTGCGCGGTAGTATCCCGAACCATCAGCGGAAACGAGTTGGTCTTGCGGCTGAGGAATGTCGGTTCGGGCGAGGTGACCAACCACAAGATAATACTGACTCAAGACAACGAAGATATCCATATCGGGGCAGAACTACCAAACTCCCTTTCTGCCACAATTCATAGCCTTGCCCCCGCAGACGATACATTGATTTCATGGACACTGAACAACTACATCCAAGGTCAGCAACCCATGCTTTCGGCCAGCCTAGCCCTTTCGGACCAAAACGAAACAGAATACAGCAGAATGCACCTTCAGGTCAGTCTGCCCGACCATCGGCCAAGGCTGATACACATGGAAGTGGTTGACCTGAATGGCCACGCAGTTAACGCCATAACGCCAAACAGGGACTACCGAATGGCCATCACGCTCTCAGATATAGCAGACTCGGTTTGTGCCTCCTTCAACGGGGTTTCCACCACCATCACCAACCATCTGGATGTACCTAATACGCCAATACAAATTCCTTTCCACACCGAGGAGAATCTGCAATATCTAAACTACATCATCACACCTCATGCCGGTCATTGGAAACAAGACTACTCGGGATGGATCACTGCGTGGAAAAACACCGAAGAATTTGAAACAAACGATTTCAGTATACTACCTTGGCAACATGCTCCGCTATACCCTTGGACCATTGACCACACCAACCCCCACAGTGGGCAGTACTGCATACGTTCGGGGAATGTGAATGACAGCCAGAAATCGGTGTTGACGCTGGACATAGATGTACTCACCGGCGACAGTATTTCGTTCTACTACAACGTTTCGAGCGAGAACAGCGACTGGCTATATTTCTATATCGACGACCGCAAGTGCGGATACTGGAGCGGCGACCTTGGGTGGCGTCGGTATTCCCGTTTTGTTAGTCAAGGCAGACACCGATTGCAATGGATTTACCAAAAAGACATCTCGATAAGCCAGCACGACGACTGTGCCCGATTGGACGATCTTCGGCTGCCATTCTCTACGTGGCAACAGCCCTCAGGAAGTCCCGAATACGACAGCACACTCCATATAGGGCAACCCGAAACGGGAGTTCCAAGCCTTCGACTTCAACCCAATCCCAACAACGGGCAGGTGATTATTCATACCGCAACAAGCTATAGACCAAAGAGTCTTGAACTATACAATTCCCAAGGACAACTGGTAGACAAAATAAAAATTGCATCTAACGAATGCTCCACACAATATTTTACCACCCATTTGCGTTTAGGGGTCTATATGATAGTGTTGCATTCCGATGGTAACACGCTCACAGATAAAATGATTGTCATAAAATAAGATGCAGCAAATAGACACACTCCCTCCCCATTACCTCTACAGGGACTCCGCGTCACTCGACTCTCAGGTGATTTGCGCGTACGACACTATCTTTACCCCTATCGAACCGTCCGAACCGGTTGTGCGCAAAAGTCTTTTCACACACCACTCGCTTGCTGTGACCAGCAGTGGCGAAACAGACATACACCATCAAGGTGCCCCAGGATGGTATTTCGGCTTCATTGTACTTTCCATTTTCCTTACATTCATCTTTCTACGCAGCAAACAATTAAGGCTGGTCGACTTACTCATGCCCTCGATAAACTACCGGGCCTTGGACCGCCTGCTTCGTGACACTAACCTCACCCGATCCTCCAACCAAGCCCCCATCGCCTTACTTATGCTCTTGCCAACGACCTTGATTGCTTATTACGCCTACGGACCTACAGTGAGCAATGTGTGGACAGACATAACACAATATCTCTTATTGCTTTTGGGTGCTTTGATTGTGTACTTTTTCAGGAATGGCATATTCCGATTTCTCGGCAGTGCATTCAACAACTCCGAGTCAATTCACATCTACCTCTCCAGCAACTATCTTTTCCATCTACTCTATGCGATTGTCGCCACGGCTTTCGCCTTTTTCATCATATACACTGAGTACGTAAGTCAGACCCTGTTATACATTCTTTTGGGTACTCTCGGATTTCTCTTTACAATTAGGCTGTTCCGAGGATTACAACTAATTTTAACAATTTCAAAAACACCAAAATTGTTTTTATTTTACTATCTTTGCATCCTCGAAATCGTACCGATTTTCATTGTAATTAAGATTGTATTATCAACATAGACAGCGATTTGTGCAAAAAGCAAAAGATTTATGAAAGTCAAGAAAATTCTAGTTTCGCAGCCTGAACCTGCCGATTTAGAGAAGTCCCCTTACAGAAATTTAGTTACAAAATATGGAGTAGAAATCACTTTCTACAAATTTTTCGAAGTGGTGGGGTTACCCGTGTCCGAATTCAGGAAAACACGAATCCATCTTGCCGAATATACAGCCATTATTTTTAATAGCAAGAACTCTGTCGACCATTTCTTCCGCCTGGCCAAGGAACTTCGCGAAGTGATTCCCGACAGCATGAAATATTTCTGTGCTTCAGAAGCCATTGCCCACTACCTGCAGAATTATATCCAATACCGTAAACGCAAGATTTTCTACGGCAACCA
The DNA here is from genome assembly GCA_900319865.1 of uncultured Bacteroidales bacterium. Taxonomy (GTDB): domain Bacteria; phylum Bacteroidota; class Bacteroidia; order Bacteroidales; family P3; genus Colimorpha. The sequence continues at coordinate 18,613 of ONQD01000031.1, read as the reverse complement.
GTATTTTGCCGACCTTATTGAAATCCTTTCCAAACATCGCGAGGAGAAATTCCTTTTCCCCTGCTCGGACGAGAAACAGACCGAATACACCAAACTGCTGGATAAGGCCAAATTCAAATACACCAAGGCCACTATGTACACCTCCGTACCCCGTGACCTGTCTCAGTTCAATCTCAAGGACTATGACCTGATTTGCCTCTTCTCTCCCATCGGAGTTCGCTCATTGGTGAAGAATTTCCCCAACGTGGCCGAAGAGAATGTAGCAATTGCCGCTTTCGGAACCTCAACCCATGCCGCCCTCAAGGCTGCCGGAATCAAGCTTACCATTGCCGCTCCCACCAAAACCTCGCCTTCTATGGCCATGGCCGTGGAAAACTACATCAATGGTAAAGGACAAGACGATGTGGTCATCTCTCGTCCCTCTGCAATGAAAAAGGACTTGTCCCATGGAGGCCGTGGCACTACTACCACAACAAAAAAGACTAAATCAGTCTTTGCCAACAAGGCCAAATACAAACAGCTTCAGGAAGAGCGCAAAGCCCAGGCCGCTGCTCGCCGCGCAGAACGCCAAGCAGCCAAACTGGCCGAGATGCAGGCAAAAGAACAATAAAACCCTCTATGTACACTTTCTGCAAACAAGAACGTCTCTGCAGCCAAAAGCGAATTGACGCTCTGTTTCAGTCAGGACACCGCATCATGGTGTTTCCCTATAGTATCCACTGGCAGGTATGCCCCTACGGGACTCTTCCCGAGGGTGTACCTGCTCAAGTTCTTATTGCCACCTCGAAAAGAAAATTCCACCACGCCGTCGACCGCAACCGAGTCAAACGGCTCACACGAGAGTGCTACCGTTTACACAAACCCACTCTCTACCAATTCCTCACAACACAGAATATCAATCTAGTACTGTCAATAAACTATATTCACACATCCATCCTCGACTTCCATACCCTCAATCATAAATTCGACAAGATAACTGATGCCCTTATCGAAAAAATAGGACATCTTCAAAGCAATCCCGAAGCATGAAACAATTGTGGGATACACTTTGCAAGGGGGCTTATGGCTTGTGGACAATGCTCAGTAGCCTATTGTCCAAAATCATGCTGGCACTTATCTGGTTTTATCGGCACTGTATCTCCCCGCTCAAACCGCCCTCATGCCGCTACACACCCACCTGTTCCCAATATGCCGTCGAGGCGATAAAGAAATACGGCCCTTTCAAAGGGGGCTGGTTAGCATTTAAACGCATCCTCCGATGCAACCCCTTTGGCGGTTCAGGCTATGACCCCGTCCCCTGATTGTTTATAATAACTTGATTGCTATTGCAGCGCAAGCCTCTGCATCGGCCAAAGCATGGTGGTGATTCTCTAAGCAATAGCCACACGCTTCGGCCACCGTATGCAACTGATGGTTCTGCAGTCCACGCAATTTTCTCCGTGATGCCCTGCACGTACAGTAAAACTTATAACCTGGCCAGTCCATCTGATACACCTGCATCACCGCCCGCAAACAACCCTCATCAAAAGGAGAGTTATGTGCCACCAACGGCAACCCTTCGATCAACGGAGCCACACGCGCCCATACCTTGGGAAAAACCTCCGCACTGTCCGTATCCTCATGTCCCAGCCCATGCACCCGCTGACAAAACCAACTGTAATAATTGGGCTCTGGCTGTATCAGACTATAAAACGACTCTTGCACCTCGCCGTTGCGAACCACTACCACCCCAACACTGCACACACTGCTCCGCTCGCCGTTGGCGGTCTCGAAATCTATGGCTGCAAAATCCTGCATATTTCATTTCTATTTATTGGCAACCTCAATCGCACGTGTCATACAACAACATATCCATGCCATTCTACAATGCCAACTTCTATAAGGTGCTATAACCTATTTAATCTCAATCCCCGAGAACACACACGAGCCTGAGATATATAACGTACGTGTCTGGTTAGAGAGGATTATCCTCCGCTTGTCGTCAACTCCGCCGAAAGTCGAATCTGCCGTCACTTTCACCAGTAAGTCGTTTGGCGCGTAGATAACCAGTCCTGCAAACTTGCAGTCCACCTTCATTTCCACATCTTCATTGATGGTTGCTCCACGCAGGTCAAGATGAACCGAGGCAAACGAAGCCGTCACGTCTGCACCCTCAAAAATCTCCCCGCCTAAACTCAGATTCTGTTCTCCAAACGATGCATTCACCACGCGGATGTTTTTCCCATCACGATTCAGTATCTCGAGTGGTGAGGCATTGTCCTCCTCCCTCCTTTTTGACGTTATCCTTGAGCCAAACATCATACCCAGACCCAGTGCAATGACAAGCACGGCCAGGCCTATCTTCCAAAACATATCCCAATCAATGACATTCTGTTCTGCTAGCAGTAACAGCACACCCACACCCAGTCCAATGGCAGGGCCTGTCTTGTCTTTATTTCCCAGCAGCCCGCATATAGAAGGTATGATAATGAACATCGTCCACCATCCTTCAAACAGAACATTGATATGAAAAACAATGCACACAATCCACGCAATGCCGAATAGCACCAGCGCCGATCCCCAAATAACTTTGTTACGATTCATTTCTTATTTATATTATTGAATTATACGTACATGGTTGCCCATGATTCATTACTTTCCAAATGCAAATATACTCAAATTCCCCGACATACAAACAACCCGGCAATCAAATAACACCAAACGCCTACCCGATAACGGAACCCATTGCTAATTACTGCTGTCAATGCGGTCGCCACAAATATGCTTGTGCCTACAGCCAGCGCAACGTCGTCCCTGCCAAACCCCTTCCAAATGGTCGGCAGCAGCATCCACCAACGCAGGGTCGTCGGTCAGTATCCCCGCCTCGAAATTCCGTCCGTTTTCGCTCTTCATTCCCATGCCGGCACCCGTCATATTGGCCGAACCGATATAAGCCATTGCGCAGTCAAAAATCATAATCTTGAAATGCACTCGAGGGCAAAGCCTTCGCTCTAACTTCGTCCACAGTCCAGGGAATCGGTCAAAATCCTGCCGAAAGTTCTCTCCGGGCTCCTTGGCATGAAGCAGGCGCACCTCCACACCACGTTTCAGCAAACGGTCCAACACCGCCAGGAAAGGCTCTGCATCATTTTTGGCTTGCACATACAAATCCTTCAGGTCGGCAGTGGCTATCCACAAATCATGCTTCACACTCCCACAGTGGGACAAGACTTCTGTATAATGGTCCTTGTCAGCAATATACTTCAACATAATCTCTTCCGTCTTTCAACTCCTCACAATTCTGACACGCTCCCACAGGCAGCGGGGAACCAAACGCCAGAAGAATACCAACACCCGGAATCGCCAATCGAAAACATACACCCTCTTGCGCTGACGTATGGCTTTCAGTACATGGGATGCGGCTTTCCCTTTATCCATCAACATCGGATAGTGCTTGTCCGGGTTGAGTATATCGGTGGCCACAAATCCCGGTTTGATATCTGTGAATACCACTGGCACTCGCTCCATCCTTGACCATTGAGACAACGCCGTCAAATAGGTGGACTGCATCCGTTTGGTGGCAGAATAAGCCGGCGCGCTACCCATGCCCGCAGTGCCTGCCACCGAAGTGACCACAGCCACATGGGCCTTCCGCGAAGCACTATAATCACGGTTGCTTTTCACATAATTGAGAAAATGGTCCACCATTCTCACCATACCCTCGCAATTGGTCCGTACCGTGCGCAATTCCTTCTCCTCGTCCAATTCGACATTCTGATATCCAACCCCCGACATATAGAGAAACAAATCGGGTGAAGGTACGGCCTTCAGCAAATCATCCAATTTCTCAACCGATTCCTGTGTAATTACATCCATCGGAGCTATAACCACCCTATCAGCCCCGTAGCTCTCCTGCAGTGCTGCCAAGGCCTGCTCCCGCCGTCCGGCTACGCCCACTCGCCACCCTTGCTTCAAAAGCCGTGTGGCCACTTCTTTCCCAATGCCGGATGTGGCACCAATAATGATTGCTTGATTCATACAATTTCCTCTAACAACAACAGTGGTGTCGACCGCTATATCGTACAGAACGGGCCGACACCACTGCCGAACAGAAACAGGTTTATTTCAAAAATGTCTCGTAGTAGTCAAACATCTTTTCGTAGAGGTGTATGCGGTCGTAGCCACGCACATTGTGCTCATGGTGCGGATAGATGAAATAATCCACCTGTTTGCCTGCCTTGATGCAGGCATCGATAAACTCGATACTATTCTGCCACACAACCGTGTTGTCCTCTGCGCCATGAATCACCAGCAGGCGGCCCTGCAGGTCTTTCGCCTTGTTGAGGAGCGAATTGTTCTCGTAGCCCTCGGGGTTCTCCTGCGGGGTATCCATATAGCGTTCGCCATACATCACCTCATACCACTTCCAGTCGATTACTGGGCCACCGGCACATCCCACCTTGAAGATCTCAGGATGGGCCAGTTTCATGGTGATTGTCATAAATCCGCCAAAACTCCATCCTTCCACACCCATGCGGTCTTTGTCGACATAGGGTAGCGACTGGAGGAATTTAACACCTTCCATCTGGTCGGCCATCTCGATGGTGCCCAACTGACGATGAGTGCAGCTCTCAAATTCGAAGCCGCGATTGTCCGTACCGCGATTGTCTACAGTAAACACCACATAACCCTGTTGAGCCAAGTATAGGAAATAAAGGTTTCCGCCACCCAACCAGTCGTCGGTAACCAACTGGCTGTGGGGACCGCCATAAACATACACCAACGTGGGATATTTCTTACCATTTTCCATATTGGGGGGCGTAATCAAACGATAGTACAAGTCGGTAACACCGTCGGCCGCCTTGATGCTGCCCATCTGAATGCCAGGCATAGCATATTCCGCCAGCGGGTTGGCTATCTCGTACAATGTTGTCAGCACCTTGCCTTTCATGTCAAGCACCTGGGCACATCCCGGATTTTCCACACTACTGTAAATATCAATAAGTGCGGTGCCTTTGGCATTGATAACCACACTATGCGTACCTTTGGCGGGAGTGATAAGGGTCATCTCGCCACTCTTCAGATTCACCTTGTATGCAGCACGGCCAGTGGCCTCTTCCTTATTGGCGTAAATAAACACATTTTCGCCCTTGCTGTCAAATCCTATCAATCCTTCCACTTCATAGTTCCCCTTGGTCACCTGTTTCAGCATCTTGCCGTCGGTGTTGTAGAGATAGAGGTGTTTATATCCGTCACGCAAGCTGAACCAAAGGAATTGATCGCTATGCTGAGGCACAAAAATCATGGGGTCACAGGGCTCTACATAACGGGGATTGGACTCCTCAAAGAGTACTGTGTCAAACTCTCCGTCAGCCACATAATAACGCTCCAACCACATGTGGTTCTGTGCGCGGTTTATCTTGGCAATGTACAGGTACTCCTCATTGGGGTCCCAACTGATGTTGGTGAGATAATTCTCACGTTCCTCCACACTCTCATCCCTGCGGGTGTCCAGATAGACAGTTCTCTCATTGTCCATGTTCAAAACGCCCACAGTGACCTCATGGCTCTTCATGCCCGCCATGGGATACTTGAACGGTTGCTCGCGGGCAATGCGTGCAGTGGTGTTCACCAAAGGGTAGTCGGTCACCATCGACTGGTCCATCCGATAGAAAGCCAGATAATTGCCCCTCGGCGACCAAAATGTACCTTTCTCTATGCCGAACTCATTGCGGTGCACCGATTGGCCATAAACCACATCCTGGTCGGTAGATCCGATAAACACCGGATTGCGTCGGCTACCCTTCACATAAAGGTTGTTGCCCTCTGTGTATGCCGACCAGAAATTATTCTGTTCCATATCCAGATGGCTTGCACCCTCTACCGGAAATTTTGCCACAGTGGTCAGTGTTTTCTTCGAAAGGTCATACAACAACACTTTCCCGTTGCCGGTAAAACGGAGCTCTTTATCGTTCAGCACCTTGAAATAGGGAAGATACGACATCGACTCTTCGCCCGATACAGCCAGCACCCTGTTCAGCCCACTAAGAGTGAGACATGCTTTCGTCTTTCCCGGTTTACCCATATACAGCACCGTATCCTGCACATAGGCTATCTGGTCGGTATTGCCCACAAACTGCAAACCCCGCATCGGAGCCTGGGGATAAAGGTTTCGCGACATCAGCTGTTTCGAGCTGAGCATCTTGTTCTGTGCGGCCACAGACAAAGAAAGTAACAAAGCCGCTGCAAATAATAGACGTTTCATCTGTAACAATATTGTTTTTTTAATAATTCCCGCATCCCGAATGTCCAGGATGCGGAATCTGTTTTTATTTCATCATAGTATTACCTGTTTTGGCACAAGGCTGTCGGCCAGAACAGTTCTACCTCAATAGTTGCGCCAATTGCGGAATCGGAGATTGAACACCCCGAAGAATGCCTCTTTGAATATCTTCATGCTCATCTTCGAAGTGCCCAACACACGGTCGGTAAACACGATAGGCACCTCATAGATATGGAATCCAAGCCTTGTGGCGGTATACTTCATCTCTATCTGGAACGCATAGCCTACAAACTTCACCTTGTCAAACTTCATTTTCTCCAACACCTTGCGGCTATAGCATACATATCCCGCGGTAGCGTCCATCACCTTCATGCCCGTCACTGTGCGTACATACACCGATGCATAATACGACATCATCAAACGGCCCATCGGCCAGTTTACCACACTGATTTTGCCATCAACATAACGCGATCCAACCACCACATCTCCCTTGCCCGAGGCACACGCCTCATACAGGCGGGGCAGGTCGTCGGGATTGTGAGAGAAGTCGGCATCCATCTCTATCATATACTCATACCCGTGTTCCAGTCCCCATCGGAAACCATCCAGATAGGCAGTGCCCAATCCCAGTTTGCCTTTGCGCTCCTTGATAAAGAGGCGGTCCGGAAACTCGGTCATCAAACGCTTCACTATATCTGCGGTCCCATCGGGTGAATTGTCCTCAACAATCAGCATATCGAACTCCTTGTCGAGCGAAAACACCTTGCGGATTATTCTTTCTATATTCTCCTTCTCGTTGTAAGTCGGCGTAATTACTAACGTGTCTGACATCTCTGTATAATTATTTCTTGTTCTGATTAATGATAATTCTCTATGCCATTGGTCTTTGTCTACGGCTCACCCGTCTTGCATGCCACACCAGAATGGGCAACAGGGCCAGCCATCCCAACGTATTCCCAATACAATTGCCCACTAGGTCATTGATATCGAACCCCCGGTAGGGCAACAAGTATTGCACATATTCAGTAAACAACCCTATCAGCAGCGCCACCACCAATATCCCCCATTTCTTCCACCGCATCCAGTCAACCAGAAACAGCGGACACAACAGAAATACCGATGCATGGAGCAGGTGGTCCAGCCTCAATCCGAAGATGAAACGGTTCAAGGGTATACCCAACCCGTTCAACGGAGCCCACATCAATACTGCAAGCAAAATAAAATACAGCACCGACCACACATTGCGTGCCTTGGGGCTCAGCATCCTCACAACAGCGGTGCGCAACCTTTTGCGGCGCAACACTTGTTTCGACCGTTTATGCCACCACTCTCCCTCACAATCTATCTCATTGCCGTTGGGCTGTATCACAGTCATCAGCTTAGCCAACACATTCTCGCGACCCACCCGTTCAAAATTAACGCAGTTGTCGCCACGGAACACATGCACTCCACCCTCTATCCGCATCAGCCTATGGATAACAAAATGGTTGCAGTACTTAAACAAATACACCTCACCCGGCACACAGGCCTCCTCTTTCTCCAGCGGCCGCAAGGTAATCTTGTCACCCTCGCCGTTAATCATGGGCAGCATACTGCGGCCGCCAAACAGCATTGTCACCGTCATGCCGGCCTCCAGCCGCTCGCACATCTCAATCAGCAAAGGATTGTCGGGGCTATTGGGTAATGAAATCTGTACTGTTTCCACAAGTAGGTGAATTATTGGTTACAACACAATCGAAGTCGATACACTAACTCTTGAATATGGCATCGTGGCTGGTCCATGCAGCCGCCTCATCGGGAAGGCATTCCAGATGGAACACCGGCACCGTGGACAGCACGTCCGAAAGCATGTCGAGCATATAATCCTGATACCTTTCGTCCTGTGCCAAAGCGGGCGGACACGACGGGTGCAGCGAAGAGAACGACTCCACCACACTCTGCTTGCGTATCTTGTTGTAGGGGGCCTGCGACAAACGCACTGCTGCCGCCAACGGGAAACGAAGCTGATGGTAGCAATGGGTCTTGCCGCTCCACGGCGAACCGTACACCACAGCCTCACCATTCTCAACGGCCAGCACTGGGCAGTCGTCGTTCAGCAGATGCGAGTCGGGAATATACTTCAGCCAGAGACGGGTGTGGGTACTCTTCCCCGTGCCCGACTCGCCCAGGAAAAGCACAGCCTTTCCCTGATGCACTATCGTGGAGGAATGCACCAGCAGCATCTTGCTCGAAGCCGACATCATGCTCAAAGCCATCCACAACGCAAAGCGAAGCATCATGGCATCGTGGCAGTAGGTGGCCTCAACCGTATTCCCGCCGGCATAGCGCATCAGCATCGGGGGCACAGTCTTGTCGTGAGGCTCCATGATGTAGTAGTATGCCTCGTCGGTTTTGGCAAACATGCTGTCCATCACCACCTCCTCAAACGAGAAGTCGTACAGGTCTTCCCACTGGGCCGGACGCTCTATCCCGCACCCAAAAACCACCTGCCACTCCGCATCGCCGTCCTCCACCTCAAACACGGGGAATCCTGCCATAGTGCGGAGCAACTCCACCTCATGGTCGCCCACCACACGGAACCGGTGGTTGGCAATCAAATACGTTTTACTGTCAGCCATAACCTACGTTTTTATTCGGGCAGCAGCAATCCGTTCTCACGTATTGTCTCCACCCATTTCCCGGCATCGGCGCGGGCCGTTGCCTCTTCCACATCGTAGTTGTCCAAAAGAACAGCCACGGCATCGTCTACTGTAAAATCTTTGCCTTGCAGTGAATCCCACATCAAAAGAGCTGATTCATTGAATGCAACAACGCGGGTCATGTCTCCGCCAGTCTTTCCTTGCAAAAGGATGATATTCTCGCCCGCAATCTTACGGACCTTATAAATCGGATTTATTTTCATGCTGCAAAAATACTAAAAAAAACTGACATGAACAGTTTTTATATAAAAAAACATCTTTTCGTCAAACCCCTATCCCCGTCCCATGCTTGGCAAACCCACTATCAATCACCGCTCAATGCGAATCCACGCCCCTGTCGCACAACCTCTTTCCTCCCCGTCAACAGAAACCACTTATCCATCTGTTTCTTTCGGTCCCTGTCGCATTACTCCCCTCCCGTCCGCAATGGCCTACTCCCATCGGGCAGTCTCAGGCTCGCCCAGGCTGCCAATACGGTAATCTATATTTGCCTTGTGTGCCTGACTGTGCTGATACCGGCGGGGCACATAATACAGTCGACCATCCTTCACAATTCTAGCCCCCGTCTGGTGAAAACGGAAGGGCACCCCTTTCTCCACACATTGGCGGCGCATTTCCAGCACCCAGTCATAATTACACGGCCGCGCGTAACGTCCCGACTCGCCGCCCACACTCACCTCCTCAATTGTTTCGTCCAAATACTCCGACAGCCGAATCTCACCCAGCAGCGGAGCGGCAATGATAGACTTGTGCTTTATCGGCAGCCGGAGGAAGATAGGCAACCTGTAATCGGCCATCGGCTGATTCTCCACCGTGCAACCCACCAATACGTTGTCGTATCCATCGCCCCAGTCGGAAGGGATGCACTCCATAAAGCGGTCTATCCTCTTTGTGAAGAAATAAAACCGCAAATCCTGCCTCATCCGCATCATCTCCCAACACTCCTGACGCCACGGGTCGGCATCCTGAAGCAGGAAATCGGAGGTGAAACAGGTGAAAACCAACCTTCCCGACGGTATCTTATACTCTTTGTTCCGGCCACGCTTCACCGGCAGATTGTAGTTGGCCGTCCGCCTCGCCAAATCGCTCCCTATCTCGCTGCCGTACATCTCATCCTGCCTATAAACATAGCAATACCTGCACCCCGGACTAATCTTGGTGCATCCATGCCACGGATTCCAATTAACATACAGGTCGTCGCTATCGCTCATACATTCATCTTTCATATCGTGATACATCTCCTCCCTCGCTCCAGCCCCCCTCCTCTCCCACTCGCATCGTCGCACATCATCTAAAACGTCATTTCCGCTTCTTTATTGTCCACCCCGACCGTCTGCCCCCGCCCCTCTCCCCCAGCCACATCTTCTATTCCTGTTCTATCCATTGCATCCCAGCATTCCTTCCAGCTCCCTTTACTCTTCAGCTCTTAGTTAGCTCCTAGCAAGCTTTTCTTCACCGCTAAGGTGAAAAAGATTTCATTATATGATGTTTTGAGGGTGGAAGGCGAGCAAAGTTGGATATGACGGGGACGGGAAACGGAACGGGAACGGACGGGATGCCGGTTGGGAAGCGAAGGTTTCAGAAAAGGAGGCACAAGGGGTGAGGAGTGCGAATAGCGCAAGCGGGGAAGGCTCAGATGGCATTTCCGCTTATTAGGGGTATTATCGTTTCGTCAATGGGGTGAGGAATCGGACGATGGGGCGACTAGGGTTTTGTCGAATGCCTGCCAGCCTTGGTGGTTGCCGTGGAGGTAGTCGTAGTAGTATTCCAGCAAGATGCCGGACATGTTGTCGGGGTGCTCTACCCCGCGCTGGATGAAGTACCGCTGGAGGCGCGAGCCGCCCCAAAAGCCCCAGTTGTTGCGCAGCCACATGCCAAGGACGAAGTGGAACTCACTCATCGCCTTCCTGTCGGGGAGTGAGCGGATGAGGCTGATGGTCTCGGCGTGGAGCATGGTGTCGAGGAAGTGGAAACTCTCTTCGAGGTTGCGGGGGATATAGATGCCGTCGATGCTGTCGGCCACAAGACGGCGTTGGTAGGCAGCTTGCCGTTGGGCTTGTGCTATCTTCCCTTCACGTCGGGCGACGAAGGGGTTGCGCTTGCGCATGGAGCCGTAGAGTTTTTGATACCAGTAGTCCACACCCTCGGGGAAATTGTCGGCGTAGAAGGTCATGTCGGCGACCACCTTGCGCAGCCGCTCCTCGGGAAGTGAGTCGCGGTTGTTCATCCGCATTATCGTTGCCTTGCCCTGACGGTCAATCCGCAGGAGCATGTTGACATAGTAATATTTGTAGCGAGGATACCATGTATCGCCTTGGGGCACCATTCCCAACTTCTTGGCCAAGGCTTCTTCGCCGCTGTCGTACCCATCCACCCGCACATATCCTCTGGGGCAGCTGAACTTCACGGTGTCGATGCGGGGTGACGGGGTTTGACTCATGAGGGCGCAGCAGTTGGTGTCGAACGGCTGGGAAGTGATGTCACCTGTAGGGAGGAATATTTTTAGCAGGAGGCGGTTGGCAGTGCAGAGCAGCACGGTGTCGCCGATGATGCAAGCCGGACGTTTGTGCAGCGCCTGTTCGCACTGGGTGGCGGAGTAGTTATATTTTCTCTTCAGACGACCCTCTTCATACACAACGGTGTCTTTTATGCGGAAGAAGAGGCTGGATACCTCCTCGCAGCCGTCGCAGGAGGTCAGTTCTTGCAGCGACACCTGTTTGGCTTTTGAGCCTTTATGGTAAAGCGTCAAGACGTGGGAGAAGGCTTCTTCGTAACTTTTGTATTCCAAGTTGACAAGGTGCAGCAGCGAAGTGCCGTCGTTGCTGAGGAAAAGGAACCCTTTGGAGAGACATTCGGAAATGGTGTAGAGCAGCTGGTTTGTGCGGGCATCGAAGACCTCTGTCTTGCCGTAGGGGGAGAGGTCGAAATTGTAGTAGGGGGTGGCACGGGCGCAGTAGTCGCCGTTGGTGGAATAGACGGTGATGATGTCGCGATAGGTGCAGTCAAACTGTGCTGCGGCGGCATGTGCCGTCAACAACAGGAGACATAGGGCGATGGTGCGTTTGATTTGCATGGCATTGTCTATTTTTAGAAGTCCCAGCGGAGGCCGAGGCAGGGAGTGGCGTTGAAATACCCGTTGCGGTAGTAGGTAACACCATAGTGCCAGCCTCCAGGATTATAGTAATTGATGGGCAGTTTGAAGAAAAACCCGAGCCCTTCGCGCCCCATATAGTGGCCTTTGCCCTGCGAACTCCACAGGTGGCTGAGGTTGTACCACACCTGAGGTTCAAGGCGCAGACTGCCCAGCTGGCCCTTAGCACCCCCATCTTCACCTCCATAGTAGTATTCATCACCCCATATATCGAGGTGGCCGCAGAATGAGAGACCTTTAATACCGAAAAGACGCGGGATGTCCCAATCGAAAGAGAAAAAGATGGGGACTCCAATATTAGAGCTGTAGCGATAGAGCAGACGGAAATGATACATGTGTCCGTTGGGACGGAAACGCTCATATTCAACACCTACCATATAGGCGTTCCACACATCTTGGCGGAGGTCACCAAACTGGGCACCCTCCCAGCCGGCATGGAGGCCCCAGCCGCCCAAGCGGGGCTTGAAATGGAAGGTGTAGCCCGCCTCGGCATAAAGGGTTGTCTGACGGCCTCGGTCGAAAGGATGGTAAACATCCATGCGGTACGACACTGCATGGCGGGCGGCGCGATAGAAGCCCTCGGTTGTGGTGACGCAATGGCCGCGGTTGAAGTCGTACATTTCTTGGATGTTCATGCCTTTGATAGGGAATATTTCGACACCCAATACAGAAGCAGGCCCGTCAGGGAAAAGCTTGATGGTGTCCAACTGCATGTCCTGCACGAGCGACAAGTCGCGCCCTGTGGGGTAATAGCCCACGGAGGATACACGGAGATGGTATTTGCCCGCAGGGGCTTGGAGACGATAGTTCCCCTGGTTGTCGCACTGGGTGTTGACGACGATTTTGCCGTCAGGGGTGAGCAGCTCCACCTTGGCATAAGGAGCAGGATTGCAGCCATTGGAAGTCTCACAGACAGCACCGCTGACGGCGACGAGATTCTGCGCCGAGAGGGTGACGGCAAGAATGACAAAAGCGAGAACTGATACAATTCGTTTCATGACTGATATGTTTTTTGATGGAGAGTTCTTTTCTTCAATATACGCCAAAAAAGGGTATTTATTACACTTGGCGACGATTTATTGTCATTCGTGCGAATGATAAAGAGGCTTCTTTCAGGGGTTTGACACTTGATTCTTACTACTACAGAAAAGGCGGCACCGGACTGCCGGGCAGACCTTTGAGGGTGCGCAACGAAGGCGGCAACGGAAGGTAACGGGGACGGGAGAAGGCGAAGAAGGCGGTGTCGGTGAACGAGGGGCGGAACGGAGCAAAGGGGGAGCCTATGGAGTCGGGAGCGGTGAGGGGCTGAATGAGGCAGATGACCCCGGCACGGGCACGGACCCGAAGGCCGTAGGCAAGACTGTCGTTGTCGAGAATGAGCGTCTGCCGGTAGAACTTGATTTGGAAATAAGGCAACGGGATGTGGGTCTGGTCCAGCAAGGCGCGGAACGCGGCATTATCCGCTACCCAGCGTCGGCGCTGCTGGAGGCTGTTGACTGCCGGGAACTGGGCAAGGGAAGTGAAAACTTCGTCCCAAAGGCAAGGCACAGTGAAGCTGTAGTGGTAGAGCTGGGAGGGGTTGTCCTGCAGACGGCGACGGAGGCCTTCGCGCCAGTGGATGGTGTCGGAAGGATAGCGGTTGCGCAGTTGGCGGACAAGGGCTGTTTCGTTGTAGGAGGAGTCGGGATGGTAGAAGGCGTACCAGGTGCGGGCAAAGTAGTGGCGGATGGACTGGGGATTGCGGTTGAGGGAGAGGTAGGCATAGTATTCGAAGAGTTTGGAGGCCTGGACCACGGCGCGGCCACCGAAAGCCTCGGCCAAGAGGTCGAGGAGCGGCTGGTTCTGCCCCACCGCGCAGCCATGCAGATAGATGCGGGTGAAGTGGTCGACCACATGGCAGTCGGGTGGGGAGAGAAGTGAGTCGGCCAAGGCCTGACGAAGGCTTTGGACCGAGGTGCGCGGGCCGCCGGGGGTGACAGTCATCTGGAGGTCGACAAACTCGTTGCCGTGGCTTACTATGTTGACAATGCCGTAAGGGCGGCCATCGGGCGAAGGGTTGTCGCTTAGCCAGCCGAACACCTGGCTGAGAGAGGTGAGGGAGTCGACAACCACCTCAGTGCGGTCGTCGGGGTTGAGGCGATAGTATTGGTTGGCGAGGGAGTAGTAAGGGTTGTAGGCCGAGAGGTCGCGGCCCATGATGAAGGTAACCGAGGTGCGCGGAAGGATTACAACTGTATCGGCCACGGTATCAACAACAGGTAGTGCAGGGGCGTCTCCCCTACCCTTACAGGCAAAGAGAGACGCCACTGCAATAAGCATGAGTATAAGCCTGCGGCAAATCAATTGGCTGACATCTTAAACTTGATGGGCAAATTGAACTGCGTGCGTACCGGTATTCCACGTTGCTTTCCGGGTTTCCATTTGGGCATCAGTTTCACCACGCGGACAGCCTCGGCACCACAACCGCCGCCGATGTCACGAAGCAATTTGACATTAGAAATGCTGCCATCCTTTTCGATGCTGAAAGTGACATACACGGTGCCTTCAATCTTGTTGTTCCAAGCCTCTTCCGGATAGTGAAGGTTGCGACGGATAAAGGCGTAGAGCGAGTCTATTCCTCCCGGGAATTCGGGGTCTTCCTCTACAACCATAAAGATTTCTTCTTCTACCTCCTCTTCTTCCACTATCTCAACTGCTCTTAATTTGTTGGATGTAGCCGAGAGGGTTGGTGCACTGTGGCCGACGGCATAGTCGGAGACTCCCTCGGGCATGGGAATGGGTTGCTTGACGGTGGTTTGCTTGCCGTCTTTGTTAACTATCTCCTCATCGATGGCGACAAAGGAGGTGTATTGCGTCATAAGGTTGTATTTCAAACCCAACTCGAGAATCTGCTTGGCGGTGGGGGGTTGGTTATTATCCAGATAGGAGAGATATTTGATGCGCTCGCGTGCCCAGAGGTAGCGCAGGGCGGAGTTGGCCGGGTCGGCCTTGAGGTTGGAGAGGTTGTAGGACTGCTTGAAGGGTTTACGGCCCACCTTGCCGGTGAGGGATACGGTGCCTTGGGGTTTGCCCTTGTATTTTCCGAAGATGAGAATGGGGCGCTCGGCCATCATGTCGGGCACAGAGGCTGGCTCGATGTCGTAAGCCTGGAAACTACCGGGATTAAACTTGATACGGGTGAGGACGGGCGTGTTGATGTACTGGCGGAAACGTTCGGCCTGGGCAGCAGCTTCGTTCTGCTTGGTGACAATCATGGGCTCGCCGTTGCCCGCAAAGGCCATGCCCTCGATAAGCCAGCGGTTGACACTGCGGCCGATGCCGAAGGCGAAGAAGTTGGCCTGACCGCTGTTTTGGCGGATGAGCTCGAAGCACCGGCTCTCGACGGTGACATATCCATCGGTGAGGATGACCATGGTGCGGGAAATGTCCTCGTCGGGTCTGGGGAGGGCATAGGCGGTGTTGAGGGCATCGAGGACTTCGGTGCCGCTCCATTGGTTGCCTCCTACAATAAAGGACATGGCTTCATCGATATTCTTCGTGGAGACATCGACGGAATGGGGACTGAACACGGCAGAATTGCTTGAGAAGAGAACAATATTGAATTTATCGCTAGGGTTGAGATTGGTGAGAAGATTGCGCATCAGTTCCTTGGAAATTTCCATCGGGAAGCCCCACATGGAGCCGGAGACATCGACGATGAAGATGTACTCGCGCGGAGGAATGTCATCTTTCTGCACACGCTTGGGCGGCTGCACCATGAGCATGAAGAAGTTCTCGTCCTGCCCCTCGTAGAGCATGAGGCCAGATTCGATGGTGTTGCCCTGCAGGGAATAGTTGACGATGACGTCGCGGTTGCCACCGTTGGACTCCGAACGGTCGAGCCGTACAACAGACTGCTTGGGGTTGGGCGCGGTGATGTTCATCTTATGGGTGGAGCAGGTGACGTTCTTGACCGGAACGGCCGCATTGATAGTAAGGTTGAAATCAAACTTGTAGGCCGGCATCACGCCTTGATGGGTGTAGGGCGAGGAGACGAAGCCATCGTCGGGGCCGGCCTTGCTCTTGGACTCATTGGAATAGCGGGGACCGACAACGGTGGGATAAACAAAGCTGTATTGTCCCTTTTCGGGCACAAGGAGCTCGGTGTAGCGGAGCTCTACCACAATGGTGTCGCCCACCATGATGTTGGATACATTCATGGTAAAGACATTGGGTCGGCTCTGCTCCAGCAGGGAGGCGCGTTTGCCCTCTTGCTTGGCTTTCTCGTAGTCGGCACGGGCTTTCTGCTTCTCCTCAATCTGGGCTCGGATGACGCGGTTGCCGATGGTCATCTGCATGGCGTAGACGGCGGCACGGGTGGACATGGGGAAGGTGTAGATGGCTTCGAGCGGGTTCTTGCCGCTGTTGACATAGACCTGCCGTATGGTTACGTCGGCTATGGAGCCGGAAACGGTGACCTGTGCAGTGGTCTCTTTCAAGGGTAGTTGGTCGGTCTCGGGGTTTTGGCTTATGACAACAAAATAGGGCGAGAGGGTTTTGTTTTCGTCCTCATCGCTCTGGGCCCGGAGGGAGCCTGCGCCAACGCACAACAAGGTGGCCAAGACAATGAATTTGCTAAATAATGAGAGGCTTTTCATAACATTATTGTTTAATGAATCACTTTGAATAACGTAGAATGTGTTAAATTATTATGTCTGTAGGTTCTGTTAATGTACTTGTTGCACTTCCCGGCATACAGAACCCATTAACATGCGGGAAGGGCTTGTTTGGATGATGGAGTGAGACAACAGCTAAGCGAGGTCGGCACTCTGCCTATATAACACAGAAAGTGCAAAAGTGTGACATAAGTTTAACACTTTTTATGACTATTTGGTATGTGAGACGGCATGATATGGTAGGTCAATCTCATGGTGGAAAGGCATCTGCTATCAAAGATTACAGGCTATTTTGTGGTATGGAGAATTTAGGGAATTAATTACTGCGATTGTTTGTTTTTCTTTTTGGGTTTTGGGAGAGGAAGTGCCTGGTAGGTGGCTTTAACAAGAGATGAGAGATAATCGCGGTCATCTATTTCCTCAATATAAAAATAGGGTTTTGCACCTTCGTAGGGTGGCTCCAAAACCTCTGAACGGAGCAAGGGACGGGCTGCATCTGTGGGTTTGATATAAAAACGGTTGTCGCTGACGAGGGCGAAAATTACGCCATTGCAATAAAGGCCATAATCGCCAAACATCTTACGTGCAGTGATAGTGCCCGCACCGGCACATTGATCTACGATGTATTGAACTAAATCGGGATTGCTTGCCATGATGAATAACTTATATTACAATACGCTATAAAAGCATTTTAAAAGAAGTGATTTCAACAATTGATGTTAGTTTTAAACTGTTCACCTTATGCCCCTAACACGTTGCAAAAATACATAAAAAAAACAACATACCGGAAATAAACTATAAGTGTATTTCATGTATCGGAGAAAAGTTTTTACAATAATCCAAAAAAAATATGTACTTTTGCGGACTGAAACAACTAATCACACAAAACATGGCACAGATATCGCGCAAAGCAAAAGTCATCACAATTCTATCTTCTATCATCGTCCTTGGACTGGGATTGTTCATTTATTTCCATTTCTACTTTGTGTATAGTACTGGCGTCAATGCCGGGAACATCAACTATATGCAACAAGAAGGCATCCTCTTCAAAACCTATGAGGGGAAAATGATTCAAACAGGTTTCAAGACCAATGCCGGCGGAGTGAACACATCGCTGCGCTCAAACGAGTTTAAGTTTTCCGTGACCGACAAAAAGATTGCAGACACATTGATGCGCTGCTCGGGGAAAGAGGTGGAACTGCGGTGGAAACGCTATATGGGCACACTGCCCTGGCGGGGCAACAGCCAGTATGTGGTAACCGAGGTGCTGTCGATTGATTAAGACCTCGTAAAGGGTTGGATTGAAGCCATTTTACCCCTGATTCTGGGTATTACAACATTTACTCTCAATGCACTGGGCCAAAAAGACAAACGAAGAAAGCCTGCGGGAGACAGTATATGAGATTGTGGCACAGATTCCACAAGGGCGGGTGCTCACGTATGGTGCCATAGCCCGACTGGCAGGATACCCCAACCACAGCCGTTTAGTGGGTCGAATCATGCGTGGAGCTCCCGATGGGCAGCTGCCTTGCCACCGCGTGATGTCATCTTCCGGCCGCCTTGCGCCGCATTTCCCTGCCCAAGCCAACCTTCTCATGGCCGAGGGAATAGAAATCACAAAAACAGGCAAAGTCCCCCTAAAACAATATCTCTGGCAGATAGAATAAAAATATCTATCGCATCTATCATATCTATCCCCTCTATCGAATCTATCAAATCTATCAAAAACAAAAAAAGGGAGCCCCGGATGAGACTCCCTCTGTAAAAGATTGGCGGCGGCCTACTTTCCCACAAACCAGTGCAGTATCATCGGCGATGAAGGGCTTAACTTCTCTGTTCGGAATGG
>ONQD01000055.1 GCA_900319865.1 uncultured Bacteroidales bacterium | reverse complement strand
AGGATATGGGAAACCGAATCAATCTCGCTTTTAAATGTTTATACGCATGCCGTAATTTTTTTTTAATATGTGAGAAAAAGTTTGTATTTTTGCAGCGTCTTTTCGGACGGGCAGAATAGAAATATTTGTGAGTCCTGGTCAAAGAGCGAGACTGGTAAGACGTAGGCCGTTTCGGACGTAAAGAGTGGGGTTAGGTTATCACTCACCTATGCGGGTCCAAAAGAGGGTTCCGAGGGACCCTTTTTTTATGTCCCATTTCACAAGCAGTTTTATCAGTGTGTCGACAATCTTGCCCACGCTGCCGCCTGTGGGGAGCGGGGTGGCTGAGGGGCGTGAAACTTATTTTATATGAGAGTTTTCCCACTTTTGGGGTGTCCTTTTTTTGCTCTTTTTGCCCTCCCGTGTGGCTCAAAAATCCTCTTGTCCGCACGGGCCATTTTGTTAAATCTTCATTTTTTGTAGCTTGATATTTAGTTGTTTGCATTTTTGTGTTCCATATTGTTTTGATTATGTCAAAAAAATGCTATATATTTGCATTTTAATTACACAAAACTCATTTAATTATGACGAAAGCAGATCTTGTTAAGAAAATTGCAGAGAGAACCGGTGTCGAAAGAGCCGCAGTTCTGGTTACCGTTGAGGAGCTTATGAACTCCATCAAGAGTGGAATGGCCAATGGCGAAAATGTGTATCTCCGTGGTTTCGGCACATTCGAAATCAAGCATCGCGCCGCCAAGAAAGGCCGTAATATCTCGAAAAACACTTCTGTCCTCATCCCCGCACACAACATCCCCAAGTTCAAACCCAGCAAGGAGTTCTTGGGAATGGTTGAATAAGGGACACTCAGTCCGGAAGTTACAATAGGTCGCATGGGTTGGCACTTCTGTCAATCCATGTGATTGATTTGTGTCTATTGGTTGCCTCTCCTTGCTCCCTATTGAGGGCGCACGTCGCGGCCTTTTTTCATTCCTTCCGTTTGGCTTCGGGTGCAGTTCCTTTCGGCATTCAGGACAAGAAAAACAATAATAAATATGGTACAGAATGTGCAATCATCAGGGCCGGAAACAGGGCATCTTTGCTGCCTGGGTGCAGTGTGTGGCGATGTGATAGGCAGCGTGTATGAATTCAATTCGGTCAAAACCAAGAGTTTCCCGTTGTTTCCCAAAGGTTCCCACCCCACCGACGACACTATGATGACTGTGGCCAACATGCTGTGGCTCACCGGTGGTGGGTCGGACTCGCTGGTGGAGTGCATGCGCCAACTGGGCGCCAGCCACCCCCATGCAGGATATGGTGGAGGTTTCCGCCGCTGGCTTTCCTCGCCCCGTCCCGAGCCCTACGGCAGCTATGGCAACGGCTCGGCCATGAGGGTCAGTCCCGTGGCGTGGGCGGCCCGCAGCCTCGACGAGGCGCTCTCGCTGGCCCGTCGCAGCGCCGAGGTCACCCACAACCATCCCGAAGGCATCAAGGGCGCACAGGCAACGGCCGCCGCCATATTCATGGCTCTCCACAGTGCCACCAAGGACGCTATACGCCAGTATGTTGAAACCACTTTCGGCTACAACCTCTCCGTCCCCCTGTCCGACATCCGTCCCGGCTATCGCTTTGAAGTGAGCTGCCAACGCTCCGTGCCCGAAGCCCTCAGCTGTTTTCTGGAAAGCGACAGCTACGAGGACGCGGTGCGCAATGCCGTGTCGCTGGGCGGCGACGCCGACACCCAGGCCGCTATTGCCGGGGCTGTGGCCGAGGCTTTCTATGGCGGTGTGCCCGAAGCCATTGTGCAGTCGGTTTGGCCGCTTTTGCCCGTCGACGTGCAGCAAATCATCATCGGCTTCTCCAGCCGTTTCCGCCCCTGCTGATGCCTGTGCTTTCCGTAGGCTTCGCCCAAGCCCACCGGCAACACCGCTCATGCCCCGTGCCTGCCACGCACGTCCCGACTGCTGCCTATGTCCGCCACTCTCGCTGCCCTCTCTCGTGCCGTCCTCTGGTCATGCCGTTGCCATCCGGGTGGACAACACGTTCAATCCTCGGGAGAAACCGCTACCCCTTTCGGCCGTTCCGGGGTCAATCCCCGTCCGGCACAATTCCGCTCCCGTCGTGAGGCCTTGTCCTTCCAGGTTCGCTACATGTTAAGTTTGTATTAACTCCTTCATGAGCTGTTCTTGACCTTAGTCGTGATGATCGTATTTGTAGGTCGTTGCTTGGGGCTTGAAGGGGGACGGAGCGGGAATGGAAATGAAAGGATGCGGGAAGGGAAATGAGAGGATGTGGTAAGGGAGATGAAAGGATGAGGGGTGGGAAAAGAAAGGATGTGGGAAGGGAAATGAGAGGATGTGGTAAGGGAGATGAAAGGGTGAGGGAAGGGGAATGAAAGGATGCGGGATGGGACATTGAAAGGAGAGGGAGAATGATGACAAAGAGGGAAGGATGGGTGAAAAGGGAAGGGAATGTGTAGGGACGAGTGGGGGTGAAATGATGGGAGAGCTTGGTGGGGATACGGCAAAGAGAGGGAAGAGAGAAAGGCGAAATATGGCTAAGAAAAGACGCAAATGATGTATAGGGGAAGGCGAAGGTCGGAGACGGAACGATGCAGTGAGTTGAGCGGAACGATGCAGTGGGTTGAGTGGTACGGTGCAGTGGGTTGAGGTGGGTTCTGTTGATATGTTTTCGTGTCGTCCCTTTCGGGACGCGTCCCGTCGCCACAGATGATCATCGCATTGCGTGCGGGGTTATTCATATTGGGTGATTAATAGGAGTCTTAATAAGTTTGAATGCTGAAGAGTATAAAATGAAATATGATTGAGTGATGAAAAGTATAATGTATGTGCACGGCTATGGTTCGGACGGGAACGCCACCAAGGGCCGGATTTTGAGAGAGATGTTCGACGGGGTGCCTGTGCTGACGCCCACTTTCGACTACGACAGGCTGTCGCCGTGGGAGGTGCAGCGGCAGCTGGTGGAGTTGTGCCGCCGGGAGCATGTGGCCATGATGGTGGGCAGCAGCATGGGCGGCTACCACACGTTGTGTGCCACGTCGTTCTTCGAGGGGCCGGTGTGGGCCATAAATCCTGTGAGCGATATCAAGGTCACTTTGCAGCGCATCACGTCACCGCTGATGCAGCAGCTGGATGGGGAGGGGAAAGCCCTTGCCGGGCGACGGCTGGCGGAGTATGAGCAGTTTGATGCCGAGGTGTTTCGGTGCCTGCCCGGGCGTGCTGGGCAGGTGAATCTGGCGCTCAGCACCGACGACGAGTTGCTGGGTGACCACAGCGGCCTGCTGCGGTTGTTCCCTTTGCACGGGCGTGTGGTGTGGAAGGACGGCTGCGGCCATAGGTTTATGCGTTTTGCCGAGATGGGCGGGGCGTTGCGCGCCACGTGGGACGGGGTCCGGGACTGAACCTGTGCCGACAATGGGTTGCTGTTTCCTGCGGTGGGGATTGGGCGGTAAATGGTGGTGCGGCCATTGCCGTAAGCGGGCGAAAAGGGCGGGATGCGTTTTTTTTTACGATATATAAAAATAAAAGTGTATATTTGCAATTTAAAATATGACGCAATATATACGATATATCAGTAGGGTGTTGTGCCTGGCAATGATGTGTGCATCATTGCATTATGAGGCTTGTGCCCAGTCTGTGGGCCAGGGTGGACAAGGCAGTGGCAACCGTTTCCCGAAAGTGGAAAAAGACTTGGAAATGGACAGTTGCGAGGTGGAAATAGTGCAGTTGACGGGCGACACCATGATGTATATTGCACGGCCTTTCGAGGTGCAGTTGACGGCCTCAAGGGAGGCCAGCCTTTACTTTTGGTCGCCGGGAAACTTGTTTGCCGACAGCACCCGCCGCGAGGTGAAGTACACCACGTTGCCCGGCCAGTCGGACACGCTGGTGCTGGAAGCTTTGAACCTTGAGCCTGAGAACCGTGTGTTCAATGGAGAGTTCCATTTGGGCGACACGGGGTTCCGCACCGACTATTCGCCTTTTGGCGGAATGGCTGGCGGGACCGATAACCGTGGAGGTATGTACAAGTTGGTGGGCAATCGGCTGCGGGTTTTTCCCGCGCAGGACACTGTGCCCCTGCTTTACGGCACCCGTGTTGACGTAGATGCCGACGAGTGGTATCTGCTTACGGTGGTGATGAGTCCGCTGATGGGGTCCGACACGGTGGCCATGGAGGTTGCCATCGACGGCGAGATGCAGGGCGGCATGGATGTGCTGGATTGGAACCAGCCGTTGCCGGTGAGGCTTTACCGCGAGTTTTACAGTCCGGAGGCGGGCACGGTGGACATTGAGCTCTACGACCGCTCGTATGGGTTTGGCAATCATGTGGGCTATTTTATCGACAGTGTGGAGGTGCAGCGTGTGTGCATAGCGCGCGACACGCTGATTGTTACGGCGGCATGCACCACTTACTACGACACCACGGTGGTGTATCTGTGCTACGACTCGACCTATGTGTTCAACGAGACGACGGTGATAAGCGAGCCGGGCGAATACGACTATACCCTCACCACCCCTTATGGGTGCGACAGCAATGTGCATGTGAACGTGTTGTTCGAACCTTGCTGCGTGGAGCTGATACAGTGTCCCAACGTGGTGACTCCCAATGGCGACGGTTCCAACGACAAGTTTGTTATAACCAACTTGCTGGAGCAGGTGTGCTATCCCTACAACGAGTTGTATGTGTACAACCGTTACGGCAATGAGGTGTATTCGCGGCGCAATATAGCGAGCGAGAGCGACTGGTGGGATCCGTCGAACCTGCCCGACGGTACCTATTTCTATTACTTCAAGGCGCGCAACGGTGACGGGAGCCGCGGAGTGGAGCGCAAAGGCGCGGTGGAGGTGATGCGGAAGTAATGTGCCTTGCTGAATGGAGGAACAATAAAGAACAGTAACATCAAAAATTGGATATTATGAAACTGAATGGAAGACGCGAAAGCAACAATGTGGACGACCGCAGGGGTTTGAAGCCCAAGGCGGCGGGACTGGGAATAGGCGGTATGGTTGTGGCGGCATTGCTGGTGTGGATATTCGGCGGCAACCCGTCGAGTGTGCTGCAGCTGGCTGGGAACGGCACTACCGAGAATACCGAGTATGTGGCCACTGCCGAGGAAGAGGCTTTGGCCAAATTCGCCAGCCAGATATTGGCGGGTACCGAGGATGTGTGGACGGCTGAATTCAAGAAGATGGGCCGCACCTACACCCCGCCCAAGCTGGTGTTGTTCAAAGATGCGGTGCAGAGCGGCTGCGGCGGTGCCACCTCGTCGTCGGGACCTTTCTATTGCTCGGCCGACCAGTGTGTGTATCTGGATCTTGATTTCTTCTCCAGCATGCGTCAGCAGCTGGGAGCCGACGGCGACTTTGCCTATGCCTATGTGATAGCCCACGAGGTGGGGCATCATGTGCAGTATCTGCTTGGCACGCTTACCGAGGCCCATCAGAAGATGAGCCGTCTGAGCGAGAAGGAGGCCAACCAGATCAGTGTGCGTCTGGAATTGCAGGCCGACTACTATGCCGGCGTGTGGGCATACCACGACAACAAGATGTTCGGCTCGCTGGAGGACGGCGACATAGAGGAGGGGTTGCGTGTGGCATCGGTGATTGGCGACGACTATCTGCAGAAGAAAGCGCGCGGCTATACGGTGCCCGACTCGTTCAACCACGGCACTTCGGCCCAGCGTTCCAAATGGCTTAAGAAGGGCTTGACCACTGGCAGTGTGGCCGGCGGCGACACTTTCTCGCCCCGCTATGCCGACCTCTAACCGTGGGTGGATGCCCGTGCCTGTGGCCCGATGCCGGGGCAGGAACGGAAACGGAAAACCTATTTATTGAGAAAAAAGATGTATCTTTGCATTTTAAAAATAAACTAATTTAATATCAATAATTGCTATGAAGAAAGCTTTATTTACCTTGATGCTGCTCGCAGTGATGGGCAGCGCCTTTGCCCAAAACCAGGGCACCAGAGAGTATGTGTCGGCTTTGATTACCTTCTATGCCGACTACACTGTGCCACAGGATTCGCTGGACAAGTATGGTGTAATTATCCAGACCCGTTCGGGACGAATGGCAACAGGACTTATCGATGCTGAGAAGTATCATCAATTCCTTGCCACCAACTTGGTGGAGCGTGTGCAACCTTCCACCCGTGTGTTCCTGCGCGACGAGCAGTTGAATGCCAAGCCTGAGGAATGCCACAAGGCAAACTGCAAGAAACACGGTGAGAGAGCTGCCGATGCCAAAGTGGATGCCGAGGGACAGAATGTGCGCCGTCACCTTATTCCCGAAGAGGATATCCGCGCCGACGAGGCCAAGGGCTGGTATGTGGGCTGTGTGTTGGGCGGTTCGACCAACAGCGTGTTCTTTGAGAAGAGCAGATGGCACGGTATCACCTATGGTTCGCGCGGTTTGAATCTGGAAGCCCGTGTGGGTTATCAGTTCAACGAGTGGTTCGGCGTGCGTAGCGGCCTGAATCTGGTTTCGAAGAATTATATTACCGATTTGGCAGTGGATTTGTACGGAACGTACGACACTATGCGCACGGTGCGTGAGAACCTCTATCTGCAATTGCCGTTGATGGCCGATTTCTCGGTTGGTAGCGAGGTGGTGCGTCTGCACCTGATGCTGGGTGGCTATGCAGGCTATTGGCTGTCGCAGTGCCGCACCGGATATGTGTATGTGTCTGGCGACCCCACTCCCTATAGTGGAACGACCTATTCCTTTGTCAAGAACTATGACAACCGTTTCGAGGCCGGTTTGGCTGGCGGTGTGGGAATGACTTTCCAGGTGTCTCCCCAATGGCAGCTGCATTTCGAGGGTGACTACTACTATGCCCTGCTCAGCAATGTGAAGAAGCCCTACAAGTCGTTCAACCGCACTTGGACTTTCGGTATGGGTATTTCCTATCATTTTTAATAGATAAGAGGTTTAATGAATTGTTTTTTCAAGGCGGGAGCCCCTCTGGGGTTTCCGCCTTTGATTTAACCCAAATGGGTCTTTGGACCGACTTTTCAATCGTTCTTGTTATAATCCGGATGACCGATTGGGTTTAAAAAAAATGAGAACTTATGCGACAGATAGATAATCGTACCTGGGAGGTGGACCGGCCGGAGTGGCCTGTATTTTTGAACCAAAGGAAGCCGGAGAGCGGCAAGTGGGACTATGGCCATGCGTTGCTGGTGGCGGGCAGTTATGGCAAGATGGGGGCTGCGGTGCTGGCGGCCCGTGCCTGTCTGCGGACGGGGGCGGGGCTGGTGACGGTGCATGTGCCCGAGAGGGGTGTGGAGGTGATGCAGACCGCCGTGCCCGAGGCCATGGTTTCGATAGATGGCGATGCCTGCCGGTGGACGCACTGTTTTGGCGATGAGGAGTTGGCGCGGTATGACGTGGTCGGGGTGGGTCCCGGGCTGGGACGCGACAGTATGGAGCCGATGCGGGCGTTGCTGGAGAGTGCTGCCCGGTTGCGTAAGCCGGTGGTGGTGGATGCCGACGGTTTGAACATGCTGTCCATGATGGACGACGGGGCGGATTTGCTCGCGCGGGTGGGGCGTGAGGCCCCGGTGGTGCTCACACCCCATGCCAAGGAGTTTGAACGTCTGTTTGGCCGTTTTGCCAACGAGGACGACCGGCAGGAGGCACAGCGCGAGATGAGCAGGCGTACGGGGTGTGTGATAGTGTATAAGGGGCACCGGAGCCAAATAAGTGGCAGGGATGGTGCTATGTATTTGAATACCACCGGAAATGCTGGTATGGCGACGGCTGGAAGCGGCGATGTTTTGACTGGAATGATTACGGGAATTTTGGCTCAAGACAAAGAAAATCAGCTTGATGCAGAGATGTGTGCTTGTTTGGGTGTGTGGATACATGGCAAAACGGGCGATTTGGTGGTGCAAAACCAGTCGGAATGCAGCCTTCTGGCCAGCGATATGATAAAATTTATCAGTATAGCAACGATTTGAAAAATAGTGCCTTGTAATGTTTCAATAAAAAAGTTTGAAAAAAAATTTGGTGGGTTGGAAAAAAGTGCGTATCTTTGCAACCGCTTTGAAAGAGAAAAAGCAAGGAAATCTTCCTCAATAGCTCAGTTGGTTAGAGCACCTGACTGTTAATCAGGGGGTCGCAGGTTCAAGTCCTGCTTGGGGAGCCAAAAAGAAAAGCCGCATCGAGATGCGGCTTTTGTTGTAAATAAATGGTTTAATATGAATGAAACGTTGCTGATAACGCTGTTGTGTGCCGTTCTGGTAGTGGCCTTGATGATGGCAGGTCTAGGGGTGAAGATGCTTGTTCGCAAAAATGGCGAGTTTAAGCGTCACTGCAGCAGTATGGACCCCTACACAGGCGAGTCGGCAGGATGTGTGTGTGGCAAGGCTGTTAAGGCCCGCTGCGAGAAGCGTGAGCGATACAGCCCATTGGAGGTGAACCGCAATTTGATGGACGAGGTGGAGGGCGGCAACCAATAGCTTGGTTTTTAGAGGCTGATGATACGTGAGTAGCGTCGCTGCGGTAGGTGTATTAGTTTCCTTTTTTGGTATTGCAGTTGTCTGGCCTGGACTTGGCATCGCTATTTTGTCTATATCGGGTTCTCTTTTGTATTTTTAGTGTCCGATATACGTGCTTTCAGCACGTAATCTTATTATCCCCACACGAGGCGAAGTGCCGTGTGGGGTGTGGACATATACCCTAATTCTGCGTGCTGTAGGTACGCTACTTTGGTGATAGTTATGTTGTAGCGTATCTTCGACACGCATAGGGATGGGCATTATTTCCCCACACTGCACACCTACGGTGTTTAGTGTGGGGTTAATAGGATTGTGTGCCTCATCGGCACACTCAAGCCCTCGTAAATTAATGCATAACATATAATTGCTATGGATGCTGTGTGTGGATACTGGCTGCACGGCGGCAGCGTCCCCTTTTGAAAGGGGTGCCACGGGAGTGGTGGGGTATGTGTACCGCTGGCGGAGCCAGCAGGAATGTGGATTCCGCTTATAAGGACTTTTGGTATTTGTTTTCGGATACATACCCCCCAGGCTTCGCCGTACCCCTCTAAAAGAGGGGACTCGCGGTGGCGGTGCGTCGGTCGCTTGCTATGGATACTGAATGTGGATACTGGCTGCACGGCGGCAGCGTCCTCTTTTGAAAGGGGTGCCACGGCAGTGGCGGGGTATGTATACCGTTGGCGGAGCCAGCAGGAATGTGGATTCCGCTTAAAAGGACTTTTGGTATTTGTTTTCGGATACATACCCCCCCGGATTCGCCGTACCCCTCTAAAAGAGGGGACTCGCGGTGACGGTCCGTCGGTCTATAATGGGTTTTGAGTTTGTGGGAGAATGAACGTGACTGTGTTTTGCTTTAGGCAACTTCTAGAAATTCTCTTTTTGAGAGCGCGTCCCTCCGGGACGCTGTCTCTATGTTGCTTATTATCCCCACACTACGTGCGGGGTTATTGAGAGTGTGCCTCTTCGAGGCAATTAATAGAAGTCCCCTTTATTCAGTTGTTTTTTTTTGTCGCGTCCCTATCGGGACTCTATTGATTTCCTACGATGGTCACCGCACTGCGCCATGAACGATGTTGCTCCCGTTCGGTCGCGACACCGTTCATGGCTTGTACGGTGTTAATAAAGGTCACACCCCTTCGGGGTGATTTATCGATATTCCCTATAAGGACTTTTGGTGTTTGTTTTGGGATACATACCCCCCGGCTTCGCCGTACCCCTCTGAAAGATGGGACTCGCGGTGGCGGACATATTGTCTATATTTTGGGAATCCATTTCTGCTTTAAGTCTTTTATTTCGCGTTGAAATGGTGAGAAAATAGTGTTAATGAATGTTAATGGATTTTTTGAAGGGCAAATTTGTACTTATTTGATGTACAATGTATTGCGATTTTGGGAAATATTAAACTTTGTTAAATATGAGGGTTCGGTGGTTTTTTTGGCAAAAAAGTGAATATTATATATGCAAGAAAATACGCAAAAAGGATTTTTTTTATGACGACGATATGATTATAGAGCTCCGAAAGTCATGAAAGGGAGTTTGTGGAATAGGGGGACTATGCGGTTGGGAAGGTGGGTTTGGGAGCATGAAACGATGAAAAATAGTGGCGATGTTGACATAAATATTTTAAGAATATTCGTATTGATGGATTGATGATATTTTAAGTGATTCAATGTTTCGTGATATGTTCGAATGAAATGATGAAAACTATAAATAATGTTAAAAATACAGGGTGAGGTGATAATTTTGACCTCGAGTGGGGTCTTTATAGTAGATACATCTTTTGAATGATGGAACACGACAGCTCATACAAACGATTTCAGACCCTGGTGAGGAAGCATGAACTCACAATAAAAAAAATTTGTGGGTTGTTCCACCCGAGCGGAAGCTATGGGTACAAAAGTATGGTATGCGACCTCACCACCTACCTATGGCTGGTTTACCGCGACCTGCCGCCCAACAAGAAGATACACAATGAAGAGGCATGGGTGTTTGTCGTCTTGCTCCGCAAGGCGAATAATCTTTACCGCAACGAGAAGAGGTATCAAGACCATTTGTCCGCCGAAGAGGTGTTGAACGAGATGGATATACCCCAACCCGAGAGGGACCCGATGGTGGAAAGGCTATACTCCTTGATAAGGCATCTCGACGATGACGAGCAGGAAATGATATTGCTTTATCTTGACCACCACAACATGGTGCAGATAGCCGAAATCACAAACCAGTCATACTTGAACACTGTACGACGAATAGGAAGAATACGTAAGAAACTGCGGCTGCTGAACCAGCAACTGGACGAAGAAGACTGAAATGAAGAAATAAAAAAATCAAGAAGATATGAAACACGAAGAAGATTTTATTACACAGGTGTGGCAAACAATGGAGGACCAGGCAAAACAGGAGGCGGAATTGAGCAACAGTGATATGGAGTCCATTTTTTCAGAAAGCGGCAAAATGAATTCGGTTACCACTCCGCCAGTCCCATTTCCACAGAAACGCACAATGCCCCATTACCTGATGGCGGCAGTGGTGGTGGTGCTGCTTGCCACCACCTTGATGGTGACCGCGCCGTCATCGGACCTCAGGCCACAAGAGCCGGACGGAATGGCGGTGGCGAGTACCACTGTTACGGACAGTGCCAGCAGCATGCCCGTCACACTCGCCCCGCAGTACAACACGGAACTGATGGCCTATAGTCGCACTGACAAGGAAAACGCGCCCCACACGGCCTCGCGTTGCCACCCTTACGATTCCTTGTCTGCCAGGCCCGATGCAGTACAGACCTACAATCAGGGCAAGGACTCGCAACAGCCATGCACGGCAGACATTTTTATCACCCATCCCTATGGCACTTTCGCCAGCATTGTGTGCAATAGCGAAATGTGCGACACCGATATGATACTCTTTGAGATATTCTCTGATTTCAATAATGTTTAAAGAAGAATACACATGAAAAGCAAAAGCATTATTATCACGCTGTATGTTGCGCTTTGCCTGACGTGCACAGCACAGTCGAGCATATACAATCAATTTTCGCAATACCGGGAGCTTAGAGTGGCTTTTGTGGAGAAGTACAAGATTGACAGCACCACGGTGGACGTGACGGTGATTATGGCGCAGAATGACGATGATTGGCAGACCCTTCTGAAGGAACTTGGCATCGAGAACATAGACACGGCAACCGCGCCCGAATCTAATACCACTTCCTCTATTAGAATCATCAACATCAGCCGCGATGCCCCTTTCGGCCTGGTTTCGTCAAAAGACAAGAGGCCTTTCGACAAGGCTTTTATCTCATTTGCCAAGCGGAGAATCGATATCTACCACGTGCATACCAAGGAGCAGCTAAAAGCTATTGTACGAGCAGAACTTTTAAAATTAAAGAACCAATAACATTTTATTATCATGAAAAAGTTTACCTATTCATTCCTGCTGATTGCAGCCTGGTGTTCGTTGTTCTCAGGCTGTGCAAAAGAGAGCGTTCAGCCCATAGATCAACAACAAGTAGAAACCCAGTATGTGGTCCACTATTCCATCGACGGGGTGCAATTCACTGCCCTGATCACCGGTCGTGAGGATTGGCAACATCTGATATCGTCCCTCTTGAAATTGACCAAAGAGGGTCATCGGGTCGCTATCAAGCCTTACAAAGTAAACAAACCTGTCGATGCTTCAAAAGAGAAGGTGACATTTGTGTCATGCAACATAAACGAAGTTACCGAATGGGTTACTGAGATGACTGACCAGGGGTATGATGTCACTGTGTATTACGATAAAGAAACTGGCGAATACACTTGCATTGCAGTAATCTACTAAATTGTATTGTGGCTACTCAACACAACAGTTGATTCTATTCTTTACTCTGACGAGGATGAAATAGATTGTCCACCTAATAAATTGATATGTGCGTATATTTGAATACCGAAGACAAACTAGTATTACCAATAATACATGAAAGGCAGAATTCGAAGCCCCGCAAATGCAGACATCTGTTGAAGTCGGGGCAAGACTGAAGGGACGGCTGCCGCGAGGCACGGAGAAAATAACTGCATAACCAAAAAATGATTGAAGTGCCCGCGGCTGGCCCGCTCCCGACCTGATTGAGACATTGAACATCGGAAGACACGATTATTGACTTGTTTTAAGAATAAATGCAATTGGGGATGTGACAGGAAACCCCCAGTGATAAAGAAGACAGTGAATAAACAAACAGCGGGAAGGTATGCCC
>ONQD01000071.1 GCA_900319865.1 uncultured Bacteroidales bacterium | reverse complement strand
CTGGCGTTTGCATCCGAGAGTGTGCTGCGTTTGGGCACTTTCTCAATGCCTATGTGGCGCAACTTCCTGACCTCGGCAGTCATGGCTGCCTCTATCTCACGGAGGGAGTCAAAACGCATGATCACCGCGAAGAACATTGTGAGAAGATGTGTGTACCCGTCAAAGCTCTTCACGTATTTCTCGCCGCCGTTTTTGCGGCTCATTTCTGTGATTTTTGCACGGTCGAGCGATTTTATCAGCTGCCCATACACCGTATGTCCGAAAAAATGTGTACTTTTGCCCACGATTATCCTTGTTTTATGTTTGGCGACTGCAAAGATAATCAAATGGGCTGACATGACTTACATGCCAGCCCTATTTTTTTTATATGCTCTAATTTTTAGCGGACAGTAATAATTTGGGATAAAACAGACAGGAGGAAAACCTGCGGGTCTTCCTCCTGTCGCTGTTTAGGTAGGGTGCTACAATCAATATTTGTAGAAGCCCTCGCCGGTTTTGCGGCCAAGTAGGCCGGCACGCACCATCTTGCGGAGTAGGGGATGGGGGCGGTATTTGGGGTCGCCAAACTCTTTGTACAGCACTTCCATGATGGCCAGGTTCACATCGTTGCCGATGAGGTCGGCCAATGCAAGGGGTCCCATGGGGTGGTTGGCACCCAGCATCATGCACTTGTCGATATCTTCGGCGGTTGCGATGCCGTCGGCCAGGATACCCACTGCCTCGTTAATCATCGGGATAAGGATGCGGTTCACCACAAAGCCGGGAGCCTCTTTCACCTCGACGGGCTGTTTGCCGATAGAGGTGGCCAGGTCGACAACGCACTTGCATACCTCGTCGCTGGTCAGCTGACCGCGAATCACCTCCACCAATGCCATGCGGTCGGCGGGGTTGAAGAAGTGCATACCGATAAACTGAGCGGGACGCTGGGTGCAGGCTGCAATCTCGGTGATGCTCAACGACGATGAGTTAGTGGCGAAGATGGTTTCGGGCTTGCAGATTTTGTCCAGCTCGGTGAACACATCTTTCTTCAGCTGCATCTCCTCCACGGCGGCCTCAATCACGAGGTCTGCATCGGCGAAGGTGGCATAGTCGGTGGTGGTGCTGATGTTGGCCAACAGGGCGTCGACGGCCTCCTGGGTCATCTTGCCTTTTTCCACCAGTTTGGCATACGATTTGGCGATAGAACCCATAGCCTTGTCAAGGCTGCCCTGAGTTCTGCTTTTCATTACGATAGGCATTTTGGCTGCAAAGGCTTTCACAATGCCTTTGGCCATGGTGCCGGTTCCAATAACACAAATTTTCATGTTTGAATGTATTTTATAGTATTGTTTTTGTTGAATGCTTGTTTATTTCCCCTCGAAAGTCACCTTCTCCTTGTTCAGGAATGCCTTCATGCCGTTCTTCTGGTCTTCGGTGGCAAAGCAGTGGCCGAATATGCCGTTCTCGTACAGAATGGCCTCATCCACGTCCATATCGTATTCGGAGTTGATACACAGTTTGGCGGCCTTCACAGCCAGCGGTGCGTTGGCGGCTATTTGGTTTGCTATCTCCATTGCCTTGTCCATCAGTTCCGGCTGTGGCACCACGGCGTTCACCAAACCGATGCGCAGGGCCTCATCCGCTTTGATAGGCTTGCCGGTATATATAAGTTGCTTTGCCATTCCCATACCCACCAGCCGTGCAAGCCGCACAGTGCCGCTGAATCCCGGTATGATACCCAGCCCCACTTCGGGCTGTCCAAAACGTGCATTCTCCGAACAAATGCGTATGTCGCACGCCATCGCCAACTCGCACCCTCCGCCCAGGGCAAAACCGTTCACGGCGGCAATCACGGGCACATGCAGCGTCTCTATCTTCCGGAACACCATCGCCCCACGGTTGCCGAATGTCTGACCCTGTGGCTCATTGAGGTTAGCCATCTCGCTGATGTCGGCCCCTGCCACAAAACTCTTCTCGCCGTCGCCCGTAATGATTAGGCAGCGGTAACGGTTGCAGTCGAAATGGGTCAGGTAGTTGTCCATCTCGTTCAGGATTGTTGTGTTGAGGGCGTTGAGGCTCTTCGGTGCCGAAATTGTAAGTATCGCTATTGCGTTCTTCTCTTCTATTTTAATATAGTTGTACATAGGGTGCTTGTTTTATTTTTTTTGAGTTTGCAAATATACGCTTTTTTTGCGACATGTATAAAAAAATCTTTGTTATTCGGAAAAAAGTTGTACATTTGCATCGACATTTGATAGTAAAACATTCGTCTAACCCAAAAGCCTAACACCTGATGGAGAAGAGAATAGGAACAGTAACACTGCTCATACTGGATCGTGAAAGATCCTCTGAAATCAATTCTGTAATCTCGGAATTCGCCGACATAGTGCTGTGTCGGCAGGGTCTCCCTTTCCACGACCGCAATGTGGCGGTCATTTCCCTCATCGTCGAAGGCAACCCCGACCGCATCAATGCCCTCACCGGCCGTCTGGGCCGTCTGGGCGGCGTCCAGTCCAAAGCCGTGCTCACCAGCGCCTCTTAGTCGTTCCGGTGGCTTACGGCTCTTTTTCAACAACGATAGTTATTAATCTTTATATTTTTTGTTTATGAGAAACCAAAATTTCATCGACCGCGATAAGTTGTACGGACTGTTGCAAAACAATGTTCCCACCCAGTCGGAACTGAACGATATCCTCAACAAAGCCCGCAAACTGAAAGGACTCAACCTGCAGGACGTAGCCAAACTGCTCTGCGTCGAGGACCAAGCCGACATCCAGAAGATTCTCGACACTGCCGAGTACTGCAAGGACGAAATCTACGGCAAACGCCTTGTGCTCTTTGCCCCCATCTACACGGGCAACGCCTGTGTCAACAACTGCGTCTATTGCGGCTTCCGTCGCGACAATAAGCAATTGCGCCGCAAAGTTCTCACCATGGACGAGATTGAGCAGGAAACTCTCCACCTCCTGCGCATGGGACACAAACGCGCCCTCCTCATCTGTGGCGAGAGCCCCCGCAACGATGCCAACTACATGGTCGAGGCCATCCGCCGCTGCTATGCCGCCAAGGACGAGAAAGGCAGCACCATCCGCCGCATCAACGTCGAACTGGCTCCCATGAGCGTGGAGGACTTCGCCAAGCTCAAAGCCGAACGCATCGGCACCTATGTCTGCTTCCAAGAAACCTACGACCCCGTGGAATACGCCAAATTCCACCCCTCCGGCACCCCAAAAGGCGACTACCTCTACCGCCTCACCTGCATGGACCGTGCTCAGGAAGGTGGCATCAACGATGTGGGCATCGGTGTCCTCTTCGGCCTCACCGACTACCGCTTCGAAATCCTTGCCATGATGGAGCATGCCCGCCACCTTGAGGAAGACTATGGGTGCGGCCCCCACACCGTCAGCTTCCCCCGCATCGAGCCCGCCGAAGGCACTCCCTTCTCCCTGCCCGAAAACCTGCCCCATCCCGTCAACGACAAAGACTTCATGAAGATTGTGGCCATCATCCGCATCGCCATGCCCTACACCGGCATCATCATCTCCACCCGCGAGCGCCCCGCCATGCGCGACCAGCTGGTCAAATACGGTGCCAGCCAAATCAGTGCCGCTTCCGAAACCAAC
>ONQD01000029.1 GCA_900319865.1 uncultured Bacteroidales bacterium | reverse complement strand
GCGTTCATCCTGAGCCAGGATCAAACTCTTCATTGTAAGAATTGCTTGTTTATTTTACCTTTGACTCGTCTCGTGTCCCCCCTGCCCCCTCGGGACAGGTCTTGGACACACGCTATCTCATGTTTCAAAATAATTCAATGTTCTCTTGCTTTTCCCGTGTTCAAACTTATCAACACCGTTTGTTTCCTGAAAAGCGAGTGCAAAGATACGACCTTTTTTCAAACCGCCAAATTTTTTTTCAAATTATTTTTTCTCATCCGACTTAATCGTTTTAAAATCAATTCAATTTTTTTTCATTTTTTTTCGCCGTAACATCAAAATCCCCTTGCAAAATCTCATTTTCGAGACACATTTTTCACAATTTTAGGGCAACTAAAGACTTTTCGTTGTTAACAACAAAATATATTCCTGTATAATAATAAGTTACGCAATAATCCTTACTCTGATTTATCATCAATCAACAATTATAATTATCTATATTTCAACCACAAACAGCTTTTCTCCAATTAAATCTGACCATTCAAGTATTTTCGTCTAACCTCTGGAGAAAACTTCTCAATAGCGTACCTCAATGTTGTTCTTGGCATGGTTTTGTATCTTGGGGCTAGATAATCAACCAATACTTTCTCGTCATGTTTGCCCGTTTCGCGAAGCAGCCAGCCCACTGCCTTGTGAATCAAATCATGCTCATGGTGCAGAAGAATGTCCGCTATTGCCAGGCAGTCATCAAATTCACCCTTTCGCACAAAAGCCATGCAACTCACAATAGCAATACGTTGTTCCCACATGCTTCTCCCGTCACGGGCCAAATCATATAGCAGCTGCCTATCCGTGTCCTTCAGCCAGCGCCCCAACAACTCATAGCACGACAAATCCACCAAATCCCAATTATTAATATAATTAGTATTCTTTAAGTAGAAATCCACACACTGTTGTTGTTTCCCGACGTCGGTCCCCGCATGTTTAAATATCTGAATCAACACCAGCAGCGCGGCAAGCCGCACTTCATGAAACTCCGATTGGATACACACTTCCAAATCATCAAAGGTGCATTCTTTCCAAACCCTCTTCACCGCCTCTCGCACACGAGGCACCTTAATGCCAAGAAAACGGTCACCCTCCCCATACTGTCCTGGTCCCGTTTTGAAAAAACGGGATAGCCCTTCAACCTGAGAGTCATCCCGCAAAGCATAAATCTGTTCAAACAATACCGACATAACACATCTATTATTTACATATATCCTCTTCCCTACTTCTCAACCAATAATTTAAAGGACTTACAGCCTCCATTCTGCCAAACACTCACCACATAGCAACCATTCACCAAACCGCTAACATCCAAAGCATTATTCCCATCTTCTAGAACACCGGTCATCACTTGTCTGCCCAAAGCATCAACCACACGCACTCTGGCATCGCCCGACTCCAAACCCTCAATCAACACTTTCCCGCTTGCAGGATTTGGACTTGCCTTCAATACATTAACTTCCATTTCCGCAATTCCCGCCATCGCCGATTCATAAGAATAGATAAAGTCGCACACATAATGCAACACATGATCCACGTCCACCGAATACCATGCCTCTCTGTCATAAGCATGTACATTATCATACACCTTGGGTCTGACCATTTCTGGATTCCACGGTATCGTCACCTCGCTCAGCGGCATTGAATAATCGAAAGAATACTCGCTCCGGTCCCTCACACCTCCCGTCACATCATAATACACATATTCCACACAATTGCCATACTCATCATACGAATAATCCATCAATGCATAATACTCATAATGAACCCCGTCCACAGTTGAACTGTCATGCACCCGTGCCAG
The DNA here is from genome assembly GCA_900319865.1 of uncultured Bacteroidales bacterium. GTDB lineage: Bacteria > Bacteroidota > Bacteroidia > Bacteroidales > P3 > Colimorpha. The sequence goes on along the minus strand of ONQD01000029.1, from coordinate 62,878 downwards.
CCTACCTCCCTCATATTCATAGGTCAACTTTTCCGATGGCACAAGCCCGTTGCCGTTAAACGAATACCACAATTCTTCCGACAGCAATCCTCCCTCATACCCATATTCCACCTTTTGAAGACTCATACCTCCCATTGTTAGTTCAGTGAGCACAATGTTATTGTCCGAATTGTAAGTATAGGTATACACTCCACCCAACTCCCAGTTGCCGCCAAAGTTGTTGTAATTTGTTCTCGACACAATATTCCCCCTCTCGTCATACGCATAATCAATATAATATACATTCTTGAATACACCATCCAGCAACTGCCACCCTGAGAGCCTTGTCATTCTTCCATGTCCATCATAAAACAGCGAATCTATCACACAATAATCGTTACTCACCGTATCCTTCACGGCCACAAGGCGTCCCTGCCCATCGTAACCATAGAAATTGAATTGATAATTATCGCTGGTACTGAAAGCAGTCATCCTATAGTGGACATCGGACTTCCCTGCCGCACGGTTCAACCTGTTCAGCAACAAGCCATCCATGGCAACATCATAATCCTTTTGAGCCATTGCATTCCCAATCAATGCGACGGCCATCAAACACAAAACCATTTTTTTCATCTTGAACATCTGTTTTGTCATTTAACTTCAAATGCATTCCAATTGTAGTGTCCTCCCCTACTGCAAGCCTCTCCATCAACGCCTGCCAATAAAACATTTCATTTATCGCGCGTCAGACAATCTGCACCCTTTATGGCATGGCTGACAAACACTCGACTCTTTTCCGGGGCGACACAAAACTGGCCTTAATCCTATTTCACCACAGGTTTCCCTGCCCGTTCCCAAGCCATGATACCACCATCCAGCTCCACCACATCATATCCCATCTTCAACAGCATCTCGGCGGCAGCATGACTACGTCGGCCTCTCCGGCAATACACTGCCACGGTTTTCTTTGCCCCTATCTTGACGCCTTTCTCCTGTTTCTCGAACTCATCGCCCCACGTCACGTTGACAGCCCCTTTCAAATGGCCTTCAGCATATTCTTTGGGGGTTCTGACATCCATCAACACTATGTCCTTCTGGGTAATCAGTTTGGCAAATTCCTCCACCCCCACGGGGCGGCATTTCGCCTGCGCAACCTGACGGCTGCATTGGGCCTTTTCCTTACTTTGGTTGGCACTCGATTTCGTCAGCTGTGCCTGAGCCGAAAACAGCAGCGACACCATCGCCGCAAACAAAAGCATACGTTTCATATCGTTAATCCTATTCATTATTATCAATCTATTATTCCAATAATCTCACCCACTGCGAGGTGATTTATTATAGTTCCAACTAATTAATCTTACCCGAGCTGTTGGAGGCGCGGTCCAGTTCCTCAAGCGTACCCACGTTGCGATGGCGCAAAGGCTTCTGGCTGGCTCCGAAATTCCACTGCAGTCCCAACTTCACTTTCTGGAAAAGATAATCCTGCGTATATCTGCTGGTCACCCCGTCGGCATACACCACATCGAAACTGTTGCTCATAGTGCGCAACAAGTCGTTCACCTGCAGCGACAACACAAGCCTGCCACTCAAGGCCGTTTTCTTCACGCCCAGATTCACCATCTCGTTCGAACTGGTCTTCAAATACCCCACAACAATCGGCGATGAATAGAACCCATCCAGCTGCACCTTCCAGTCCTTGGGCAACACCAGCGTCAGGCAGGCATACAACGACCCCAGGAACGAATGCTTGTCATACATCTTGGGCTCGCCCGGATGCCCCACCACGCGGTCGGTCGAGTGGGCCTCGGTACTCCTGAAGTCATACGCATAGGCATTCAGCGTAAACGAAAACAATTTGCCCAAAGGCAGTTCCGACAGCGTCACCCCGCCGCCGAGCAGCGAAGTAGAGCCAAAGTTATCGGCCATCATCACCTGGTCGCCAGTCACCGGGTCGAAAGTCGGCACTATCGTCAATTGGTCTCTGGTATAAATATAACTCCCCGTCAAAGTAACATATCGCCCAAACCCTGCCGTAAGCGACACATTGTCGCTATAGCTGGGCTTCAGGTTCGGGTTGCCCATATTCGATGTATGGGCATCCACATAATTGCGGAAAGGATTAAGTTGCATATAGTTGGGACGTGTGATGCGTCGGGTGTAGGTCAACCCCACCCGCTTCATCATGTCGGGCGTGTTGTATCCCACATACAATGTGGGGAACAGGTTGCCGTAACTCTGCTTCACCGTGCTCGTGGTATTGAAAGCATAAGTATATTCATAGCGCAACCCCGCTTTGGCCGACCACCGCTGCGACAGCTGGCGTGCCGCGGTGGCATAAACCGCACCCACATTCTCCGTGTAGTCGAATGGATTCCTAATCGAGTCTATAATCAGATTGTCTATTCCGTGATACTCCCTGCCCCAAGTCTGGGTCAGCAGGTTGTCGGTATGCGACAGCGCCCATTTTGCACCCGCCTCCATCATGAAACTGCCCGCCACAAGTCCCTGCCAGTCCACCTTGGCGCTGTAAATATCAATCACATTGTCCGTATGCAGCGCCATGTGCATAGTCGAGTCGTAGTACGGCGCCACCCACCTCAACGGGTCCCGCAGGGGGAAATACCAGTTGGTCTGGCTGTTCTCCGAATTGGTGATATTGTGGAAATAGTCCAGATTGGCCGTCAATTCCGACGCCTTGGCCTCGTCGAAGACATGCGTATAATTCAAATTACCCATATACTGCGTCAGCGTATACTCCGTCACCGGGTTCGACAGCGACTGCTGCAGCAGGTTGCCGTTCATCCGCTGGACCGAGAAACTCGAGTCGTCCCACTGCCGCATGCTGTTGATCGGCATGGTGAAAATAACCCCAAACGTGTTTTTCTTGTCTATAAACCAGTCGTTGCCCACCTTCAGTGTAAACCCGCGGCCCTGCACATTGGGCTGCGACCCAGTCTGCTGCTCAAACACACTGCCGCCCATCTTTGCCTCAGTCGACGTAAGCAGGTTCACCCCCATCGCGTCACCGCTCTCCGAAAGATGCACAAAAGTATTGGTCTTTTCGGTACGGAAATTGACCCTCGCATTCAGATTGTGGTCGAAAAAGAACTGCGTCCTCTTCGCCCGTACCATCATCTCGCGGTCAAACCACATGCCCGCCACGTCGGCCGAAACCGTGCCGTTCAGCCCTTGGGCGAAATGATGTGTGGTCTTGATATTGATAATGCCGCCCTGGCCTTCGGCGTCATATTTTGCCGAGGGGTTGGCCATAATCTCTATCTTCTCAATATTGCTGCCGTCGGTGCCGCGCAGCAACATCTCGAGGCTCTTCCCGTCCAGGTTCGACGGACGTCCGTCAATCCACACCGCCACAGCCTGCCCGTTGAGCAGCACATTGCCGTCCTTATCCACACTCACTCCCGGTGCTTTGCGCAGCAAATCCATAGCATTGCTTCCCTGTGCAAAGGCGCTCTGGGCCACATTCATCACCAGTTTGTCCATCTGTTGCTCCACCACCGGAGCCCGCTCCACTACCTTCACGGCCTGCAGCATCGTGGCGTCGGGCGACAACACAATGACCTCCATCTCCACCGGCGATTTACCCACCGTAACCTTGCGGTAGGCCGTCTCGTAACCTATAAACGAAACCGCCAAAATATACTCTCCCTGATTTTTCACACCAATGGCATACTCGCCCTTGTTGTCGGTCACCGCTCCGGTAAGCACCGTGCTGTCCTGATTCAGCACCGCCACCGTCGCGAACGGCATCGGCTGACTATTGCTTTGATCTATCACCCTGCCGCTCACCGTGGTCTGAGCCTGCACAGCTCCTGCCACGCAGAACATCACCAAAAGAAAAAGCCATCTTTTCATATATGTAAATTTATTGTTATCCATTATTATCTTTTATTCTTCAATACTCTCGATAAGGAAACTCACCGGACGGAACCCGTCATTGCAGCTTATCATCGCGCTATAGGGATTCTTCATCCATCCGTCAAAAAAATTTCCCTCGCCCCTTGCCAATGCCTCCACAAACTCACGCATCGACTTCCACGCCTCATCGCACATCCCTTCGGGTTTCTTCCCCTCCCGGCTCACCCATGTCATCCCCTCCTCCAAGTCGCATGTATGCTCTATAACGTTTTCATACATAGACTGCAAATCCTTGTAGTCCGATTTCCTAACAGCTGTTATCTTCACATTTTTCATGATGCAAATTTACACAAAAACTTTGACATACACGCTCACCCGACAAAATAAATCAATATCACCCGTATTTTCATGCGTTTACCATTATCAATAACATAATTGATACCCCTCACATCAAATTCATTTTCCGACAGCTCCACCATCCACAATAGTAGAAATTATCTTTTGTCTCTAGACTCTGTCGGATAGTCTCGCACAGGTCGCTGATCTACAATAGTAGAAATTATCTTTTGTCTCTAGACCCAAAGCCACCCAACACGGCCACCACACAATCTACAATAGTAGAAATTATCTTTTGTCTCTAGACTCTTGTAGGTTCGTGCATTGGCTGTCACATCTACAATAGTAGAAATTATCTTTTGTCTCTAGACTCATGGCCGGCAAGGAACGCCTCATCGCATCTACAATAGTAGAAATTATCTTTTGTCTCTAGACTTATCCCATTTACGCTTAAGAGAACCTATCTACAATAGTAGAAATTATCTTTTGTCTCTAGACTCTGCGTATGGAGGTGGAAAGACTGAGGATCTACAATAGTAGAAATTATCTTTTGTCTCTAGACGTCCAATCGGACGAGGGAAATAAACCACATCTACAATAGTAGAAATTATCTTTTGTCTCTAGACGTTGCTTTCATGTCTTATTCTGTTATTTATCTACAATAGTAGAAATTATCTTTTGTCTCTAGACAACAATGACACGAATCGAACTTGCAAAATCTACAATAGTAGAAATTATCTTTTGTCTCTAGACAACGGAGCTCTGAGCTGGCCCCACCTCATCTACAATAGTAGAAATTATCTTTTGTCTCTAGACATATTGTAGGCCAGACTCACGCAGGCGTATCTACAATAGTAGAAATTATCTTTTGTCTCTAGACCCGCGGCCCCTCAGCGCGTCCCCTTTAATCTACAATAGTAGAAATTATCTTTTGTCTCTAGACCCGTGCTTCTATTCATACACGAAACATATGGATGTCAAACGCCAACTTAACTACAGTCTTCATCTTTTTTCAATTCTGTGAATTAAATAATAACAGATTATTCCTGTTGCATATACACGTTAACACATCTAATAGTATCTGCACTTGTCTTTGACTTTTTTCAATTTGCAAAGATACCCTTTTTTTTTGATTATTTCATTTATTGATTCGTCCCATTCTTCCATCAGTCAACAAGATATGGCTTCTGCTGCGCAAAACATAGCCAATCCACATCCTTCAAAGCCAAATCCACCTTCTCCAGATTATCGGATTTCTTTATCTGCTGCATTGTCCACAATCCCTTTCGAGCAATATTATAAGCACCGTTCGCATCTGCATCGATAGGCAGATTATCCTCTTCCTTATAGTTGCGGCTATCATAGAATTCGCCCTTATCATTGGCCACAGGCGAAAGGATGAAATCTTCACCGGTGTTGGGGTTGCTATTTCTCATTTGCAACATCAGTCCTAAAAGATCAAGCATTTTTCTGAAAAAGGGTGCTTCGTTCTGGCTCAAGATTGATTCTTTCAGACTCTTGGTATAATCAATATTTGTTTGATCAAACAAATTCTTAAATTCTTGGGAGAGTTTCACTTTCTTGTGCTCCCAGTTACCACCATTATTATTGTCTCGATATGTTACTATACGGTCGCCGAATGAACACAGAGTCCAATCAAGCTGTGTTCCAATTGCTTTAGTATTAAACTTCGAGTAGTCGCTTATGACAAATTCAAAAAAGTCTTTTTCTTTATTATAACGTATTTCGTCAAATATAGAAATCAGTTTCTTTGCATTATCTATATTTTCATATTTCGCATGTATAAGGGAAACAAAACCAGTTGCAGGGTCAATCTTGGAAGTATTCCACGCCCGGACATAAAACAGGAATCCACTCTGCTTGCCCACTTTTTGGAAACCCTTATACTCATCTGCTAATTGGTATGCATTCATCAAGCCACCAGCCTCTGAGACTGGCTTCTTTTTGTCAACAAGATAGTTCAATTTTTCAATCAACATTGTCTCGAATTTTTGGTATACCTGTTTCTCAACCTTCTGTCTACTACGCATAAAACCACCATTCAAATCCTCTAGCACCACAATAGCCTTGTATTCCACCATCATCTTACTTACAATATGGACCACCTGACTCATATACCCCTCTTTAAGATTCTTAATGCCTTCTATTGTTTGCCAATTCTTTCGTGCTTCATCATGTTCATTCTCTCGTTTGTCAAGTTTTGCATGGTAATCTACCATTTCACCGCTGTAAGTGTTTAATATTTCATTCAGAGACAACTGCTTTACAATATTACCTTTCAAGTCAATCATAGACAGGTACAGTAGGTTCCGCTCGCCACGGTCAATTCCAATAATATGCTCTATCCCGTTTTCTTTTATCAATTCCCTAACTTTTATACTGATTTTATTATCTTCCACTGCCTTGAAATTGAGCGTAATCGGAACATGAAGGAAATATTTGTCCTCTGTGTATCGTCTATCCTTGATTATTGGGTAGTTGAACTTGTCTTTAAGTTCGGCATGGTGATGGCCATATTTCATGGTTTTTGCATCATACTCAAGCGACTTCTTCCTATAAAAGAGTTCTGCATTGCCATTAAGGGTATACACTAGGTTATGCAGATTATCCTCACTGAAAAGGGCTCTCCAATACATGGTGTGCATGTTAGGTGTTCCTTTGCTGTATGGGGAAAAGTCTTTGTTGTAAATCTTGAAAAGATATATTTTTCCATCTTTAACAAGTTGATTGATATACGATACCGATACTCTTTGAAATTTCATCATGTAGCTTTGTCGTCTAATGTCGTTAAAGAATTCTTTCAGACTTCTATATTCGGAAGACTCTGCCCACTTAAAACCAAAGTCTTTATATTTAAACCCGTCCTTCTCATATTTGTTGAAGAAGTCTTTGTAACAATCAATCAGTTGTGTGAGATTATTAGTAACCTCCGAATCCGCGACAATGATTTTCCCTTCATGGTTTAAACAATTAGCAGGACAGACCCAACCACACTTCTGTGCAGTCCCAAAACATTTCCTTACAAATCCTCCCACCCCAGTTGACATCGAGATGCTTTTAAGAATCATCTTTTCATAACAATCGCCATCAGACTTTATAGAATCAGCACTCAACACTGTATTGTCTTGTTTATTCATTATTGCCAAGTAATAAAGCCCGTCTTTCCTTAATATTACACCTAAACAATCTCTCTCTTTATTCATATCCCAACCATTCATCAATTGGGACGACTCAAAATTGAGCTTAATCTTCTCTTCCGAATAGGGCCTTTGTGTCAAATAGTTTCGGACGCTGTTATATAATGGATTAACCTCTTGCACCACTTCCATCAATCGGTTGTAATCTGCATAAAAAGCATTGTCCCTGCCGGACTCCTCTCCACTACCCTTCAAGTAAAGTGCAAACCATTGTAATTTTTTCAGACTGTCAAGCAGTTTTTTTATCTTATTTACTTCATCAGAATGCTTTTCATCCCTGAGATTGCCTTGTGGAGTAGTATTCAAAACATCTTTCACCTCACTGTATGCCAATTCTACTATCTCAAACAATGTTGTGCCATTTTCATCCTTCCCAAGATTGGAGAAATAATCAATTACACTTTTTTCATCAGTAATACCTTTTGCAGTATAGAATTCTTTTACATATTCATCAATATCCTTTATTGAGATACTATCAAAACTATCTATCCATTTCTTACGGTTAGACATATAGGTATCGATTTTCTTTTTGTTCTTTTTCCAATAGACCTTATCGTACTGGTATCCCATAGCTTCGGATATTGTATTCCAGTCTCCATAATTGTTTTTTGACAAATCAGTCAAAGATGTATCGTTCTTAACATAAATACCACTGGGGTCATACAATGAGATGTTGGCAATAAGATATCTCAAAGAGCAGTTGTCCTTATCTCCGTCCATCACATATAGTTTAAAAATCTGATAATATTTCTCAATTGCTTCGAGTAATTCAGAATCCCTTTCAAAAGATTTCGGCAACCAGGAAACGGCTTCCCTATCACTAAGAATCATCTTATACAACTGAGTCATTCTGGGAAGTCTTGTTTTGTGTTGCTGGTTATACAGGTTAATATATTCATTTATCCCCTTGAATTTCTTATCTCCCTGACTGAAACCTCCTAGGATAGTGTTATATCTGTCGATATCCTCCTGTCTCATACAATCAATGAAAGTATCTTCTTTCGTGAAAAAGTCTTCTATTTTATAACCCCTAAGCAGGAATGCAAATTCTTTTTGCAGAGTGGCCATATTGATTTCAATTGCCTCTTTCGACTTCTCAAACACATGCATATTGTTCACATACTTAGGAAGATTATCGTGAATCAGTCTGAAGGCAACACCTGTCACCTTTGCTTCATCTGTATAGATATTATTTCTATTCTCATTGAAGCCTGAAAAATATGTGGTAAAACCATGGAATTTATCCCGTATTGCTTCGCCCTCATCTATTGTCATGCCGTCCGGGAGTGTACCTCCTTTTTCTCGTAACTCAGAAAGATACTCTTTGATATATTTTTGGATTAAGTCCTTTTCAAATAGTTTTTTATCATACAAGGCTTTTCTGATAGCCTTTCGAAGAGAGGTTTGAGCAGCATCAAATTTCTTTTTCAGAACAGGGTCATTTTGCCCCATATTAGAGCAGCAAATATGTAAATCATTCAGAAAATCATCTTTATGTTCGCCATTCTTCAAATTGTCTATGAAATTCATTAGACTCACATCTATATGATGCTTGTGGAATTGATCAATAATCTTCTTTATTTTATTATAATCCTCCGCACGTTGATTATCCATTGATATGATTCCTTTTTTCTCAACCCATTCGTTTGTTTCGTTAATAGGCTTGAGTTCAAAACGTAAAGTTTTGGTTAATGAATATTGTCCAATAAAATCATTCAGTTCCATGGTAAATTGATATTAGTTATTTATTAAAACAATGTTTTAATGTGCAAAGATACACAATATTTCCCATTTTAAGATGTTTTTTGTTCACATATCGACCATTTTTGACAATTATTCAATTCGTTAGTATTCGACTAATGGATGGTTTTTCATAAAGAAAAGCACATCAAATTAAAATAAGAAGAACATGTTATCTATACCCACTACGGCTTTGAGACACTTTATAAAGCGGCTGCCCTTTCCCTTGTCTCAATTGAGTACAATGAGAATGAATCGCTGTTTCAAGTTGAAGTAAACAATGTTTTTGTCATATTATTCTAGCCAATGAACTCATTTCCAGCACCGTCCCGGCTTCGTTTACTCTTCACCTCTTAGTAAGCTCATATAAAGCTTTTATCAAGCTCGGTGGTCAAGAAAATATTACTAAGAAATTATGTGATACTGAAATGGAAGCGGAGGTGGAAAAAAACGGGATAAAAAGGGGAATTAAGGCGAATCGGGGCGGGGTCGGGGCTGGGTCAGGGCGGGGTCGGGTGGCAAGGCTGGACGAACCGGGGTTTGAGGAAAAGAAAGTTGGGGTTGAAACGGGTTCTATTCATCTGCCTGTGTGTCGCGTCCCTATCGGGACGCATCAATAGTTGCTGATAATCACCGCACTGCACCTTCGGCTTATACGGTGTTATTCATATCTCACCCCTTCGGGGTGAGGTATAGAAGTCCCTTTGAGTTGTTTTTCTGAAAAATGGCGGACTTGTGGCATTCTATCCGGACGGAAATTCAATTTCTAATCATATAGGATTCAGATAATAATCATAGGGAATTCAAGTACTAATCATAGGGGATTCAAGTACTAATCATAATGGAACTGGGATGGCGTTTCTTGCCATTTTTCTGCATATTCGAAAAAAAATAGTATCTTTGCATTTTTAATACAACTTGAATGCAGCATGAAAAAAATAGCAATTCTTATATTCGTATTATCGTATTTATCATCTATCAGTCAAACTCTTACTGCCTACCGCAACAAGGTGGACAACGGGTATGACTTCTGGGTATGCACACCTTCCGATTACGACTCGGTGCAGTCCGACAAGCCCATTATCCTCTTTCTGCACGGGGCCAGCCTGTGCGGACACAACCTGGAGCGGGTGCGTCGCTACGGGCCGCTTGACGCCCTGAAAATGGGTCGACAAATTGATGCCGTCATCATTGCTCCGCAGAACCCCGGAGGAGCGTGGAGCCCTAAACGCATCAACAACGTGGTGGACTGGGTGTTCAAACACTATGCCGGCGACACAAACCGCTTCTATGTACTCGGCATGAGCCTTGGTGGCTACGGCACAATTGATTATTCCGCAGCCTATCCCCAGCGCATTGCAGCGGCAATGGCTCTTTGCGGGGGCGGAAACCCAAAATCGTACTGCGGACTTAACGACCTGCCCCTTTGGATATTGCACGGCACTGCCGACAGGGCAGTACCCTTATCGCAGTCCGAAAAGGTGATCAATGCCATGTCGAAGTGCGGCGACAGTCCCCGGTTGCGGTTCACCAAATTGCCCGGAGTGAGCCATGGCGGACTGGCGCGGGCTTTCTACATCACCGAGACCTACGACTGGCTGTTTCACCACCGTCTGGACGACCCCGGCCGCTCGGTAAACAAAGACTACGACATCACCGTTGACCGGTTGCACAAAGCATACAAGGACATAGACCGAAAGGCCAACCACCTGATTGTCCGCAACAGCCGCTCGTCAAAAGAAGACAATAAATCCATTGCCGAGGCCGACAACGACCAAAACACCTCCGGCAGCGAATACCACACCATCCGCAGCGGCGACACCCTTGGCAAGATAGCCAAACGTTACCACACCTCTATCAGTACGCTCTGCAAACTGAACAACATCAGCCGCAACACCACCCTCCGCATAGGCAAACGCCTCCGCGTGCGTTAGTTACCGCATAGGTCCAATATCGTGCAGCCGGACATACTCGGCATAGGCGTATTCCAAACCTGTTTCGGGGTCGGTTAGGCGGTCGGTCAGGCTCACTTGGCGGAACGCCGAGGGGTCGATGACGGGGAAAAAGACATCCGCCTCGAAATCCTTGTAAACCCAAGTGACATACAGACGGTTCACCAATGGGAGGAAATCACGGTAGATAGTGCCGCCGCCCATAATAAAAGCCTCTTCCTCACCCTCCACCATGCGCAACACCTCAGCCATGCTGTGCGCCACCTCCAGCGTGCCAGTTGCCGTTGGGGGTACCTCGTAGCTAAAACCCTCGTCGTGCGTCAGCACAATGTTGCGGCGCTTTGGCAGCGGTTTCTTGGGCAGGGAGTCGAACGTGCGCCGCCCCATAATGACGGTGTGGCCGCTGGTGAGAGCCTTAAAACGTTTCAGGTCGTCGCTGAGATGCCACAGCAAATCGTTGTCGCGGCCGATGGCCATGTTCTGTGCCACAGCCACAATAATGGAAAGATTGTATTGGGGTTTAGTGTCTATCATACCGATGAATTAAAATGTTTATAATCAGTGGCTGGATTTCTCTGAAAAGATACGCATAGAGCGTTCGAAGATTCCGTTCATATAGGCGATGGCCAAGCCATAGTTGCTGACTGGCACGCCGGCCTCGATGGCGGGTGCCAGGCGTGAGGCCAGCTGTTTGGCCGTCACCACACAGCCGCCACACTGGATGACCAAGGCATAACTATCCAAATTGTGAGGCAAGGCCGAAAGTCCTGCCACCGCCTCACAATGCAGTTGCTTGCCGGTGTATTTAGCCAACAGGCGGGGCAGTTTGACACGGCCAATATCCTCACAAGTGACGTTGTGAGTACAACTTTCGAGCATCAGCACCCGGTCTCCGTCCTGCAGACGGTCGATGGCGGGAGTGCCTGCCACATATTGTTCGAACAGCCCTTTGGCACGGGCAAGGACTACGCTGAAACTGGTGAGGTACACCGAATCGGGTACGAGCCGGGAGACCATGGCATAGACCTGGCTGTCGGTTACGACCAACCGTGGAGGTTGGCTGAGCTGGGCAAGAGTTTGCTCCAGCTCGGTTTCGCGGCAAACCACAGCACGGGCGTGGTTGTCCAAAATATCGCGCAGCACCTGAACCTGAGGCAGAATCATCCGGCCTTCGGGGGCGGAGGAGTCGATGGGGGTGACCATCACCACCGTGTCGCCCTCGCCAATCACATCGCCCAACAGGGAGCGGTGGACGTATGCCGTCTCGGGCAGAGCCTCACGGATGCGTGCGGTGAGGGGTTCGCGAAGCGAGGGGTCCTTGACGGAGAGCACAAACACATGGGTTTGGTAGTCGGTCTCGATACGTTCAATCAGCCCGTCGTCGGGCTTGCTGCGGTCGGCTTGGGAATAGATGAGCACAAAGGGGATGCCCTTGTCGCGGCACGTCTGCACCAACATGGTCTCTTCGGCTTCGAAGCGGTTGTTGGTAAAGAGGATAAGGGCGAGGTCGGCCTGGGCGAGCATCTCAAGACTCTTGTCCATGCGCATGCGGCCCACCACACCTTCGTCGTCGATGCCGGCGGTATCGATCCACACCACGGGACCCACGCCGCCAATCTCCATGGTCTTTTTCACGGGGTCGGTGGTGGTGCCTGCCAAGTCGGAGACAATGGCAATCTGCTGGCCGGTGAGATAATTGACAAGTGAGCTCTTGCCATAGTTGCGCCGACCGAAAATGCCGATATGGGGTTTCAATTCATTTCCTTTCATGCCCCCATAACGCCGACACCCCTTTTTTATTGCATTGCGCGGCCTATTCTTTATGAGCACGGGCAGGGAAGCATGAAAAAAAATTGCGGTTGGTGTAATAAAACAGCACTGTTGTGCGTATATTGAGACAAAAAGCTTCGGGAAAGCAGACTCACAATGAATCAGAAAGAGTACAACCACATAGTGGAGGAAACAAGCGACGACCTATTCCGTTTCGCCCTGCGCTACACGGGCGACGAGGACGAGAGCAACGACGCCGTGCAGGACTGCTATGTCACCCTATGGGAACACCACGAAGAGGTTCATGCCGACAAAGCCAAAGGCTACCTGATGCGGATGCTGTACCGACGGCTGATAGACCGCTACCGACGACGGAAAAGACTGGTTTCGGCAGAATTGATACCAGAAAGAGGATACAACCCTCATAATGAATATGAATTGAACGACAGTATAGAGAAGATGCTGGCCACACTGCCCGAAGTGCAACGGATGCTGTTGTTGCTGCGCGACATGGAGGGGTATAGTTACAAAGAAATGGCCGACATTACAGGACTAAGCGATGAACAGGTGATGACCTACCTGTACCGGGCAAGGGTGAGGGCGAGGAAGTATTTGACAGAAAACAGATAGAAACGAAAAAAACAGAATAAAAAAGATGATTACGAAGGACAATTACGAAGCCATGCTGCTGCAATACCACGAGAATCTGCTGGACAGACGCCTGCACGAGGAGGTGGAGGCGTTTCTTAGGCAGAACCCCGACATTGAGCAGGAATACCGCCAGTACTATAGTTGTGAACCGATTGTTACGCCCCACCACGTGCATTACCGGTATAAGGATAACTTGAAGCGGAAAGCCGTACAGCCGACTGCTTGGCGGTGGTGGACTGCGGCGGCCTGTATATCTGTGCTTTTTGCCACGGCTGTATGGCTATGGAGCAGGACGGGGGCCCAAACGGGCACAGTCACTGAGCCGACCGGATATATAGCCTCGACTGAACCGGCAACAACGGCCACGCCAGCCAGCACCGCAACAACCTCCACGCAACCGGAGTACGCGGCCAAGGATGCCGCTCAGGCCGCCTTGCCAAAGAATGCCGTTGCCGCAGAAAAGAAACACCTCCCCATGGAAATGGCTCGGGGAGCAAAACAGGAATCACTGCCAGGCGAAACACAGCTGAAAGAACAGCACATGACAACGCAAACCACACAGACACCCGTATGCGAGAGCGACAAACTGGTGGTGTACGGCATAAGGGTGGAAAACAGGAATAACCTTGTGGCCAGCCCGAAAGCGGACCAACCATGCAACAATCTTGCCTGTCGCCTTGCCCTAACGGGGCAGCGGTTGGGCATGTTATAATTAAAAGACAAAAGGCATGAAAAGCAAAGCAATCCTTCTGCTCGGCTGTCTCGCAATGGCAGCATGCACAAAAACAGAAATCGAACAACCCGCCACGGGAATAAAGCCTGTTTGGGCACCAGATGCCACTGCAGCGCAACGGCAATCGATACGCAAGATGGCGGAGGACATAGTGAAGGTGGTGGGTGGCACCTACTACATGGGAGTGCAGCACACCTTTCCCGCCTCGCCGGGGTTTGATTCCACCACATGGTATGAGCAGACGCCGGTGCATATTGTCACCCTCAGCACCTTTGCCATAGGCCGATACGAGATAAGCCGCAAGCAGTGGTTTGACATTATGGGCGACGGCACCGGAATGGACGGGCACTACACCATAGAGACAGCCAACCTGCCCATGGAAGGCATGAGACGCAACGAGGTGGACACCTTTCTGGCTCGCATAGAACACCTTTCAGGACTGCGCTTCCGCCTGCCCACCGAGTCGGAATGGGAGTATGCTGCCCGCGGAGGCGTAGAGCGGACGGAGGGCGACCGTTTTAGCGGCGGATACCACTTGGACGAGGTGGGATGGAACAGCCACAACAGTGGCGGGGAACCGCATGATGTGGGACAACTGAAAGCGAACAATCTGGGGCTGTATGATATGAGCGGGAATGTGGCGGAGTTGTGCAGCGACATCTACGCACCCTACCCTGCTGAAGCCCAGTTCGACCCACGGGGGCCGTCACACTGGGAGGACGACAACCTTGTGGTGCGCGGCGGGCATTACATGTCCAACGACCAGCACTGCCGGGTGTATTACCGCAGCCAAGCCTCGGCCGATTACCCGATGAACTACATAGGCCTGCGGCTGGTGTACGTTCCCAAAAACGAAAAACAATCAATAACGAAATAAAACACTTGAGATGAAAAAAGCACTTTTGGCAACGATGGTTCTGTTTGCCACCGGCACCGTGGCGGCGCAGCATCTGCCCGTACGCATCCTGAACCAGGAGGTGCAACGTATAGACAGTGTGCAAATAACGGCTGGATGCCAAGTGACGGTAGTGACCGACACGGTGGACTGCGTGCGGGTGGCCATTTATGCCGACAGCCCGGAACAGCAGCCCGACAACCTCTTCTACTACACCGGAGGCACACTCACCGTGCTTCCGTCGGCCAAAGGCTATGGCATCACCGTGGGGTCGAGCAACAAGCAGGTGGCCATGAAGTATGTGGAAAAAGACAATTCAGATGAAGACAACAATGTTGTAGGCCATGAACCAGTGGTAAGCAATAGGCACTATAAAGTTGGCGACCGCCTGTTCTACAAACTGATGGCAGGCTGGTCGAACTGGGGCGGCGGGATAATTCGGGGCTATGGTGGAATAGACCCCGCTGTGGGAGGTGGCGCATATAGTCTGAACTGGAAATTCCATTTAAAGGGATATGAACTGGACTACGCCATAGTGATGCACGAGCATTGGAGTCTGGGCATGGGCCTCGGGTGCAGGTTTGACCGTTATTATTTCAACGCGCCATACGTCTATTACCACTCCACCGACGACATGCATGGGTTCCGCTCGCGCAACGTGGACAACCGTGGAGGGTGGCAAAGCCAAGTTAATATATCAAACATAGTGTTTCCCATTCAGTTTAACCTCTTTGCAAAGCCCTCGCACACAGGGCTATTCTGCCAAGTGGAGTTGCTGCCAGGCTTATCGATGCCCGCACTTACAACGCAGACATTCAAGAGCTTCGAAAACGATATCAATACCATGACTGAGACGAGCATGGCCACATGGAAAAACCAATTCTTCACTTGCAACCTGCGGTTGTCGGTCAACTGGGGAATACTGGGCTTTTACATAGAGAGCAGCCTGCTGCCCGCATTCAGACAGATGGATACCGGCAACGGGAAGCGCATCGACCTCTATCCAGTGCACATCGGATTATCGACAGACCTTTCGAGAATTGCACGAGAATAATAACAACACCTAATACCCAATAAAATGAAGAAGACTACCGTATTGAGTTTGCTGCTGCTCACAGCAGGCATGGCATCGGCGCAGACGCTGGATTACACCATCCCCTCTGGCCAGACACTGCAGTTCTCCACCAGCCCTGAGAATGCATCGGTATTGAGGCAGGACACCTCCCTGTCGGGACATATCACCCTGCCCGACAGCATCACCTACTGGGAAATGTTGTATTTACCCGACAGCGACGTACCCTACGACTCGGTAAGCCACACCGTACCGGTCACCGGCATCGTACATCATGCATTCAGCCGCTGCCGTCACATCACAGGGATTGACATTCCCGCCACCGTGGTTACAATAGGAGAAGCCCTCTTCACCTATTGCACCAGCCTCGACCATATCCACATCGATTCGCGCAACGCGGTGTTTGCATCTCCAAATGGATGCAATGCTATAATAAACACTATGGACAGCACCCTGGTAGCGGGTTGCCGCAGCAGTAGTATACCGCCTATGGTGCGCCATATATACAGCTTCGCTTTTCAGGGTATCAAGGGGTTACGGGTTGCCAGCCTGCCGGATAGCCTGAAAACCATAGGCAACTACGCCTTTGCCGAGTGCGACTCGCTCACTGCCATCCATATACCCGCAACAGTGAGGCATATAGGATGGTTCAGTTTCAGGCAATGCCCGCGACTGGTATACATCGACATAGCGGAGGACAACCCCGTGTACGACAGCCGGGAGGGGTGCAACGCAGTAATCAATACCGGCCGTGCCATGCTGGAGCAGGCCTGTCCCGCCACCGTCATACCGCAGAGCGTACGCATCGTCGGGCAGCAGGCCTTTTTCGGCATAACCAGCATTAGAGACATAGAACTGCCGCAGTCGCTGGAAGAGATACACGACTTTGCCTTTCAAAACTGCACCGGACTGCACGCCGTGCATATTCCAGGCGGAGTGTACTTCATTGGCAACAATCCTTTTTCCGGATGCCGCAATCTCGAAACCATCACTGTGGATTCAGCCAACACCGACTATGACAGCCGCAGCAGTTGTCAGGCAATAATCAAAAAAAGCGACCTCAGTCTTGTCAGTGGATGCCGTTCAACAATCATACCAACAGGCATCCGCCTCATCCAGCCGTACGCCTTTAAGAGTATCGACGGATTGCAACGTATTGTGATTCCCGGGGATGTAATGGCTATCGGCACCGGGGCCTTTGCCGGATGCACCGGTGTGAGAACCATACTATCGGACAACCAGACAGCACCAGAGATGTCGTATGCCTCGTTCGAAGGAATGGACCCCGAAATACCAATACACATACGGCCAGGCAGCTTGGCTTCGTATCAAAGCCGGTGGACTTACTTCCATAACTTTATTGAGGACTTCCCTGTGGGCATTGACGAACCCGAGCAGCAAGAGAAAGGCTACCGGCTGGATTGCCAAGCAGGATTGCTGACTATGGACGCAGACTCTCCCCTACCGTTGCGCATATACGACCTGACCGGAAGGCTGGTGCACAGCATTGCCCCAACAGTCCACGCCACTTGCCGATTGCCCATCGGCATGAAAATAGTGCTGGTGCAGGTTGGCAGCCATGCAGCGGAAAAAGTGATGAACACTGGTTTCTGAAATAACTCAACCTTCACGATGAGGCAAGGGCTATATGCTGACCAATGAGGCAGTTGACCGGTTGGCTATCACCACATTTGCATCAACCATGAGTGTCGATGGTTAGTTTGTGGGGGGATTTCTTTCATGATGGAAAAGACAGTGCTGCCGGACTATTGAACCCCAACTCCTTTTGTGCTCACAAAAAAGAACGAATGACATACTAATATTGGCACCTTAGCGTTATTATCGTAAATCCTTCGATATGACGGTTGTTTGGATAGTTGTAGCAATTATGGTACTCTGCTTAGCTGTGGTGTTTTTCGGCGCGGCCATGAAGTACATGCTCCAATGGGTGGTTACAATCGCTCTCATTGTGGTGACACCCATCAAAGAAACGATTCGCCTTTACAAATCCAAACAAAAGGGGAAAGCCATACTGATGACAGTCCTGCTGTCATGGATTTTTGTGGTGTTTCCCACATTCCTCCTGCTGGTTTATTTCGCCACCAAGTGACCTTGAGAAGTGGCTTAGAGCCCACCGCTCTTTCTGTCTGATGAAGACAGAAGCCGTAAGGATATTTATGACTTTACCTGACAAAACAAGCGGGAAGTGCGAGTTGTTGATAAATGAATAATAATACGTATATTTGCAGAGCAAAACAATAGTTGAAAAGGAGATATATCATTATTATTATCAATTAAATACAAAGAAAATGAAACACATCAAGACATTTGTTATTCTCATGGCCGGCATGATGATGCTGGGAGCCTGCAATCAGAAAAAAGCCGAAGTGGCCGAAACCACCCCTGTGGACAACATTTACCAATTCTGCGTGTTGAACGGCACTGGCGACACCGTGATGCTGAGCGACTATGCCGGGAAGGTACTGCTGGTGGTAAACACAGCTACCCAGTGCGGATTCACTCCCCAATACGAAGAGCTGCAAGCCCTTTACGCCACCTATCATGACAAGGGATTAGAGATAATCGACTTCCCGTGCAACCAGTTTGGCGAACAAGCCCCAGGCACGTTTGAACAAATCCATGCCTTCTGCACCGGTACTTATGGAACCACCTTCCCCCAGATGGCAAAGGTAGACGTGAACGGCGAACAGGCTATCCCCCTGTACACATGGCTGAAGAGCAAAGCCGGTTTTGGCGGCTTCGACACCACCGACCCGCGCGGTGCTTATCTGCATGCTGCATTCCTAGCCCAGGACAGCCTGTATGCGCAGAATCCCGATATCAAGTGGAACTTTACCAAATTCCTCATCGACCGCGAGGGCAACGTGGTGTGCCGTTTCGAGCCCACCGCCCCCATCAACGCCATCAACGAAGCTGTAGAGAAACTGCTGTAATATGAACACTGCCACTACCCGATTTGCTGTACGCAATGCCACCATGGACGATTTGGACCACATCATGGAAATGGTGGACCATTCACGCAGCATCATGCGCGCCAACGGCAACAACTCGCAATGGGGTGGCTACCCCGGCCGCGACCTGATAGGGAACGACATAGCAACCGGAATAGGCCACGTGATGACCGAAGGCAGCCGGGTGGTGGGATACTTTGCCATGCTTACCCAGCCAGAGCCCACCTACGAATATATCGAGGACGGGCTTTGGCTTGACGACACTACACCCTATGTCACCCTGCACCGTCTGGCGTGCGTGCCGGGCGTGCAAGGGATAGCCCGCTGTGCATTCGAATGGGGGGAGGCTCATGCCTCCTCCGTTCGGGTGGACACCCATCTGGATAACCACATCATGCTGCACATTATCAACGGCCGGGGCTACACACGATGCGGCGTAGTATACATGCAGGACGGCTCACCCCGCGAAGCATTCCAGAAGATGATGTATCCCGAAGTGAACGCAGGGTTGAAGCAGTATGTGGAACAGAAAATACTGCCCCGATACAATCATTTCGACTCCGCGCACAAATTGGACCATGTGCAGAAGGTGATGGCCCAGAGTATGGAAATAGCCCATAAACTCGCCGCTAATGAAGGCAGCGACGGTGGCCCACAAATCAACATGGATATGGTATACGCCATAGCCGCCTACCACGACACAGGAGTTGTGGAAGGACGGGAACACCACCATACAGTGTCGGGACGGATAATACGCCAGGACGAGCACCTGCGCCAATGGTTCAGCGAAACAGAAATAGAAACCATGGCACAGGCCGCCGAAGACCACCGCGCATCGGCCCAAGGCGAACCGCGAAGCCTGTATGGCAAAATAGTGGCAGAGGCCGACCGCGACATAGAGCCCACCACCATAGTGCGCCGCACGGTGCAATATGGGCTGTCGCACTATCCCGACCTGGACCGCGAAGGGCATTGGCAACGCACATTGCAACATCTGAACGAGAAATATGCCGAAGGCGGATACCTGAAACTATATATACCCTGCTCCCGCAACGGGCAGCAGATGCAGAAGCTCCGCCAACTGATTGCCGACCGCACACGACTGCGGACACTTTTCGACCAAATAATAGATACAGAAAGAGAACAACAGACAACTAACCCCTAGACTATATGAATACGGTATTAATCGTAATTGCTTTATTGCTTGCCCTGGTGGGCATATTGGGTTCTGTAATTCCCGGACTTCCCGGGCCTCCAGTGAGTTGGGTGGCGCTGTTGCTGCTGGGGTTTACCACAGTGGCCGACTACTCGGTGCTGCAGCTAGTCGTGGCCGCGTTGATAGCAATAATCATCACGGTGCTCGACTATGTTGTACCGTCGATAAGCACAAAGAAAAACGGAGGCAGCAAAGCCGGAGTGTGGGGCTGCAACATCGGGCTGGTGATATCGATTATCGGCCTTCCGTTTGGCCCTCAAGGGCTGTTGGGAGTGATAGCGTGGCCATTTGTCGGCGCACTGGTGGGGGAACTCCTCAGCGGGAAAGCCTCGAAACAAGCATTCCGTGCCGCATGGGGAGCCTTCTTGGGATTCCTTACAGGCACGGGACTGAAACTGGTATACGGACTGGTCATCGCATTCATAATGGTGCGCGACCTGATAGTGTAACCAGACTCAAGAAAGCAGAAAAGACAGACTGCTACTTGTAGAGATACTGCTGCACGCAGTCGCTTTCGTTAACCGGGTTCCTGCCCTGTGTGTTCATCCCGGTGAAACTGACATCGATATGTATAGGTTTGCTGCTATCGAGTTTGAAAATATCCTTGCAGTACCACACAATAATCTTGTTGTTCACAGTACCCTCCACACCAATGACCAAATAGCGGGCCAAGTCGGACGAGGTCAAGTCATAAATCTGATTGGGCTTTATGAACTTAATTTCGCGAGTGGCAACCCTGTCGTAGGATGCATCGTATTCGAAAATGGTGACATTGGCAATGGCAGTTTCGGTGTCATGATAGGTAATCGTGTACTGAGATTCCTTGTAGCAAGACACAAATGCGATGCTTGAGAGCGCCAAGAGAACTAATAAAAACTTCTTCATTTCAGTAATATGTTTTGTGATTAAAGATTCGGATGAATGATAGAAAGATGAGCGCACGGCACTAATCGCCGTCTATTTGAATAAACGAATGGACCGGGGCGATGGCGTTGATGCGGTCGTGGTCGTAAAGATCAGGGAATTCGACGAGAAACAGAAATTCCTTGATTTTCACTTTATACTCTTTGCCGTTGAGATGGATGACCTCACGGTCGAGAGCCTCGGCAATGCCGCAAGCGGTGCCACCGGTGGCGAGAATATCGTCGAAGAAAGTGATATTGAACGTATCGCCTTCGGGAACGCCTGCCGCGATATCACTGAGGCGGTAGTATACATGGTCACTTCCGTACTCCTTTTCGATTTGCACATCGTGAAGATCGCCCTCGCTGAAAGGCAGTTTCCCTTTCTTGCGGATTGGGATAACATTCCGCACCAACTCGGTATTGGTCAACAAGGGAGCAGCAAAAAGAAAGCCACGGGCCTCGACGGTAGCCACATTGGGACAATGAACATTATTGGCTATATCGGCCATAAGAGCGTTGAAAGCCTCCTTTTCGTGGAGGAAAGGGAGTATATCAATAAAATCGACCCCCTCTTTGGGAAAATCGGGAAAGTGATTGATTACTTTTTTATAGTCCATAGTACTTTATTGTTTTGACCAGACAAATGCGAAGGTATTTCGACAGACTGCAAGAACCAGATAGATTTGATGCTTACCCACTGCCCTACCCCATACAGATGTCACTTTCTATACAATTTGCAAAAATACAACTTTTTTTTCATACATCAAGAAATTATGCCGAATTGTCATACGGAATAACCTTATTTTGCCTTTTGGGAACGGCCGATTTGCGACAAAAACCGCCATGCATTGAGATATTTCCTCAAGCGGGCGACATCGTTGTCGGTAATCTCCTGCAAGCGGCGTATGTCCATATTATCCTCCAGATCGGCCAGTTTCACTTCAAGTCCAAGAGGATTAAGGGCAGCCCGTTTTACGAAGTCGGAATAAGACTCGCCAGGATTGCGGGTAACCGAAAGCACCGCGTCGACAATCTCCTGCGGTATCCCGGCATCGAGCAGGGTTTGGGGAGTGACATCTGTATCCTCAATGGTGTCGTGCAGCAGAGCCACAATCTTGGCCTCAGGGGTGGTGCACCGTTGAGCCACCCGCAACGGATGGCCAATATAGTCGCATCCAGCCTTGTCGACCTGCCCTTTGTGGGCACAAGTGGCAATATGCAAAGCCTTGTTGTACAGATCATCCATCTTCATAAAGCCCACTACATAGCCCAAATCAACAAACCGCTGCAAATCACCACGCCCGTAACAAGTAGGTCAATCAGGCAGAATCCCATTATATCCTTGGCATCGAGCTTGGCAATGGCCAACGCGGGAATAGCCCAGAAAGGCTGTATAAGATTGGTCCATGCATCGCCCCAAGCAATGGCCGTACCCGTGAGTCCGGGGTCCACGCCCAAGTCGGCTCCGGCAGCAAACATGATGGGAGCCTGGATGGCCCAATGACCGCCACCCGAGGGGACAAACATATTCAACACTGCCGCACAGAGGAATGTGAGCAACGGATAGGTGGTAGGAGTTGAGATTGAAATGCAGGCATTGCTAATCACTGTGCCGAACGAAATGCCACTGGTTCCAACCCCAGTGATAATACCCATAATGCCGGCATAGAAAGGAAACTGGAGAATGATGCCCGCAGCCCCTGTGGCCGCATGGGTGAAGGCCCGGACATAAGCCAACGGAGTGCCGTGGAGCAATACACCCAAAAAGAGGAACAGCATGATAACACTACCCAAGTCGAACGAACCACCGCCAAAGCCCAGATGAATGACGAGGTAGGCAAAACCCATGATGGACACAATCCACGAAAGGAGGCGGGAATGCTCCATGCGTTGGGCAGGAGTGGGATGTTCGGGGCGGAGATTCTTTGACGAGTCGGAACTCTCGACCAACAGGGCGGGATCGACCGCCACAACATCCTTCTTGGGATACATCAACGAGTTAGTAATCACAATAGCCAGCATCACCACAAGCACAATCACGATATTGTATGGACTGAGTATTGTCTGGGAAATAGGCACGGGAGCCGTCAACACACCGTTGGTGGCCTTGGTCAACGCCTCGCCGGGAGTGGCCATAGTGAGGGGAATAGAGCCCGACAGACCTGCATGCCACACCACAAAACCGCTGTAGGCTGAGGCTATGAGGAGACGATAGTCGATTTGCGGCAGCTTGCGCGCTATCTCTTTGGCGAAAACCACACCCACAATCAAGCCGAAGCCCCAGTTGAGCCAACTGGCAAGAGCCGACACCGCGGTGACCAAAGCAATGGCAGCTACCGGTGTGCGAGGTATGTTGGCCAAAGAGCTAATGGCTTTCTTCACTACCGGTGCTGCGGCCAGCGTGGATCCACACACCAACACCAACGACATCTACATGGCAAAAGCCAGAAGATTCCACACCCCGTCGCCCCAGTGTTCCACAACCTCCAACGGAGTTTGCTGACAGATGGGCATAGCCAAACAGCCCGCCACAAGGGTGAGTATGATAGCAAAGATAAAAGGCTCGGGCAACCAGCGTTGCACCAGTTTCACACAAAACTTAATCATAGTCGCTCACAATAGTTAATTGCTGTTTAGTTATTTAAGAAGAGTGAAGGGGCAGTTCATTTCACAACCTTGCCACTCATCAGCTCCATGAAGAGTCCATAGAAGTCTGTGTTCTGATGCACACCCGAAAAACGTTCGGCCCCGGGGCCATAGGCAAACACCGGCACCATCACACCCGAATGGCCGCCCGTGGCCCACGAATAGCGGTTCACCCCCTGTTCGATGTCGCCCTTGAGCAGAGTGAGACCACCGGTTTCGTGATCGGCGGTGACCACCACAAGGGTGTTTCCGTCGCGTTCAGCAAAGTCGAGAACAGCGTTGAGCATATCTTCGAAATCGGCCATTTCGGCTGTAAGATACAGGCTGTCGTTATTATGACACGCCCAATCTATCTGTGACCCTTCAATCATCAGCACAAAGCCGTTGTCGTATTGGTTGAGGGTTTCGATTGCCTTGAGCGATCCCAGAGTCAGCATACGTCCGCGTTCCATCGCCTTGTCGGGGTTGTCGTCGCTGAGCAGGGCACAAAGCTTGCGGGAGTGCGTGAGAGCCATCTGTGAGGGGGTGAAAACCATATCGTAGCCCCGTGCACGGAGCGTGTCGAGGGGCGACAGGCCGTCCTCACGGTTCTGGGGCAGAAAATGGTTCTTGTCGCCGCCTATCATCACCTCGAATGGACAACGGGACATCTGAAGACTGATGCTGTCGAACAATTTGCGGTTGGTGACATGGGCATAAGTGGATGCCGGTGTGGCATCCAACACGCTGCTGGTGACCACAAAGCCTGCCGCCTTGCCAAAGAAAAATTTGGCATCGACAAGGAAAGAAGAAGGCTCAGAGCCGTCAGGACGCTTGGCGATATGATGGTTTTCCACCTTTTGGCCTGTCATCAGTGCCGTGCCGCCTGCACCCGAGTCGGTAGTATACTTATTATGGGAATAGGTGCGGGAAAAACCCGTGAACGGGAAACGCAGGAAAGCACTGTTGTTGCCGCGTTGCGACACAATGGAGGAGTAGACCTGAGCCGTCCCCATACCGTCGCCCACAATAAAAATCACATTGCGCGGATGCGGTTGTTCTACCTGTTGCTTGTTCCGCTGCCCCATACCCATTATTGGCAGCACACACAAAAGCATAACCAAAAGTTTCTTCATATATCAGTATTAATCGTTATTTGTTAGTTATTAATTCCAAAAGCATGCACCCTTATCTCGAGCCGCTGCCAATAGTCCCTTCCTATTCCTGTCTGCAAGATGTCTGCCTTATCAGTTGGCAAATAGCCCACTCTTCCGGCTTCAGTCTACATGTCAGCAAACACAACAGAATGGGGTATGCAGCAACAGGTTGCATTCCCCATTCTTGAAAGGTTCTCAACAGCCAGGCGGCATAGTCGTGCCGACTGCGGCCATTGTTGATAGATTATCCCTACTCACTCTTCTTCTCTATCTCGTCTATTTGTTTCACATCCACCGTGTCGTCCATACCACCCTTGCCGGGGAGCACCACAGCGGCTATAATGCCGACAATGGCGGCCACAGCAAGACCGGAGATACCAATCTTGCCGAACTGCAAGGCACCACCCTCGCAGCCATAGCTGATGCCGACGGCCAGCGTAATGGTGAGTGCCGTGATGATGAGATTACGGCTATCGGTAAGATCCACTTGGTTCTCCACCAAGCTGCGCACACCCACCGAAGAAATCATACCATACAGAATCAACGACACACCACCGATAGTGGCGGTAGGCATAGCATAGATGAGGGCTGCAAATTTGGGGGAGAAACTGAAAATAATGGCCACCACCGCAGCAATGCGGATTACCCTGGGGTCGAACACACGTGTCAGGTTCAGCACACCGGTGTTCTCACCATAGGTGGTGTTGGCCGGAGCGCCGAACAGCGAAGCCAATACCGTGGCGGCACCATCGCCCATCAAGGTGCGGTGCAAGCCGGGATCTTCAAGATAATTGCGGTTGCAGGTGGAGCTGATGGCGCACATATCGCCTATATGCTCTATCATCGTGGCCAAAGCAATAGGCATGATGGCCACAATAGCAGTGATAAGGAAACTCCAATTGCCACTGCCCAAAGCATACATGCCGGTATTTTGCCATTGGAAAGGAAGTCCAATCCAGGCAGCATCGTGCAACGCCTGAACCTTGCCGGGTTCGAGCTGCCCGAAAATAGCAGCCATCACATACGAGGCCAGCACACCCAACAGAATGGGAATAATCTTTATCATGCCCTTGCCCCAGATGTTGCAGATAATCACAACCAAAATGGCAATCAATGCCACCCACCAGTTGGTCAGTATGCTCTTGACGGCAGTCCCGGCAAGTATCAAACCAATGGAAATAATGATAGGTCCTGTCACCACTGGCGGAAACAGCTTCATGACCCTATGGACGCCAAACAATTTGAATGCGGCGGCCAGCACAAAATAGAGCAGTCCGGCTGCCACCACGCCCACACAGGCATAGGGCAACGCCTCGGCTTGGGTCATGCCCATCTCAGTGCCCATAGCCACCACTGTGGCATATCCACCCAGAAAGGCGAAACTGGACCCCAGGAAGGCGGGCACCTTCATTTTGGTGAACCAGTGGAACAGCAACGTGCCGAGACCGGCAAACAAAAGGGTTGCCGAAACCGACAGCCCCGTAATGGTGGGCACCAATATCGTGGCCCCGAACATTGCAAACATGTGCTGCAAACCCAGGACTAACATCCTGCCCTTGCCCAACTGCCTTGCATCATAGACAGCTTCGTTGGTACTTAATTTTGCCATATTAATAGTATTTTAGGGATTATTATTCCAAGCTTACTTGGTGCCGAAAATACGGTCGCCGGCATCGCCCAAACCAGGCAGGATATAGCAATCCTCGTTCATGCCCTCGTCTACCGCAGCCGTGTATATATCCACCTCGGGATGTTCCGACTGCACCCGCTTAATTCCTTCGGGCGAAGCCACCAGGCACATAACGCGAATCCGGCTGTATCCGTCGCTCTTCAGCCGGCGCACGGCATCGCAGATGCTGCCGCCCGTAGCCAGCATGGGGTCGGTGATAATCACCAGGCGGTCCTTCCCTTCCGGCATCTTATAGTAATAGAACACCGGCTCGTGGGTTTTCTCGTCTCTATACATGCCTATATGCCCCACCTTGGCAGTAGGGTCGAGGGTCAGCATGCCCTCCACCATTCCCAAACCGGCACGCAGAATAGGCACCAGCACCGTTTTACGGCCAGCCAGTTCATGGGCCACCATCTTTTGCATCGGGGTCTCGATTTCTACATTCTTCAAGGGGTAGTCCCGGGTTACCTCGTAGCCCATCAACATGCCTATCTCTTTCAGCAATTCACGGAATTCGCGGGTACCGGTTTCTTTTTTACGCATGATTGTCAGCTTATGCTGAATCATGGGGTGATTGATAATATGTAGTGCCATAATACTATGTTTGAAATAATTAATAAAGCTTACATCATCAACGCCTTCTCCAAAAAGGCACTGCAAAGATACACGAAATTCACCAATTCTCAAAATATTTAACACTACTACTTATCAACAACATGTTCATATCACACCATCCTGAGAATGCAAAAAGTCTATGGAATCCAGTAACAAACAACACAGACAATACCCCTCACCCATTCTCCGACGATCGAAACAACCATCGTCCCGCCAACGGCCTTGACTTTTTTCACTTTCAAACACCCGCAGGGTTTTGAATGTCTGAGGCTATTTTTACTTCCCGATAATCTTCTCCATCGCTTTCCCCTTGGCCAGGTCGTCCACCAGCTTGTCCAGAATGCGGAGGTCTCGCATACGCGGGTCTTCTATCTCCTCAATGCGGACACCGCATATCTTACCTTTCACCCTCAGCCGGTCGGGATTCATCCTTGGAGCCTTATCCAGAAACTCCCCGTATGTGGAATCACTGTTCAACAACTCGTTTAGGCCCTCCTTTGTATACCCAGTCAGCCAACAGGCCACCTCGTATACCTCATCAGCAGTGCGTCCTTTCCTCTCAGCCTTGGCGATAAGCAAAGGGAACACCTTAGCAAACTTCATTTCAAATACATCCATAGCGAATAGACATTATAATGTTTTGCCCCATAAGGCTACTTTTGGGAATGCAAAGATACATTTTTTTCTCCATTCCCCACAAAAATGGAAACTATTATAATTCACTTCGGAGAGATGTGTCCGCGCTACACTTGCTACAGTGCTACAGTTCCCGCCCCCATCCCCAACCCCAACTGTAGCAGTGTAGCGTGTAACGCCCTTCTGTCTTTTCCTGATTTTGGTTGACAGCTTTTTTGCTTATAAACAGGGGTGCTCCCATTCGGTCGCGACCTCACTTTTTCCTGATGCAGTTGTCACTCGTCTTACTGGAGAGGTTGACAAGTTGCGAGTTGTTATACGTATCAACTCTTAAGGGGACTTCTATCTCTCAATAACCCCGCACGTAGTGTGGGGATAATAAGCAACATAGAAACAGCGTCCCGGAGGGACGCGCTCTCAAAAGAGAATTTCTAGAAGTTGCCTTAATTATCTTTTTGAGTTCTTCTATTGTATAGGGAGGCTCTTTTCGATGCAGCATGTAGTGACAATTAGGGCAGACAGGCACTAAGTCTGTATCAACATTCAGTTTGTAGTGGTCTCTTGGCGAACACCCTTTTCAATTTTCAATTTGTAATGATCCCTTGGCGAATACTCTTTTCATTTTTCAATTTTCACTTTTCTCGGTCCTTCGGCGAACACTCTTTTTTATTCCATCAACCATTCTGCAATGTCATATATTTTAATCCCTTGATAGTCATACATGTCGTGACGGGTGCGGGCAATTATTATCTTGGGGTATGCATCTTTTATACTGAGTAGCGGTGATGATTCTCGTTCAAACGTTGTCTTTTCTGAAATGTTGTCACTCACTTGTATATATGCTTTTTCATTTCCTCGTAAAATTACGAAGTCAATTTCTTTTTGGTACAGTTTGCCTATATACACTTCATACCCTCTGCGTTTCAACTCTAAGAACACAATGTTTTCATACACGCGTCCCCAATCCATGTTTCTTCTTCCTAGCAAGGCAAATCGTATAAGGTTTCAAAACTGTGTATTTTTTTACTTTTGAAACCGAGTGCAAAAATACAACTATTTTTTAATATGACAAAAAACTACGAACGTGTGAATGCGTGAATGTATTAATGTGTGAATCGATTAACGAAATAGCACATTTACAAATTAACGAATTCTTATATCCATATCTGGCCTTTCGGAATGCCAACACTATTGATGTTGACATAGCGTGGGGACTTCGATGGTTCTTCGGTCCCTCGGCGAACACTCTTTTCAATTTCCACTTTTCACTTTGTATTGGGCATTTGGCAAACCCTCTTTTCAATTCTCACTTTTCAATTTGTAGTGGTCTCTTGGCGAATACTCTTTTCAACTATCAACTTTGTCCTTTCGTTCTATCTACTTTGAGTTGTTTTTCCATCATGAAAATAATGATATCAATATTTTTTTGTATTTTTGCAAAGTAAAAAACATACTGATTATACATGAATAAGTTAGTAATCAAAAATATAGGGCCTTTAAAAAGTGCAACTGTCAATCTTGCCAAATACAACCTTTTTATTGGCCCACAGAGTTCTGGGAAAAGTTGTATCCTTAAAATTGCATCCTATTGCAACTGGGTTGAGAAGCGTATAGAATTAAGTCAATCACCTGATGACTATTTAAATGAGTTTGTGTTTTGGAAACAACTTGTTGATTACCATCGATTGAACGGCTTCATAAAAAAAGGATTCCTGATTAAATATGAATCCTCATTTATGGCCTTTTCCATTTCCGGGTCCCCTGAAAAGATTCAGTTCAGCTTTAATTGGAAACCCCGTAACCGCTGGCAATACCGTCGTCCCCAAATAGCATATATTCCCGCCGAACGCAACATTGTGGCTGTCATTCCTAATTGGTTTGACATCTCTTTCAGTAATGATAACAATATCAAAGGATACATGTCTGATTGGGAAAATGCCCGCAACACATTCCCTCAATACAGCAAACTTGATATCCTGAATCTTGGAGTTTCCTATTATTACGATAAGGAACAATCTCGAGAACGAATTCATATAAACAACAACAATGAAATTGCATTTCTGAATGCATCAAGTGGACTTCAATCGGTCGTTCCTCTATGTGGCTTGATTTATTATTTGACTTACCATGAACTCCACCGTCCTCGCCAGCTCAGTGTGGCGCAAGAGCGAGAACTGAACGATCTGCAAGACACGTTACATAAGGAGAAATTCACGCAGTCTAATGGCTCCAATATTGTGGGCAGGGTCGACAATATTACAAAAACATTTCCAGAGCCTCGTGTCAAGTTCTTCACTTCCCATCAAGATGAGGCCATGTTTAGTGAGATAGTAGACAAATTTTCATTAACTCAACATGCATCTATTTATTTAGAAGAGCCCGAGGAGAATCTTTTCCCCTCTACTCAGTATGAGTTGGTGAAATGGATGGCCAATCAGATAAATACCACTCAAGATAATAGCCTGTGCATCGCCACACATAGCCCTTACATCCTTTCTTCATTCAACAACCTTATCCAAGCGGCTGATAACAAAGATTCCAATGTGGTGGAAACTGTTGTTGGCAAATCTGCTGCAATCCAATTCGAAGACATCAATGTCTATGCTGTGGACAATGGGACAGCCAAAGATATAAAAGACTACGACCTTCGCCTTATCGCTCAAACCGATTTAGATGCGGCATCCGATACTATATCCTCCGACTTCTCCAAACTGCTTGAGTCATGAATATTATTCCTGCACATTGTGTCGAAACTAGGTCAGATTCCCGCATAGTCTTCTCCGAAAATAAATCAAAGATAACGTTTGAGAATCCCGACCATAACACCTATCGTGCCATTCAAGTGGATGGATGTGTTTTTACAGCAGCTGATGGCTCCAAATGCGATAATTTGTTAGAAAGCGAAGAATATGCCGACCAATATTTCGTCGAATTGAAAGGTGGCGATTCCGGCAAGGCGGTTGAGCAGTTGAAAGACACCATGGACAGATTGCCGCCTCGTCTCAGTGGAGCAAAAAGAATGGCTTTTGCTGTATTCTCAAACACTTGTCCCAAGAACGACACCAAGCGACAAGCCATTGAAAAGAGTTTTAAGAGCAGGGGGATAGCCATAAAGTTTTGTCGAACAGGAGAAACATTCTGTTTAGAACGGTGATCTTCCGATGTCGTGGGGGCTTCGATGGCTCTTCGGTCTCTCGGCAACCCTTTTTTCATTTTTCAATTTTCACTTTTCAATTTGTATTGGTCTTTCGGCGAACAGTCTTTTCAATTTTCTACTTTGTCATTTCTTTCTACTTTCTTGGTGGGTTCTATGATAATTATTTGTGTTTAGCCAAAAACTGTTCTCGTTGACTACTCCAGATACCAGTTTCTTTGAGACTCAACAGTTCTAATAGTTCTTTATGGAGTTTGTCCAAAGCCACAGCATTAGTTATTTGTTCTGCTTGAAGAGGATTAACAAGCCATCCAATTTTGTCAGCAGTGAAGTTTGGCAAAAGATAGTACCGTACAGTCGCATTGTTAGTCCAAACTGCCCCCATCTCATTTTGGCAAATCTCACTCGCCTTGTAATTATCTGATATAAGTAATATCGAGCACTCCGACCCTATAATATTCTTGTGAATATGCCTTCTAATATCTTCTCCGTTTTCAATGTTCATTTCTTCGATTGAAGTACAGAAAATGTCGTTGCTTTCAATTCCAATCCCTAACATTAGGATATGATTTACGAAGTCTTTTACTATTGCTTTATCCTTTGAGGAATGGCTGATAAAGATTTTGTGGTCAGAAGTGCCGTTTCCTTCCAAACTGAAAAGACATTCTATAATAGCCTCTATTCGTCCGAAATACCTAATCGGGAATTGGTCATACTTTTCTACATAATCCAGTAGAGTAGAGCTAATCCGAGGATATTTGGGCATGGAGCTATCGGCAAGTGTTCTTAATGTTTTTTCAAATTTTGGAATATTGCCAGAAATACATCCTGCTATATCTACTCTCCTCGTAGAAGAATTTATATATGTAATTCTCTCAATTGAGATTTCATGCTCAATAATGTATTTACATTCTTGCGCTGTTGATAAGATGTTTCTCTTCATATTATGGATTACTATTCACTTTATGATTTAATTAACAACAAAAGTATTGATGATACATCCTGGGCCTGATTGTTTTTCAATATCATTTTTTAGTCCTTTGGGGTTCCTGATATGGTGTTCTGGATCATAAATAAAGAACACCAATCTCTCAATGTCATTACGTTTTCTATATCTACAAACATCTACAAGTAACTGTTCGCCAATGGCCTTATCTCCCAATCTCTTTCTTGTCATCTTTACCTCTACTGCAGTTTTTATGTCAACAATTAGAAAGTCCAAACGACTTCCACTGCCTGCATTTATTGGTACGGGGTCTTCTGCTCTGACATCTTCAAAAAATGTCACAAATTGGGCATGTAAAATGTCTTGAACATCATATTCGTCTTTAACTATTATACCGTTTCGATTATCATGTCTATTATTTAGCTGTCGAACAAATCCACTAAAACCATTTAAAATTTGATATAGGACTTCAATGTTACTCGGTGTTACTTTTACTGGGTTATTCGGTTCTTCTAGTGATTTCAAAATGCTAATTATAAATCGATATGTTTCAATTCTGCATTCTTCGTGGTCGCTTTTTAATCGTTCCCTAATATCTTTGATATTACCACTTTTGGGGTAATAATTCTCAATAAATGCTAAAACTTTTCTTGCCCATACCAAGAAGCTCTCCTGAAGCGATTCATTTACTTTATAATCGTTTCCAAAAAAATCCTTTAATGGATTTTCTCCATATTTACATCCTTCTTCTATTAAGTCTTGTAGAGTCATTATATTATTTTTTTGCAAAGATACGAGTTTTATAATGATTTGCTACAGATTATTTTTCAACAGGTAACAAACAAGGGCGCTTAAGCGCCCTTCATAATAGTTATAATCTATCTATTTCCTGTATTGATAATTTCTCAGTTTCGCTTCCATTCCGTAATGTTTAGTTCTTCCAAATAGTTATTTACCGTTTCTGTGACACCATTATAATTTAGGATTACAGATATGTAGCCATCATACTGCCCATTTTTATGCGGTTCTATTCCTAATATTTCTATCCGTTTGGAATC
This sequence comes from uncultured Bacteroidales bacterium, assembly GCA_900319865.1. Taxonomy (GTDB): domain Bacteria; phylum Bacteroidota; class Bacteroidia; order Bacteroidales; family P3; genus Colimorpha. The sequence continues at coordinate 29,700 of ONQD01000029.1, read as the reverse complement.
GCCTGGTGAGATATCAAAACGCACTTTCTCCAAACTGCTACATAATGAATCAAATTTGTATATTTCTTTTATATTAGTTTTGTTTATTAATGACAATCCAACATTATATGCTGGAACAGATGAGATGTTTTTTATAATCACCAACAAACAATTATTTCCTACAGATAACGAACACGATAGTTTCGGCGTATTCTGTGACTTGATCAATTTTTCATTTTGTTTGAGTGTTTTATAAGTCATTATAGCCATGAGAAACGTGCCCAAAGAGCCAAGATATGTCGGCCAAAAGGAGAGCCATAATTTCGAATCTCCTACGATCAATTGTTCTGGAATACCGATATGAAGTAATAGTATAAAATTCAATAATATTGGAGCCAATACTATTATTATACCTACCACAATATACTTCCAATTATTAATTATCTTATGCCACATAGTGAACTTTTTTGTTGTATAACGACTGAATATCAAGTATATTGTTCTATAATTGCGATTTCTTCGGGGGTGAGGTTGTAGAGTTGGTAGACTAATTCATCGATTTGTTGTTCGAGGGCTGTTGTGTCTGTATTAGGATTAATCCTTTTTTCTTGAAGTATCTCTTCTACCATATCAATTATTGGTTGTTGTTTTACAAGTAAAGATGGTTTTGGAATCAATGATTTTCTAATTTGGGGAGCCTGTACCTGAATTGAACCCAACATAGAATTACCTCCAAACATTGTTTTGTAAACATAATCAAAAAGCTTTGAATTAAAGTATCCAAGTAGAAACTTGTAATTGTATTGTTTGACATCATACACCATATTGGTGTTTGCCGAAGCGAATTCTCCTCTTTCATCCAAGAAAACCTGTGGACATTTGGCCAACTTTACGAAGAGTAATTTCTCCTTTTTAAACATGTTCTTTCTTCGGGAATTCAATGCTGTAAAAGGCAAATATGGTGTCAGGATTTTTTTTGAACGAATTTCCTTTTGACCCCAATAATTTACATATCTATTTATGGTTCCATTGTTTATATACATAAAAGAGTCTGGGTTGAACTCTGAAATCAAACTGTTTTCATATTCTTCAGCTTCGGCAGCAGTTGAACATGCATTCACTTCGGAAAATTCTTCCATCGTCACTGATTGAGAGTGAATCTTGAGGAATAAGTCAATTTGGTTACTTAATAAGGCTCCCCACAAATTGTTCGGAAGAAGACTTAGTACAGATTTGTTGTACACGTGAAATGACTCTATTTCTGTTGTTGTCTTGAAAGACTCAAAACGAACAGTGTTTCTCTGTTTGCATTTTCTAAACGTAGAAATCATTGTAGATACTCCTGCATTTTCAAATACTCTAATACTTGAGAAGTCAGAAATCTGTTCTACAGAATAATATTTAATTATAACCTCCCGTAATGTTTTTGCATATTCAGCAGACAAATATTTAGATGGAGTGATGTATGATAATATTCCATCATTTCTCAGTAATATAAATCCTAATTCGATAAAAATAACATATATATCATATGTGCCAGAGGCTGTGATGTAAGTTTTCTTATATTGCTGACGAACAAAGTCATCAATAGTCTTTTTTGCTTCTATAGCACTTATATACGGAGGATTGGCAATTACTATATCAAACCCACCATTGTCGAAGATGTCTTTGAACCATGTGTGCCAGAGGAAGAAATCTTTGTTGGCTGAGGGGTTGAGGTTCTTTAGTTCATCATTAGTGCCACCGATGAAGGCTGTGATTAGTTGCTTAACCGCATCATTGATGGCCTGTCTCATGCTGTCTTTCTGCTTGTGGTCGGTGACGGAGAAATAGTCTCGCATCAGGCGTTGGAGGTTCTTCTTGCTAAACTCGCTGTCCAAGCCCAACAACAACTGTGTGGATTTGCTTTGTCCACCGGGCAGACGGTTGGAGATCCTGCTCAGGTTAAATCCTTTATAGCTTTCGATAAGACTGTTGCCCTGCATAAACTTGTAGTCAAAGTTGGGTAGAGGCTCCGGTTCCTCGGCATCCACCACGATACTCAGCCAGAAACGTAGGCGGGCGATGTCGATGGCTCCTCGCTCAATGTCCACGCCATAGATATTGTTCTCAATGATTTCTTTCTTGAGGGCTGCACGGGTTTGAGGTCGCGTACCTCCGGCACGCATATTGTATGCTGTAGAGTCCCCACACTGCGCACAGGTGTTGCTCCCTTCGGTCGCGACCCCCACGGGAACGAGGTTGCTCCCTTCGGTCGCGACCCCTGTGGCTTGTGCGGGATTATTGAAATCACACCTCTCCGAGGTGTCAGCTGCATCTATCAATGCCTCTCGGCAACGCCACAATTCATTGAGCAAGCCCATGGGGAAAGCTCCGCTGCCTATGGCGGGGTCGCAGATCTTCACTTCGCGCAGGGCGGTGTCCAGCACCTCACGATAAGGCTCCAACTCTTCGGGGAACTCGTGCTGCTCTACAAATTGCCTTACGGCAGTGACGAGTGAATCGTGATTATTTATGTTATTTCCTGTCGATTCACTATTCACCTCATCACTATTCACTTTACTATTCAGATAGGCAATCAGGCTCTCTTTGCACATGTAGCGCACTATCTCCTTTGGAGTATAGAATGCACCTTTGGCCTTGTTGTCCTCCAACAGGCTCTCAAAGATCTTGCCCAGCATCTCGGGGTCAATTCCAATATCTGCATCGTCAGGGTCGTTCTCATCAACGGTGAAGTTGTACGAGGCCATAAACTCAAACAGCTGTTCAAACAACGAAGCGGGCAATTTCATCTTTGCATTATCAATCATATCACGCTCGAATAGACCACCATTTAAATAAGGCAGTCCTTTCCACTGCTCCAATAGCTGCACATCCCATCCTTCATCGCGAAACAGCTTCTCGCGGTTCTGTGGTTCAGTGTTGAAGATGCCAAAGAAGAGCGGTTCCAGCACTTGCTCTAAAAAGTCTTCCCTGCGGTCAAGTGGTTGCTTGGAAAAGAGATTCTTCAGAAACTCCGGGTCGCCATTCAGCCATCCTTTCTTCTGCAGGAAGTGCAGAAACACAATGCGTCCCATCATCTTCTTGATGTAATCTGCAAAAAGCTTGGACAACCCGCTGTATAAAGTGGGGTCTTTGCTAATCAGCTCAACGGTTGTCCTGAGAATGCGGTCATAGTGACGGTGGTACTCGTCGAAGAACTCTTTGCTAAGTGCTTCCACCGAGAAGGCATCTTTCAATTCCTCTAGTTTGAATCGTCCATATTTGGAAGCAATCTTGTCGAGTCGCTCCAAAGGGGTCTTATACTGGCCCGCCTTATCACCCAGCACATAAGAGAATCTTTTGGCCGACGTTGTGCCCTCTTTGTGGTCACAGATGTATGACAAACGCCAGTGTTGTCCATCGTCGAAAACCGCGATGGCAGCATCCACCTCATATTTCAGATAAGGCTGTATCAGTTTCCTCAGCCCTACGCGCTTTCGACGCACATCGCTACCTTCTGCCACACGGGTGTAGAAGAACCCCAGCAATCGTCTCTCGGCATCCTCCATCTGCCCGAGGAAATAATTCTGGTCGCCATCTGGTGAGGGGTCGAGGCGTTCCGCACTGTCTAATGTCTCATAAACATCGTTGCAACCGAAAAGGCCGTGCACTATCTTGCGGCTGTATTCGGGATAGATGAAGGGTGACTGGAAAATCTGTCTTAATGTCTCGGCGTTCATAAGTGGTTGGTTTAAATGTTCAAGGGGTAAAATAATGTATATGGTTAATGTATGTTAGAGACAAATGTCTCACTGAGGATTATATCGGCAGTGAAATTGGTACTTGTCTGGGTAGAAGTCTCTTTTTCGGGCTGGGCATACTGGGCTTTCAGCTCTTCCAACTGTTTCACTATCTCGATGATAGGCATTGGAGTCTTTTTGTGCTTTCGAGACAACCGGTTCAGGTTGTCCGCCAACTGATTATACTTACCCTGCTCAACCAGTTCCTTTAAGATATCAACAGCCTTTCGGGTATCATCGTCGGGTAGAGAGGGTCGTACCTCGCGCAAAAATGCAGCTGCTTTTTTAGCGTCGTTGTCTTTGCTGCCAATCTTGGGCTTGTTTTCATTGATGTTTTTCTGCTGTAGGGAAGTGTATTGGTTCATGGCCTCGCTCACCTGCTCGTAATGCTGTTTCTCACACACGTCTAAAGCTATAGCTTTCTCCTCGGGACTTGCATTCATGATATCGGCAGCCTCTAAGAAAGAGAGTTCACGCGTGTGCTCCCCGACAAGATAGAAAGCTTTCTTTTGCGGGGAGGATAGATATGTGACTGTACAAACTTGTGATTGCGGCAAGGTATTAGGGTTCGTATTCCTTACACAACGGCTTTTGCAGGGCAGTTGTTTGATACGACGGTATAGTGTAGGGTTGCTGTTGTGAAGTGCCTGTACCTCGCGAAACAGTTCAAGCATACGGTCGGTGTCGTCGTGCTTATCGGTATTGAAGAGATGAAACTCATGCACTATCTCGTCGTGTGAGTAGATTTTAGTGTCTTCTCCTAGTGCGGAATGGAAGCTCTGTAGCTTGATGAGTGAATTTTTCTTCAGGCTGATGATGGCATCACCCATTTCAGAGGGGTAGAACATGTAGTTGTGGATAGCCTTAGAGGTAGAGCCTATGCGGTTGACTCTTCCGATGCGCTGCATAAGTCGTGTGGCGTTCCAAGGACTGTCGTAGTTGACAATAATATTGGCGCGGTGCAGATTGACACCTTCGGCCAGCACGTCGCTGGTGATAATGATATTGTAACGATCGGAAGCCTCTCCTTTGTAGTTGGCATCGAAACTGGAGCGTATATCGTCGCGTTTGCGATTACGGTCGCGGGCACAAACAGAAAGGATATCCTGTCGTCCTAGCCGTCGTTCCAACTGGGTGGTGAGATAGTTGACAGTGTCAACGCTTTCGGAAAAGACAACGAGCTTTCCCGAAGGATTACGCTCTTTGTCGAACAGTTCGCTTTGCAGCATATCGACAAAAAGGTCTAACTTCGGGTCGTCCTTCACGGCATCCCATTTACAGCACAGGTCGCTGAGCAAAGCTTCGTCGTATTTCAGCATGGGCAGGAATTCTGGTTGGAAATCGGATGCTTGGTATAGGATGTCGTCAATATTGTAGTCCTTTTTCATTGCCAACTCAATAATTTCGTCCAGTTCCAATCCGTCGGCCTGTAGTTTCTTTACATTCAATTCGGGAGCAATGATAACCTTATCTTCTTGGAACATCTTAATCATGCCACGTGTGGCATCCAGCAAGGTATGCAGCGAACGCCGAAAGGCATAGAAGCTACTTTCAAGGCGTTTGACCATATGGGTCTGATAGATGGATGCTAGGGAGTCGGCCAGTTGTTTTGCTTTCTTGCCAGAGGGTACGCGATATTTGGGACAGTATTCCACAGCTCTATATCGTGCATAGCGTAGTCCACTGCCGTCAAACATCTTGGGGTTCACCTCCTTCAGCGAGGAAGTAGGGGTGTCTATCAATTTCTTGTATGTGTTCCAAAAGAGAATCAACACTTCGGGTGGCATCTTGTAGGTGCGGTCCTCAGGGTCGAGGAGGAGGGGAAAACGAACCTCGTTGGCGTATTGGGGCATATGCTGTATGTTGCTGCGTGTGCGGCGCACCATTATCTTCTCCAACACAACTTGCCGCATATGCTGGTTGATGACATCTGTTCGTTGTGTAAGAACTTCTGGACTGAGGTTTCGCCGTTGCGACATCAGGGTGTCGTACTCCTTTATCCAGGGTGCAAAGGTGTCTGTGATGTTGCTGATGCCATCTAATGTGCATTGGGCGTTATCTTGGAATAGCAACAGCTGGTGTTGAAGGGTGTGGCAGAGAGCAACAGAACCCGCTTTTTGCCTGTCACGTTGCCGCTATTGGCGCGAGACGACTTGCAGATGCGCTGAAGCAGGTCGTAGCCACCCGTGCTATCGTGACGGAAGTTGTGAGCCTCATCGACAATGATAAGGTCGTAATACTCTTTCTCGTCATAGCCATCGCCTGCAATCACCTTGTCGAGGCTGCCATTGCTGATGAAACGGCTGTATTTGTTCTTGATGCCAAAGTCACGGAAGGTCTCTTCCCAGTTGCTTCGCACCGATGGAGGGAAGATGACCAGTATGCGTGTGTTTTCTCCGTTGGCGAAAATAAAACGTTGGGCAATCATGGCAGCGACAACAGTCTTGCCCAAACCGACCACATCAGAAAGAAAGCACCCATTATGGCGCATCATGATGTCGTAGCCCTGCACCACCGCGTCACGCTGGTAGGTGAGGTTGTCGTAGCCTTCAGGAAGGGTTGGTGCAAAATCGTCCTCCACCTGCGAGCCAAAATGGTCTATCAACATACGCATGTACAGTTCGTAAGGTGTAGGCAACTCATCTTCTGGGGCAAGGTGGGTACGGCGCATTATGTGCTCCATATCGGTGAAAGTGACGGGTAGGGATTGTTCCCAAAGCTTTTGAAACTCAGTTTCGCAAAAGTTCACATCATCGTAGTCCTTCATTGCCACGTTGAGTTCATAACGTGGCGATGCTGTCGTCCCCAATCCCTGTTCGCTGAGATTGCTGCTACCCATGATGACCCAACCGTCGCTATGCTCATTGTACTGCTGCGGCAGACAGAGGTAGAATTTTGCATGTAGGTCACGGGTTGGGTGGATTCTCAATTGCAGGCGGTCGTCGGCTATATCGTTGCAGAATTGTCGGATGCCTTTGTCTACCTCGCTATCATATTTGGATTCTTTCACATCGCGCAAGAACGCCTCGGCATACTGCTCCAAAGATGCTTGTTGATTGCCAAAGAATATACGTCCAGCTGCTTGAGACTGAAGGAAGAGATTGTCGATATTGATACCTACAAGGATACGTATCTCTTTTACGTTCTCCAGCTCTTGACGCAGTTTGAAATAACCGCTGGAACGAAAATAGCCAACTACGGCATGGAAGATGTCGAAGTTGGCCATTGCTGTGGCGATGCCGTGGAACTTGTCCATCAGCGTCGTCTCTATATTGTTGAAGAATTTGGTGCTCATAAGGCTTGGCGTTTTGGCGCTTCGCCTTTCAAAGCATCACAAACAAAAAACCGTGAACTTTTGTCTACTCCGAGGTTGTGGAATACCTATAGTACCAACAGAAAGCTCACGGTAATCCCGTGAGCGTTTCTTGCTTTCTGCGGTACTACTAAAGAAACTTCCACATTTCGGAGTAGTTGAATAGCAAAAACGCCTAATAATATTATGTCTTTGTTATAATTCTATATTTCTGTTTCTTATCCTATTTGTTTCGTTAATAAATTCGTTTTTTCGTGTTGCAAATATACAAAAATTCTCCGACATAGATACATTCATCGGCTAAAATAAACCCAAATCGGTCATCTGGCCGACTCTTCATTCACTCTTGTCTTTTTGGGGTTAAAGGAATTATCACGGCTTTACCGCCATTCCTCTGTATGTAGTCTTAAATCGATTCCATCCTTCAAGGGTTTGGATTGCATCTTCTAGCATATTGTTTCCTCTATGCCTGCACTATGCTCCTAATGCTGCTCCGTCCCTGCTTTTCTATATGTCCAGTGTGCCTTCGGTGTAGGTTCTCTCTGCAAGCGAACCTACACTGAACCCATTCTTTAGGGTAAGCCTCGCGTTTTGCAGTTCCCGCCTCTTCTGAAAAGGGTGACAGTTGACTTTTTTCTTAGGTCCATATATATGACAAGCCAATCAGTTTAACCAGCAAAAATCTGTCAAGCGATTTCAAGAAAACACACGGAGGAAATTTGTCCTATTTCGGATTGTTCTCGCTTCGATTACCGTTAAGCTCTTCGTCACCTCTTATAAAGCTCTTCTTAACCTATTGGGTAAAAAACAACTTGTCAAGGAGTTAGACTATTGTGTATATGTAAGTTAGTTACAATAGTGGGGAAACTTGGATTTGTGCTGGCTCCGCCAGCGGGATACATACCCCGCCACTATCGTGGCACCCCTTTCTAAAGGGGACGCTGCCGCCGTGACGCTTGTTTCCACATTTAGTTACCTTAGCTAGCGATAGGCGGACTGCCACCGCGAGTCCCCTCTTTCAGAGGGGTACGGCGAAACCGGGGGGTATGTATCAGAAAACAAATGCAGATAGTCCATATATTATTTTAAAGAGGACTTTTGTGATTTGTGCTGGCTCCGCCAGCGGGATACATACCCCGCCACTGTCGTGGCACCCCTTTCTAAAGGGGACGCTGCCGCCGTGACGCTTGTATACGCATGGGGGGGGGCCAAATGCTGGCGCGGTGAAGGATGTATACGCTTTGGTCTACACGATGCTGGTGCGGTGATGTTTACATGCTGTAATCCACCACTTGCTTCAGGAACCAGCGGCCATCGATGCGTTGGAACATCCATTCGAAGTAGATACCCGTATCCTCAACAGTGAATACGACAACTTGCTGATTGGGCTGCCGTTGTTCGAACTTGGTCTTGTAGGTGTCGAACCACTCGTTGGTGGTGCATTTCCAGTCCTTGGCAGAGAGCTTTACGGTATAGAACTCCGGCTCGCTGTTCGGGACATCGATGTCGGTAGTCCTCAAAAACTGAGCATCGGGAGCCAGCCGCGACTGCTGGAAGGGGCAGTCCTGCCGGAAGCGGACAAAGAAAGCGTCAAAATCCTCGGGGACGTTCTGTGCTTTTGAAGTGGCAGCGATTTGTGGCAGGATTTCTTTCTCGAAGAGGTCGCGGCGGATGAGACGGTAGTGGGGAGCATAGGTTTGGTTGAAGCGGGTGCTGTGGTGGAACACATATTCGCCGCGATTGAAGAGGCTGTCGAGCCGGGCGGCATCATCGTCGAAGTTGAGGGGCTGTGGCTGGATGGTGCGGAGCTGGTTTTGAATGCGTTGCCACTGTCCGCGCCAATCGTAGAGAGGCATGGGGTTGACCTGCGAGGCACTCTGCATCAGCAGCTGGACAAAACGTCCCAAATCGAAACGGTGCTGTTTGAGAACCTTGATATTGACACGGACAAAATTGCCGTCGATGCCGGCATACTCGTAGTCGGGATAGCGGGTGTCGAGAGTGTCGACCTGCTCCATTTCGCGCGTGATATATCCAGCACACGACGCGGAGTCCTTGATGATGTGGCCCGGGCCATAAATGTCTTGAAAACAGAGTTTATACACATCCTGCAACTGTGCCTGGGGGAAGCGTCGCATGTAGTCGGCAAGCACCTGACGGGCGCGGTCGGGAACAGCATAGTGGCCTTGGTCTATCTTGTGCATAATGGCGGTTGCCTGCTGAAGGGTGGAGCCTTGGGAGGGAGGTGTGAGGTTGTCCCAATACTGGCGGGTCCACACCTGCTCGGCGGCGGTGAGGGTGGTGAGGAACTCCACCTGATTGAACATCCTGCCGTTGGGGGCGGCGGAAATGACGCTGTCGAAAAACATCTGCCAGCGCATACGGTAGTATCCCGAGAGGAGGCCGCCCCACATGCGGTTGGCGTAGTCGTTGAGGACGGGGCCGCCCCAAATGGTGAGCAGCGTTCGGGCCTGGGTCTCGTAATAATGCTTGTCGGCCAGGGTGGTGCCCCAGTTGTGGGCATCGGCCACCCACCGGCTCAACGAGAGTGGCTCGACGGTGTTGAGCAGACGGTCAGCATCGTCTATCATTTCGAGGGCGAGGTCGCGGTAGCGGCTCATGGCGGACACATCGCCATGACGGTAGGCCACAGCAAAGGCATCGCGGACCTCCATGAAATGATTGCCCAGCCACTGCGACAGGAGGTTGGCCACATCGTATTGGTATCCCGCATGAGGCGTTTCGGCACGCAGGAGCAAGTGCAACGCTCGCAGGAGGGTGGCATTGTCGTAGGAATAGTAGGGTTTGGTGTAGTAGGTGCCGTGACCGGCGAGCGAGGGACGCGCCACCATCTGTGTGCCAAGCCCATAGAACGACCAATCCTTATAGACCGAATCGGCCAGAAGCCGCCAGGCGGCGCGACAATTGCTGTCAGGACTGCCTCGACGCATGTCGGCCCATCGGCGGACAAAATGCCCTACCCTATCGGTTGCGGGACTGAGATTCCACGGATGCTCAAGGAGTAATTGGAAGATCTGGGGGCTGTTGTCGAAACTTTCGAGGGTGGAGCCTATGCCCACCATATTGCCGCCCTGCTGGGCAAAGGCTTGATTCAGCTTGTGGTCCAATCCGTTGAGGTCGCCCACCAGCATGGTGTTGCCTCCAAAATTGCCCAGATAGCACCAAATGAAGGGTTGGCCGAAGAAACCGTCGGTTTCGCGCCATACTTCGGTCTTCTCGCAGAAATAGTCGAGCAGAACCATGCGGCCCTGAGGGACTGCGGTGAGGTATGCCTTGAGCCGCTCGGGGGTCCACTGGCGACGTTTATAATAGAACACCCACGACATCTGCAGCCACGAAGCCTGAGGGTCGACCTGGCTGAGCGAAGAATAGATGTGGCGGGAAACGGAGGCGAGATATTCGGGGTCCCAGCTGGGAGGGTCCATCTCGTTGAAGGGGTCGACACCATAGATGTGGCCGGTGCCATAGAGGGCGGTTTGTTTTTCGAGATAGGAACGCTGGATAACAGCGAAAAGGCTATCGGTGGAGTTGAGGAAATAGGTGGGTTCGAAGCCGCACCAGCTGCTGAGCTGGGTGATGTTGGCCTGGGGATAGCGCTGGGCTATGCGTTGCGGCACGTGGCCAGCGAAGGCCGGGAGCACGGGGGTCATGCCCAATTCGCGCTCGCGGGCCAGTATTTTGACTTGCAAGTCCTTCTGCCCGTCAATCCATTGCTGGGGCAAGGGACCGCCGAAGCTGTCGAGATTGGCCATACGGTGCCACGGGAGGTGGGCTGGACCGCTGAAATAGGCACGAATCTCGTCATCGGTCATTCCCATTTCACGCCACACCTGCTGCCACACGGCTTCCTGGCCGGTGAGCGCCAGCGGCATGTTGACCCCGTTGAGCGCCATCCAGTCGATGAAGCGTTCCCACTGGGGCCATTGCCACCACACCATAGTGTAGCCGTAGGTGCAGTAGTTGAGGAAAAAACGCCACGGGACAGCACAGCGATGCACCACCTGGCCCTTGACGGCAGGCCAAAGGGCGGGCAACTGGACCGGCTGGCTGGCATACCACGACACATCGACATGGGCATACTCCTTGAGGTAGTAGTTCAGACCCATAGCCATAGAGTTGTCGTTGTTGCCCACCACACGTATCTTCTTTCCGTGCATGGAAAGGGAGAAGAAATCGACAGTATCCTTTTGGCACACAAACTCGAAATGGCGTGCCTGTTTGCCAAGCACACGGCGGGCCAGACGCTCAGCCGACTGCTGGGCCTGGAGCGAACCGAGGCCGAGAAGGGCAAGCAGAAAGAGGGCGAGGACTTTTTTCATATAGAAGCGGGATTATAAAAACGATAAGGACAATTATTTATGGGCTGCCATAGTGCGGCGAACCACGAGGATGCTGACCTCGTAGAGGGCATAAACGGGCAAGGCTACAAGCGAGAGGGTGAGGGCATCGCCCGTGGGCGTGATGACGGCGGCAAGGATGAGAGCCACCACCACCGCATGGCGGCGATAGCGCGTAAGGAAGCGGGGGGTGAGCACAGACATTTTGGCCAGAAGCCAAGCAAGGACGGGTATCTCGAACACCACACCCAACAGGAAACTGAGCATGAGGAGGATGTCGATGTAGGAGGTGAGGGCTATCTGGTTGGGCACATCGGGCGAGACCTGATAGGTGCCCAGGAAACGGAACGTGAGCGGAAAGATGAGAAAATAATTGAGCGCCACACCCAATATGAACATGACATAGCCGCTGCCCACAGCACGCACGGCATAGCGGCGCTCGTGGGCATAAAGTCCGGGCGCCACAAAACGGTAGAGCAAATAAATCACATAGGGAGAAACCACCAACAGCCCCATCCAGAGGGCCACACGCATGTGGACAATGAACTGTTGCGCCAGCTCGGGATTGAAGAGATCGACACTGAAACGGCTGGCATGCCCGGTGAGGCGGGAAAAGAGACGATAGGTGATAAAAGAGTCGCGGCTGGGAGCCATCACCACCGAGAAAAGTAAATCCTTGCAGCAGAAAGCGGCAATACCGGCCACCAACACCGCCACAATGATTTTGACGATAGAAGCACGCAACTCGTCGAGATGACCCCAAAAGTCCATTGACAGCAGGAAAGAAAAGAGACGGGTTCTACTTGTCCTTCGACTCGTCCTCTATGTCTTTCTTCACATCGTCAAGGCCGTTCATGCCGTCCTTGAAACTTTTAACTCCCTTGCCCACGCCATGCATCAACTCGGGAATTTTCTTGCCGCCAAAAAGCAGCAGAACCACCAAGAGGATGATAATAATTTCGGTAGTACCGATAAAAAGGATATTCATAACATTGAATTTGAACGGTTAAACACTGTAACTGCGAACGGCCTCCTCGATGTCGGCAAGCTTCTGCGGGATATTGATGCTTTGAGGGCACTCGTGCTGGCAGCGGCCGCAGCCTATGCAATGGTCGGCCTGACGTTGGCGTTCGATGGAGCGGTTGTAGCTGACCATGAAAGCACGGCGGGCCTCGCGGTAGGCCTTACGGTCCTCGGAAGTGGCATCGGCATCAATCTCTATCAGGTTGCCCTCGTTGACCATCTTGTTGTAGTGGGCAAAGTTGCCCGGGATGTCGATGCCATAAGGACAGGGCATGCAATATTGGCAGCCGGTGCAGGGCACAAGAGGATAGTCAGCATAGCGCTCGGCGATGTCCAGGAGGGTTTCCATTTCCTCGTCGTTGAGGGGATGGAGGGGCGACATGGTGCGGAGGTTGTCCTGCAGATGCTCCATATAGGTCATGCCGCTGAGCACAGTGAGAATGCGGGGCATGGTGCCGGCAAAGCGGAAAGCCCAGGAGGCAAGACTCTGCTCGGGGGCGCGAGATTTGAGCTCGTCGACGGCAAACTGGGGCAAATTGGCCAGCTGACCACCCAGAAGGGGCTCCATTACGAAGACCGGGATGTCGCGTTTCACCAACTCACCATACAGATACTTGGAATCGGCGTCGGCATTCCCGTCGTCGGACAAGGAGTCGGCATGCTGCCAGTTGACATAGTTGTGCTGAATGAGGACGTGGTCCCAATGCACTTTATCGTGCAGGGCGAGAGCCTCGTCGAACACCTTCACATCACCATGATAGGAGAATCCCAGGTTGCGGATGCGGCCTTTGGCACGCTGTTCGACCAGCCATTCGAGCATTCCGTTGTCGATGAAGCGGCGCATAAAGGCATCATGGGGCGATACCTGGTTCCCGTCCTTGTCGCGTCCGGGGAGGCCGACACAATGGAGCATATAGAAATCGAGATAGTCCACCTGCAGACGTTCCAGCGACTGCTCGAACATCTCTATACTCCCTTGGCGGTTCCAAAGGGCGGGGTTCTGATTGGAAAGCTTGGTGCTGATGAGATATTCATCGCGGCGGTGGCGGCTCAACGCTTTGCCCATAGCAATCTCGGACCTGGCTTTGCAATAGCGGGGAGCGGTGTCGAACAGGTTCAGGCCGTGAGCTATGGCATAGTCGGTAAGCTCGTTGATTCGGTCCTGATCCAGATCGCCTTCAGTTTGGTTGCCGTCTTTCCCGTCCTCTGTCGAAGGCAGACGCATACAACCATAGCCTAACAGCGACACTTTCTCGCCATGGGTACCCGTGCGGTAGGTCATCTTGTCGGTTGGCACCTCGCCAGAGGCAAACCCCTCGGCTTTGGTTTTGTTGGGCGAGTCGCAACCGGTGGCCAGGGCAGCCGTGGCCAGTACCCCGGCACCCATACTTTTTAGAAAATCTCTACGATCCATATTACTAAATTATTTGAGGGCGTTAAGCCGCTAGTTTCTTTGTGTTACTTGAAAATGATAAATGTTTCCTTGTGCGAATCGCGGTACTCAATGCGGTAGTCGCGGGACGATGTATTGAGGAGAGTGGAACGCATATCGAGCAGCGGTGAGGCGTGGATGTCATCGTAAACGTAGTAGTGGATAGTGACTGTGGAATCGTTCTCTTCGACAGGTTTGCTGAGCAACACTTTACCCTCCATCACCTCTGACCATAAACTGGAAGGACTATCGGAAGTGAATAGTTCCTCTCGCCCGTCGTCGTATACCACCCAAACCTCTTGGATCATGATTTCGGTGGTATCGGCCACGATGGTGTCTCCAATGAGGCGGGACACATCGCGGATATAGTCGTCGAGCAACCCGTTGTAGAATATATTGTTGAAATCGTAATTGCCGTCGGGATTAGAATAGTCGCTTACACGGAAGACAACACGCTCTTCCAAACCTGCATTCTTGGACAGCCAATCGTAGTTGTATTTCCATTCGACGTTGTTTTGCATAGTGCTGTCGGCCCTGGCGGCAAGCCTGCAAGCTATTTGTGCGGGTTCACCCACAAGAACGAAGCCCGTGGTATCGGGTGGGAATAGACCCAAGGACCCATCATCTTGCGACATCAACTCCCTATTATTGGCGAAATAGCGGAAGGGTTCGACTGTGGTTTGATAGCTGCAAACTTCCTGAGGACCAACCGTTATGGAATGGGATGAGGTGATAGGGTCGGAGACAAACAACATGGGTACCAGTATGCTCACACTATTGTTGAGCACGTGCAAGAGGGGAGCCAGCCAGAAATTGATATTGATAGTGAGCCAGCAAAGCACCAATGCCAAACCAAAAATGTCGACCAAGCCCAAGACCATTCCCAACGAGAAGTCGCCAAAACCGGAGATATGGCTCAGCGAGAAGGCCAAAGAGGTGATAATGGTATTGATCCAGACCTGTGCCACTCGGTTTCGGACAAACACCCATACAAGGATGAATGCCACTATGAAGATGAGTCCAAAGAGCTTCAGTTCGCTGGTTACGAAGACGGACATGAGCACAAGGCACACAATGGTGGTCCACTTCTTGCCAACGCCCCACAGACGGAAACTCAGCTCTTCCAATATGGGTTGGAAGAAACAGAGCAGCAACAATGTGAATACAGGAATGGTATGAAACATCTCTTTGGACATCTGCATGAGACGTTCCTGCCCCGAGGGTGTTTCGCCGGTAGACTCAAGGAAATACATAATGGCCATAGAACCAATCCAAAGAATCAATCCTATCCACAGCATGGGAAGGAATCTCTTGTCGTAGCGTTCGGGTTTCTTCATAATGGCAATAATAATTGAGGGTTCGAATTAAATTATAACAATATGTTATCTATTGTCAGCGTGTTCTTTAATCTGTTTTTTCTTGTTGTGTTTGGTCCAAAGGCCATACACCTCGCTCACGTTGCCGGCAGTGGTGAAGGCAGCAATCTCGTTATCTCTGAGGAAAGCCATCAGGTTGCTGAACTCGTCCTTGGTGAGCAGCACTTCGAGCTCGATGCTGCGTTCGTTGGTATAGCCACCGATGACCTCATAGAGGGTGCAACCACGATGGAGGTCGTCGATGATGTAACGGCGGATACGGTCGTAGTCCTTCGACACGATGCACACACGTTTGCGGTTGTTGAGCGAAGCTGTGAAATAGTCGACCACAAGACCGTTGATCCAAGTGCCAATAAGACCGATGACAACCATACGGAAAGGATTGATGAAGAAGGCGGTGCAGCAGATGATGGCACCGGCGATGCTGACGGAAGTACCGATGTCGAAGTGGAGATACTTGTTCACAATCTTGGCCAGAATGTCCAGTCCGCCGGTAGAAGCGTTGATGCTGAACATCAGAGCCTGCGAGGCACTGAGCAGCAACACAAAGCAGCAAAGGTCAAGCCAGGGGTCGCCCATCACAGAGGGTGTGCCAGTAACCAGGTTCTCGTTGGCGATGCTCTGCCAAGGAAGAATGGCATCCCACACATCGGTCAGGGGACCGAGTATCATTGCCGTATAAACGGTTTTGGCACCGAATTCATGTCCAATAAGCACCCATGCCAGAATCAGCAGGATAGCGTTGATGGCCATGATGATGACCGAAAGTCCGATGTGGATGCCTGCCGCCTGGAAGATATTATCCAGCACGATAGACAAACCGGATATGGTACCGATAATCAGTTTGCTCGGCACCAAAAAATAGTATACTGCCGCGGCTGTCACAAACATACCGAGGGTCATAATTACAAGTTCTTTCCAAAACTTGCCCGTTTTCACTACGCTAAGCGTATCAAGTATTTTACTCATAGTTTAGACTAATTGATAAAGTTTATTAATTGATTTGTTAGTTGTTTTTCTTACACAGTAGTGTGGGCCTCACGTCCCTCAACATATATGGCGCTGAATGGACGAACAGGGCAATAGTATTCGCACGCTCCACAACCAATGCAACGGGCCTCATTGACAGCAATGCGGTTGTGGCCTGTAGCCGAATCGCTCACCACACTCAAGGCGGCAGCGGGGCAATGACGTGAACATGCATTACACTCCACTCCTTGTGCCAACAGGCAGTTCTGCGGCACCGTAATAGCATGTCCGATGCTGATTGCGCTTTTGGCTGCAGCATCTATGTGCTTGATAGCACCTGCGGGGCACACTTCGCTGCACTTGGTGCAGCCGGGCTTACAATAGCCGCGGTCGAAAGCCATTTCGGGTTGCAGCATAGTGGTGAGTTTCTGAGAGGGACGCAACACATGCTGCGGGCACTCGCTCACACAGAGCTGACATCCGGTGCAACGGCTTGAAAAGTTCTTCAGACTTTGGGCACCAAATGGTTTCAGGGGTACCTGACGCTCGGGCACTTTCTTGTCGATTAATGCAGCAAGACCTCCGTCCACTTTCTTCTCCTGTGCCTGCACTGCCATCGCGGCACCCACGGCGGCGGTAGTGACCACAAACTTGCGGCGCGAAGCGTCAACCGAATCATCGTTCACCACAGCAGCCTTGCCTTTGCGGAACTCGATGGCATGTTGACGGCAGTTGTCCAGACAATCCATACATGCCACACAACGGGAGGCATCGATGGTGTGGTCAACGGGATTGATGCACTGTGCCTTGCAGTTGCGGGCACATTTGCCGCAACCATTGCATTTGCTGGTATCAATACGCGGTTTCAATAAAGCAAAGCGGGAGAGGAACCCCAGCACTGTGCCAACAGGGCATACCGAATTGCACCACACCCTACCCCAACGGAACGAGACAAAGCCCACCAGCACAAAGGTGACAGCAGCAACTGCCAAGGTAACTCCGCTCTTCACCCACACGTCCACGCTGTAGAATGCATAACTATCGGCACGCTCGGCAAAATAGGCAAACAGATTGTTGAGCCACATATATATCGGCTGGAACAGATTGGTGGCAATGCGGCCATAGGCGCTATAAGGAGCTATAAGAATTGCTATACCGTTCAAGCCCAACACCATCAGCAGCACAAACAAAACCAGTACAGCTACACGCAGCAAAGGCCATCCTTTAGTGTAGTGAAAACGGTTCTTTTTCCATTTGCCACCCATCCAGATGAAGATGTCCTGCATTACACCGAATGGACATATCACCGAACAATAGGTTCGTCCCACAAGCAATGTCACTACCACAAAGAAGAGCACTACTGCCACATTCAGAGACAAAACCGCCGGCAGAAGCTGCACTTTGGCCAACCAGCCCAAATAAAGGTGCAACACACCCGTGAAGTCGAGAAACAATAACGTGATGGCCACAAAAAACAGGCAGGCCAACCCTATTCTTACCTTGCGTAACATGTCTGTATCTTATTATAGTTTACTATCATTGGAATTAATCTGATTCGCCTCGGGCTGATTCTGTCCGTTCATCAGGTTCTGAAGCTGAATCTTCTGTTCGTCAACTTTGGCCTCCGCATTGGCTGCACGCTGCTCCGCCTTGGCTATTTTCTTGGCCGAACGCGACTCTTTGATTCGATACCATATCTGGTAGCAGTGTACCAGTATGATGGCCACAGACATAAACATGAACAGGTGGTTGCCTATGGAATAGCCATACCAGACAAACAATACGGAACCCACCAAATTCACCAAACGAATCTGTGTTTCGCCCCGCAACACAAACGAAGCGAAAATCACTATGGCGGCTATTGTGCCTACAATGTCGGGACTCATACTATAATCTCCTTATACGTTAAAAAATTACTACTATCTATTATTGTTGATGTTTATTGCTACCTCAATCGCTCTTTCAGGAAATGGCCTTTCACGTAAATCCAATAGCCCAGGAAACCCAGTAGATTTACAATCCATGCCGACCAGAATGCGGCTCCGTAGCCCCAATTCTTACTCAGTACGCCGCCCAGCAGGATTCCCAATCCCACACCTACATCCCAAGCCACTAGAATGGAACTGTTGGCTGTGCCCCGCTGGCTGTGTGGAGCCAAGTTGACAAACATATTCTGATAGGCCGGATACATGTGGCCGTTGCCAAGACCAATCACCAAGGCTGCACCATAATAACCAAACTCATTGGGAAGGGCTGCAAATAGCAGATAGCCGATCAACGAAACGCACACACCCATAGAGGCGTTGTAGGTGATGCGGCCTTCGCGCAAAGCCTTGTTGCCCTGCAACCGCGACAAAATCAAACCTAGAGAGAGTAGCAGAAAAAAGGTACCCGAACCACCTTCTATGCCCAAACGTTCCTTGCCATAGATGGCCACATATGTGCTCATCACGCCATAGCTGAACGCAAAACAGACCATTGTCACCGCCTCCCCTACTCCTTTCATCAGGAAGAAACGGTCAAGAGATATGGGTTGTTTGTTTTTGACCAATTCCTTGGGGCGGGTCTTCACTGTACAGTCTATCAGCAGTCCCAGTGTGGCCACTATCATGGCAAGCCAGAAAATAATGTCAAAATTGTGGGTGGTGGTATATATCCAAATGGCTATCGACGGGCTGATGGCCGATGCCAGATTATTGCTCAATCCATATAGTCCTATTCCCTCAGTGCGTCGCGAAGAAGGCAACACATCTATGGCCACCGTGCTGTTGGCTACTGTTGTAAAACCGAAAGGCATTCCATGAACAGTCCTCACTATGGCAAACAACATCAACGACCCGGCTGCAACATATCCCACAAAAAACAAGGTAAAGACGGTAAAACTGATAAGCAGCACCATCTTGCGGGGAAAACTGTCCACCACATAGCCCGAAAACAGTCGGGCCACCAAAGCCATCACCGCATAGCCGAACAACACCATACCTATCGTATCATTGTCGGCCGAAAAACGCTGGTTGAGATAGATGGGCAGCAGGGGTGTTAGCAACATAAACGAAAAGAATATCATAAAATTAGCCACCCACACCTTCGTGTAGTTAGCATTCCATAGCCGTTCTTTCTTTTCTACTGTCGCTTCCATAGCAAGTGTCTTCGGGTAGTTATTGTTAGTTCACCATGTTGTGCAGCATGGCGTATACCGCCAAACCGGCCACCGACTTGATACCGGTCTTTCGAGTAATATTCTTCCTGTGTGTATTGACTGTGTGAATCGAGATATTCAACTTGTCGGCTATCTCTTTGCTGCACAACCCCTGAGCCACAAGCACCAGCACTTCCGACTCACGGTCGCTCAACTCGTAATTCTCTTCGTTGCTCTCTGTGTCATTCTGGCAGCTGTCGCGCAGCAACTGAGACACCTTGTTACCGCTTTCCCGTATATCCAACACCGTCTTGAACTGTTGCAACAGCCGGGCGTCGACATATTGATAGACCAATGCAACAATCGACATACTGGGCCTTGCCTGCTGGATAGCCACCAGCTGCATCTTGGCCGAAGAGCTCAGCAGCGTTGGGTTTATCAACAATATGTCGGGTTGGAGGCGAGGCAGTCGCTGGGGCAAGTCGGCAGGAATATCACGCAGGGGGGCCTGCATCACAAAGTCATCGTCCAGCAATGCCTTCAAGCCTTCCCTTATAATATCCGACGGCTCAACCACCAATATCTGAATCTTGGGTGTCAACGATTCCTCCTTTCAAGCTGGCTTATATAAGGAAGCAGTATCTTCTCCTCTATCAAAGCATGCTTCTGCAGGTCGGACGACAGCTGCAGCACAGCAAACACCAGCTCATTCAATTCCTCGGCAATGTCGTCGCCTGGGATATATTTGTACAATATTTGCTCCAAATCCGAAAGCTTATCCACCAAATCTGTATGTCCTTCGGCAAAATGATTTGACATCGGCCTTTGGGGCTTATCGCCCGCCATCAGACGCTGCAAATAGGGAAACACTTCCGTCTCCTCACAATCAAAATGCTCGCTCACCTCTTTCTCATAGCTGGTGAAAAATTCTTTTAGCACCCTGCCGCATTTCTCGCCCGCATGACTCACCACGCTCACCAGATGCCTTTGGATATGGGGCAACCGCTCATTCAGGTAGTAACGGTGCGATGCTTTCAGATAGGGCACCAGCATACTGAAATCAGTTGTCTCCAAAGCATTGTCGTCAGGCAGATAGTCATCAAAAGTATACACGTTGAAAACAAGCAACACAAAATCCACCGAAAGACCGTACTGGGCACATATTTCCTGCACACTGCGGTCGCCGAATCCCAAAGATATGCCGAATCTCGGCATTGCCAATATCAACGTATGATTGGCAGACACAACGTCTGCCATCTTCATCTTTGCGACAAAATGTCTATTTTTCATATTGCAAAAATACAACTTTTTTTTCATTCAGCAAAAAAGTTGAATGAATTGCCTTTCACTATGCAATCTGACACACCCTCTCGGCCATCCCGGTCAACACTCCTTCAACCCTCGCACAACCCTTCGCTGTAGGTTCGCTGAAGGTTCGCCAATCCTAGGCCTTTTAACCCAAACCTACTCCTGAAAATAGACACGCTTCACCCTTGGCGATACCGATGTCAGTATCTCGTAGGGTATCGTACCCGCCGACTTCGATATTTCCTGCAACAGGTCAGCATCGCCGAATATCACCACATCGTCCCCCTCACTGCAACTCACATCGGTTACATCTATAAAACACATATCCATGCATATACTACCGATAATAGGAGCCTCCTTGCCGTTCACCATCACCTTGCCGTTGCCATATCCCAAATGCCTGTTCAATCCGTCGGCATACCCTATCGAGATAATCGCGATTCTCGAGGGGCGCTCCGCCACCCATAACCGATTGTATCCCACAGTGTCGCCCTGGGGTATGTTTTTGATTTGGGATATCTTTGTGGTCAGCCGGCTAACAGGCTTTAGGCACCTCTGCACCTCTGGCTGGGGGGCTATACCATACAACCCTATGCCGAGACGCACCATATCCATCTGCGCCTCGGGAAACCGGATTATCCCAGACGAGTTGAGTATATGGCACAATATCTTCGGGTCGCCCAATTGCTTTCGCAACGACTGGCTCCATTGGGTAAACCTGTCTATTTGCATCCGCGTGAAATCATCCATCTCCGGATCTTCACTGCATGCCAAATGGGAGAAAATAGACTTCACCTTCAATACACTGTCTTCACTCAAAAGACGTTCTCCCAACTCGGTCAACTCTTCTTGCGAAAAGCCCAAACGGTGCATCCCGGTATCAAGCTCCACATGGATGGGCACCTTCTGCCCTTCACTTCCCATCAGTTTCACCGCTTGCGAGAATGCTTCCAATATGCGGAAACTGTATATATCCGGCTCCAATCCATAGCGTATTATGTCGCCAAAGCTCTCTTCCTCTGGATTCATCACCATAATAGGCAGTGTAATGCCGTTACGTCGCAAATCCACCCCTTCGTCGCTATAGGCCACCGTCAGATAGTCTACATGATTATACTGCAGCACACTGGCTATCTCCGATTTCCCAGCACCATACGAAGATGCTTTCACCATTGCCATCAACCGTGTGGTGGGTTTAATGCACGAGCGGTAGTAGTTCAGGTTCGATATCAGATTATCCAGATTCACCTCCATAATTGTCTGGTGCGACTTGCGTTGCAGCATCTTGGCTATATCCTCGAAATGGAACTTTCTTGCCCCCTTCAGCAATATGGTCTCATCATTGAACTGCTCAAAAGGATGGTTTCTCAAAAAGTCTTCGGTGCTCTCATAAAAAACCGTATCCACCTGCTGGAACAAAGCCTTGTTGCGGTTCAGCGCATCCCCTATGGCCACAAAACGGCTGATGCCATGTTGAGTTATCAGTCTGGACACCTGTCCATAAAGATCCTGCTCAGGCATACCAGCCTGCAATATATCACTCATTATAAGTGTAGTGCGCCGATGGCTGCGTTCATGGAGCACATAGTCCAAAGCAATGGCCAGAGAGTCTATATCCAGACTGTAACTGTCGTTCACCAAGAGGCAATTATTGATTGCCTCATTCATTTCAAGGCGCATGGCCACCGATGTGAGCTTTCTGCATTTGTCGGCTATTGTCTCGTTGTCATATCCCAGATAGCACAGCAAGGCAATGCAATGCATAGCGTTTTCAACCGAAGCCCGGTCGCCAAACGGGATATCTAAAACAAACGGCTGTCCCTCTCGCTTCATCGTGATGGTTGACCCATGTCCTTGCTGCTTCACATCTACCAATTGCAGCACATTATCCTCCCCATGCCCCCACGTGTATCGGGTTACGGACCGGAATCCCTCTTGTGCCGAGATGGCCGAATGGATGTCTTTATGGTCCGTGCTGTATATCAGCACCTGACAGTGGGTGAATAGTTGCAACTTCTCAGCCACTTTCTGGCTCCGGGTCAGGAAGTTTTCGTCATGCGCCTGTCCTATATTTGTGAATATTCCTATCGTTGGCTTTATCACCTCTCGCAGGTTGTCCATCTCCCCAGCCTCCGAAATGCCTGCCTCAAACACCCCCATTTCGTCCTCATCGCTCATCTGCCACACCGACAAGGGCACACCTATCTGCGAATTATAGCTGCGCGGACTCGACACTATCCTGCATTCACCGCCCAGCATCTGCACTATCCAATCTTTCACTATCGTTTTGCCATTACTGCCCGTTATGCCCACTACAGGTATTGCATACTGACTCCTGTGGTCTGCGGCCACTTGCTGCAACGACTTTACTACATTCTTTACATACCAAAAGTTCGCCTCGCTACACTTCCTGAATTGCTTCACGTACTCCTCTTCGGCATTGATGGGAACCACAAAATTCCTCACCCCGCGTCCATACAGGTCATACACATATCTGCTCCCTGTATTCCGCTTAGTGGGAATGGCAAAAAAAAGACATCCCGACAGGTCGCCCGTCTTGCGGCTGTCAGTCAATAACTGATCTATCTCATAGTCTTCGTGCGACACAAAGGCCATCGAGCCTTTCAGTACTCTTATAATATCGTTTGCTTTCAATGTGTTATTATTTTATAACCAATCTGACAATTCAGGCAGTTGTGATTGCTGCAATATTCATTGTGCAACTGCAACAATGCCTGGCTTTGGGCGGCATTACGAGGTGTAATGCCGGCCTCTTCCCATTGTCTTATATATCTGTTTCTTTCGGCAGGCAGCTGTTCCAGTATCTCAACCGCCTGATCTTTGTATTGCTGTAATCCATGCTGATTGCCATACTCAAATAGCAACGGCACCCACGCGTTGATTATCAACATTCTCACAAATTCCTTCCCCAACCGTTTGGGCTTCCCGGCCGATAGGCGGTCAAACTGGTAGTGGTTGTTCCAATACTCCGATGCGGTCACCTCGAAGAAGCGCTCCAACGCATCGGCGTCAGGGCTCTCCAGCAATCGGCTGAACAAGTTTCTCGATTGGCACACCAGCTGTGCAAACTGGCTTATTCGCAAAGTCGGAAAGGCGTATGGCCGCAATCTAAAGAATTTCCATAAATAACCCGCTATCGGAGTCAGTCTTGCCCCTTGCCTCAATGCCTCATAGTCGGCCTGCAGCTGTCGCGGATATTCATCTTCGAAATACCCTTCCAACAGTCCCGCCTGCCCCATCAGCAACGCCTCTATCCTTTGCGGCTTGTCCCTCCATCGGGCCAGCAGTGTCTGATCCACCGACTTCGCCAACAACTCAAACGGGAGACTGTTTGTCTTGCCCCCAAAGTAATGTGCCAGCAGCCAGTAGCAACACTCTTCCCAATTGCCGTGACTCTCTTCCAGCAACCGCCCCACAGTCCCGCTTTTCCGTTCCAAACGTTCCAAGGTCAGCCGCTCCATCCACCCGTTCACATACATCTCCGGCACTTCCGCAAGCCGTTCCTCACAGGGCACTGCCAATGGTTTTGGTGGGTGCATCAATGCTTCGTAGTTGTCCCACAGCGCATCGGCCACAAGGTGCTTCACTTCCAACGTTGGCAGTTGGTGGCAGTTCTGCATCGTTATGGCCGTGTCGTTTTCATACACCACATGCAGCACCACATTGTCGTAGGCTCTGTCGTTGCTGTGTTTATGTGTGTTCCAGGATGATGACTTTACATGCACCTCCACATTTCCCACCCACAACGTACCGTCTATCCGTATGCGTGCATCAAAGAAATCCGGACCCGCGTCCCGGTTCAACATCCCGGCCCGTTCCACCTCTACCAATGCCCCCTCGGTGGTACGCATCTCACCCTCCAGCAACTGATGTTGCCAGACGTATTGCAGAAATGCTTCTGTCATCTGGTCGGCGTTCCGCCTCGACAACTTCTTTTCCACCCCGTGGATGTCTCCTATTTTTTTATTTCCGGTTTTTCAGCGTTCCTTCCGTAAGTGATCTCTTTTGTTAGTTGAACAGGTCTTTCATCTTGTCAAAGAATCCCCGCTCCGACTTTGAGGGACTGGGTTGGAAATTGGGCGATTTATCCAGCCGCGTCAATGTCTCTTTCTCTTCACGCGACAGGTTCTTGGGCACCCACACATTCAGGCACACCAGCATGTCGCCACGGCCGTACCCGTTCACTGTCGGCAGCCCCTTACCTTTCAGTCGCAACACTTTGCCCGACGGGGTTCCGGCCTCTATCTTCACCTTCACCTTGCCCGTCAGGGTCGGTATCTCAATACTGTCTCCCAATGCGGCTTGGGCAAAGGTTATAAATGCATTATAGTAAAGGTTGTTCTCCTGCCGTTCAAACAGGTCGTGCGGTATCTCTTCCACCAATATTATCAAGTCGCCGGGCACTCCGCCACGTGGGGCAGCGTTGCCCTTGCCCGACATCGACAGCTGCATGCCGTCATACACGCCTGCCGGTATATTGATGGTGATAATCTCTTCCGAACGCACTATGCCCTCTCCGTTGCAGTCATGGCACTTGTCCTTCACTATGTGTCCTTCTCCGCCGCAATGGGGGCATACGCTCTGCGTCTGCATCTGTCCCAGTATTGTCCTCCTCACTTCGGTCACCACGCCCCGTCCATGGCAGTGCGGACAGGTATCAAAGCTGTTGCTCTTCGACCCCGTGCCGCCACATGTCTTGCACGGCACATACTTGGCCACCTTTATCTTCTTTTCACATCCTTTCTCAATCTCTTCCAGTGTCAGTTTCACCTTGATACGAAGGTTCGACCCCCTTGCAGCTGCTCTGTGTCCGCCTTGCTGCGAGCCTCTGAATCCCCCAAAGCCACTAAACCCTCCTCCGAAGAAGTCACTGAAGATGTCACCAAACTGCGAGAAGATATCGTTCATATTCATCCCGCCTGCTCCGCCGGCACCTCCCTCAAATGCAGCATGTCCAAACTGGTCATACCGGGCCTTCTTGTCGGGATTGCTCAACACATCATAGGCCTCTGCCGCCTCCTTGAACTTCTCCTCGGCTTCCTTGTCACCGGGGTTACGGTCCGGATGGTACTGCAATGCCAACTTTCGATAGGCTTTTTTCAATTCTTCGGGTGTAGCGTTTTTGCTCACTCCCAATACCTCGTAATAATCTCTCTTAGCCATCTTTGTTCATATCTTTTTTCGCCCCCATCCGCTCTGTTTCCAGACGAATGGAGGCATTCTTGTTATTTATTTTCGTTCTACCCTTTAGGGGCACATCCTGCCCCTCTCTTTTTCAAATAGCCACCACCACTTTGGCATACCTCAGCACCTTTTCGTTCAGGTAGTAGCCTTTCTCCACAACATCCACCACACAGCCTTTCTGACTCTCTTCCGTTGCCGGGAATTGTGTCACTGCCTCATGCAGGTTCTCGTCAAATTTCTGCCCTTTGGCTTCTATTGGCTTCAACCCTTTCTGCGACAGAATTGTCATCAATTTATTATATATCAGCGTTATTCCTTCTTTAGCACCCTCGCTGTCGTCCATTGCCTGAAGCGCACGCTCCATGTCGTCCACCACTGGCAGCACGGCCTTTATCATCTCTTTCCCTCCGTTCATTATCAAATCCGCCTTCTCCATATTGGTACGCTTGCGGTAGTTCTCATATTCCGAATACAAACGCACATACTTGTCGTTCATCTCGGCCAGCTTCTCTCCCATCTCCTGAACTTTCTGGGCACTCTCGTCGCGATGACGCTCATGGCGTCTCTTACGCTCATGTTTTGCATGTTCTGAATCCACCTTGGGCTCCTCGTTTGTCTCTGGGGCTATATTTTGCTCTTGTTCCTTTTCTTTCTCTTCTTGTGACATATCTATGATTTGTTATTATTTTTTGGTTAATATTCTGTCTCGTGGACTCTGTCCACATCTTTTCGCCTCATTTTTCACCAACATTCATGCCAGTTTGAACCGTCTGCCATTTTGTCACCATCTGAAAACATCCAGCGGGAATTTTGGTCGCTCTTCATCCATCCACTTAAAGTTACCCAGTTGCCTCTTCTCCTCTTCCAGCTTCTCCAGCGGGTATGTGTTCATGTCCGGATTGCCGTACGTCACCACCCGGTCGGGCTCACGGTCTTTAAAATAAATTCGCATATCAGACCCCACTCCCACATTCACCCCTATCAAGGTCTTCAGCCCTCTCTCGTCTTCCTCTGTCAGGTAATACACCATCTCGGCATTTCCCAATATGTCGGCATACCAGGGTTCCCCTTCTTCAAAATACACCACCATATCTCTCCCCTTCACCTGGTTGAATTTCTCTCTGTCCAGCTGCTCTATGCAAAATCCATTGCTTCTCAGGTAGGCCACCTTGGCCCCGGCCGAATCATGTTTCACCTCTATCGTGTCTGCCACGGTTTGATAGTGCTGATACCACACAACTGGGTTCCGGTACAGCTTCGCTATCGAATCCGTTGCCGAATAATACAGTGAGTCGCACATCGCCTGCGCCTCACCCCTGTACACCTTCACTTTATAATGGGCCTGCACCGTCTGCAGTTTCCGGGTCGAGTCATTCGTCACCACCACGCTGTCGGCATGCAGATACAGTGTGTCCACACTCCCCGTGCTGTCTTCTTCATCCTTGTGCACAAACCGCACAAGCACACTGTCTGTCACAAACGATGTCCGCTTCCGCTGGTCGGTCTCAGCATATCGGCTCGTACTCACTATTTCGTTCACCGTATCCCGCAACACCACATTCCCTATCGCCTTACCAAACTCCACATCTTCATAGTAGTGTAAGGTATCGCACGTTATGTGTTTCTCACCGTTATGCACTTCCGATGCCTTACGCGAATACGCATACCGCTTATCCGTATTGTACGACCCCCATTCACTATACATCGTTGTCGAATCGGTATATATATGTGTCGGACTCCAAAATTCAGCCTCTTTCAAATTCATGTCATAGGTCAGCGTGTCTGTCTCCAATCGCATATTCGAGTCCGTCAACACCACATCACCGTATATGTCAAACATTTTCGTGTCCGAATTGTAATGCCCTATCTTACTCACCAGTCTCTTGTCTCCGTTCACCGTAATCCCCCAAGTGTCGTAGGTCGCTATCGACGAGAAACGGTCATACCACAAATGGTCCGACTTCAACACCGTCTTCCCGTCTATCAGCCTCACCGTGTCGTCCCATATATCCAACACCCGGCTCTCCCCGTCATAATACAGCTGGTCTCCGTATATTGTGGTCGTATCGCTTATCTCTATCTTTATATGGCCAAATGCGGTGAAATCATTCTTTACGGTGTTCAGCAACGCCGAATCCGCATACAGTATCATCCCCTCATGCTTGGCCTTCACCCTCTGATACAATATCCACACATCCGGATCCGACGGGTCTCGCGTACCCATCCCCGCATCGTAAGTGATAAGCTTCTGCGCCCAAACGGGCACAGCCGCCATCAGCAAAAACAGCAAAAGTACACGTTTCAAGACTTTTAGTTTCATTCTTTGCAGTATCTTCAAAAGTGCAAAGATACAAAACATTTTTCACTCAGTCTCTTTTTTAATCGACAAATCATCAATTCTGTCTGGATTTCTTTTTTTCTTGCTATGTCGGGAAAAAGTTGTATTATTGCAAACTGAAAGAGGAAATACAGATGCTAAGCACACAGGACATAATAACACTACTGGGTGGTTTCTTGCCATACGCAAGAAACCGATATGGTATCACACGTTTGGGTGTATTTGGCTCTGTGGCACGCGGAGAGCAGACCGAAGACAGTGATGTGGATGTATTTTATGAAGGGCGAGCCCTTTCGTTGCTTACTCTCGACATGCTGCAATGTGAGCTCGAAGAACTGTTAAAACGCCCTGTAGATGCAGTAAGGGTGCGAGACTATATGAACCCCGCACTCCTTGCCCAGATAAGAAAGGAGGGGCTATATGTACAATAAAGACTTGGTTGCTAGTAGTCTTTTGGAATTCCGATAATTATCCCTGCTGGATTATACTGGCAGGGATTTTTTTATCATTGGTGTCTGACAAAAGAAATCCAATCATTAGCAAGTAATATAATATCAACATTAAATGTCATATATTGATTTACGAAGTCTTGAGTGTGCCAAAGGCGCACAATCCTATTAACCCCACACTAAACACCGTAGGGGTGCAGTGTGGGGTAACAAAGGCTATCAATATGCGTGTCGAAGATACGCTACAACATAACAATCAACAAAGTAGCGTGCTTACGGCACGCAGAATTGGGATATCTGCCCCCCCCACACACGGCACTTCGCTTAGTGTGGGGTTAATAAGATTACGTGCTTTCAGCACGTTTTTCGGACACTAATATTTTTTTATGTCATAAATCATCCATCCCTACAATAAACGCCTATTCCCTGCCGTATAGTCTCCAATTGTCACCAACTCCTTTTCGTGTTTTTCGATGTTCCATAATCCCATATCTGTCTATCTTCTACAACGTGACGACAGGTGGACCGCCACCGCGAGTCCCCTCTTTCAGAAGGGTACGGCAAAGCCGGGGGGTATGTATCCCAAAACAATTCAAGCACTATCTCTCTATCACCAGTTTCCGCGTGCCTGTCCCCCTCTCCGTCGTCACCGTCACGAAATACACGCCGCTCGCCAGCCCCTCGGTCTCCAGCTCCGTCCGCTCCCCTGTGGCCTTGCGTCTCAGCACCTCGTGCCCCGACACGTCACGCACCGCTATCTCGACCCCGGGCTCTCCGCACTCCACCTCCACACGCCCACGCGTCGGGTTCGGCCGCATCCGGAACTCCACTCCGCCGCGTTCCGCTATCCCGGCTGCTTCACCGAAATAGGCCTCGAACATCGTGTCACCCACCGCCACAAACCGCCGTACATTGCTCATATAGCCGTCGCCCCACCGCACAAAATCGTACCCCTCCTCCGCTATCGCCGTCAGCAGCACCTCGTCTCCGGCAAAGTGGACCCCTCCTCCTCGCACATGACCCCACTCG
>ONQD01000022.1 GCA_900319865.1 uncultured Bacteroidales bacterium | reverse complement strand
CCTCCGGGACGCTGTTTCTATGTTGCTTATTATCCCCACACTACGTGCGGGGTTATTGAGAGTGTGCCTCTTCGAGGCAATTAATAGAAGTCCCCTTATAAGCGGAATCCACATTCCTGCTGGCTCCGCCAGCGGGATACATACCCCGCCACTCCCGTGGCACCCCTTTCAAAAGGGGACGCTGCCGCCCTGCCGCCTGCATCCACATACAGCATCCATAGCAAGAGACCGACGCACCTCCACCGCGAGTCCCCTCTTTTAGAGGGGTACGGCAAAGCCGGGGGGTATGTATCCGGAATCAAATACCAAAAGTCCTTATAAGCGGAATCCTCATTCGTGCTGGCTCCGCCAGTGGTATACATACCCCGCCACTGTCGTGGCACCTCTTTCAAATGCGGACGCTGCCGCCGTGCCACTTGTATACAAAAGGAATAAAAAAAAGAGACATTGCAAGCTCCTGCCTGCAATGTCTCCACGATATAGTATTAACTAAATGTATCTACACTGACATTAGTCGTTGATAGTACGCGAACCCATGCGGTCCATAGCGCAACGGAAACCAATCCAAGAGGTACTGCGATCCTGGTCGTAGTAACGACGGGTGCCGCACTGCATCCAATAGGCGCGGTCTCTCCAAGAACCACCCTTCACAACACGCACACGGTTGTTGATCATAGAAGTGATGTTTTTCTTGTCGAGGCTGTCGGTACGGTGATACATCTGGTTGGTCTGCTCCTCGTTGGAACGGGTGTAAGTCTCTTCAGACTCATCCTCCTCGTCGGTCTCTCTCAACCAACCCGAAGCGGAAGTGGACTCCTTGCTCTCGAAATCGTAGATGCTCGAATTCCAGTCACCATCCAGATAGTTGATATTATCGGCCTGACGGTAGTTGCGACGGTTCATGTCGTCGGGAACATTCTGATAGATAAGGTTGCCGGTGGTCTCGTCGATAGCAGCTTCCTCACCGTCCTCGCTCATAGCCACATACTGATATACATTACCACGGTAGGGGTTCAAATCGTCGCCGCCCACGGGATTGGCATCCTTACGGTAGACATCACCGCACCACTCAGACACGTTGCCGGCCATGTGATAAATGCCGTAGTCGTTGGGGAAATACCATTTGACAGGAGCTGTATACTCCCAGCCGTCGTTCAAGTTGCCAGCCACGCCCATAGCATCGCCGCGCGAACGTTTGAAGTTGGCAAGGAACTGACCGTAGTACTTTTTGTTGGCCGAACGGACGCTCTGTCCAGCCCAAGGATAAGTCTTATGTTCAACCACACGCTCATCGTAAGTGTTGCCGATCATACCCAGAGCTGCAAACTCCCACTCAGCCTCGGTCGGCAGGCGGTAGTTGGGCAGCAAGATACCGTCCGAACGGCGCACATTACGGTTTTCACCACCGCTGGCAGGGTCGAGGTTAGGCACACCCTTGCCCTCGCCCTTATACAAACCGGCGAGATAGACATCGGTCTGGAAAGCCTCCGAACCGGTGAGCTCGCTCTGGGCAAGGTCGATAATGCCGGCATCCACGAGGATTTTCTCATTGACGCGGTCGGTACGCCATTTGCAGAACTGCTGAGCCTGCTCCCAAGTAACGCCCACCACGGGATAATCGTTGAACATGGCGCACTGGAAATAGTTCTCAACAAAATTCTCCACCCACGACAGGCGCTGACGCCACACGTTGGTGTCGGGATAAATCTGCTTGACCAACTCGGGGTATTCCTCGCCATAAGCGCGGTTCATCCAATAGACAAACTCACGATAGGAGAAATTCGACACCTCAGTCTCGTCAATGTAGAAGGACGAGACAGTGACAGTGTGGACAAGGTTGTTCCACGAAAAACGGGACTCGTCGGCAACACGGCCCATCTGGAAAGAGCCGCCTTCGACAAATACCAAACCCGGACCGGTAATCTGCTCGGAATAGGAAGAACGGTCGAAACCGCCCCACTCTGTGTCATTCAGATTCCAACCCGTAGTGGCCGATTGTTCTTTGCTGCCACAGGCAACCAGCAACAATGCCGAAGCCACCATAAGGAATGAGAGTTTCAAGATCTTCATAGTAGATTTAATTTTTATCTCTTATAACGTTATTATCGCTTTTTTGTTTCGTTTTTATGAATTTTTATCAGAACGACGGACACCTAATTGCCTTAATCTTGTGTTTCTGCTCAGGCACTGGCAGAAGGATGCCCACGGTAAGTTCGTGCGAACCCAGAGTGCTGTTGCCCATCTCGGACAGCGTCACGTCGTAGCTGTAGCCGACTTTGAAATGATCGTGCTGTGCACCCACCATAAATATAAATGCATCCACATTGGTGGTGCTGTGGCGGAACCATGCACCCACCAGGAACGGCATCCAGTCAAGATACAGACCATAGTTGAAATAGTGGAAACCGCCTTGGTACTGATAGATGAAATTGGGCGAAATGACAGGGGTGCCCAAACCCAGTGACGACTGGCGGCGACGCTCCTCCGAGAGGTTAATCAAACCACCTGCATTGGCAGTGAACTTCATAGGCACACGGTCCTCGGCATAGAAACCCTGGCTGGGCTGGTTAAGGTGGTGGGCGGCAAAGCCGGCATACCAAGCGGGGCCATAAATCATGGCACCGGCTGCGAAGTCGGGATAGAACTTACTGCGGTTGTCGGGAGGTGTGGCCGAAGTGAGGTTAATCCAACCACAGTTGGCATCAATCTGGTCGGGCCAACGCATAATGTTCGGGTCCCAGTTCAGATTCATATTCACCACACCCGCCTGCAATGCCAGATTGACGAAGATGTCCTCGTGCACCTGGAAGCGGAATGAATACATGGCAGCGAGCATGTTGGTGTTGAGCATGCCGTGGTCACCCTGACGGTCGGACAAAAGGATGGCGCCAATGCCGCCGTGCATATCATTTATATACTGGTCGTAGGATGCACTAACAGTGGAAAAGGCGCTTACCAAACCAGGCCACTGGGCGCGATAGCTCAACGCTATGCGTGGGGCCACCTTGGAACCAGCAAAAGCCGGATTGAGGTAAAGCGGATTGGCATAAAACTGCGAAAATCCTACATCTTGTGCATTGACACCCTGCATGCCCGCAACGGCGAACAGCAGTATCAGCGTAATTTTATTATACTTTTTCATCATGCGATTTTAGTATAGATTGAGCCTAAAATTGATTGGCAATATTACGATTTTTTTGTCAAATATTCATCTTTCTTACAAAAATATTTTTCATCTAACTGTATATCAGTGAAATTAGTTTTCAACAGAGCATCGAATTGACCTTATTTTTTCTTCTTTCTGACCTTTAAAAATGCAAAATTTCACCTTTTTGCAACGTTTTTTTTCTTCTTTTGCAAGGCCGTTCCCTCCCCCCTGCCCCATCGATGCCTCCTCGGCACCCATCCCACCCCCCTTCGGCTCCCGTCCGCTTTGCCGCCGACCCAGGTTCCAGTCCGCTCCGCTACTTCTTAAGCTTATCATAACCTCTTATTAATGTTCTCTTAACCAGAGTGGTAGAGAACATAAAGTGAAGGGATGAAGAGGAGGTGGAAGGGTTGCGAAGGCGGGAGGAAGAAGCGAAGCATCAGCGAACCATCAGCGAACCTACCGGGATGCAACGGCAAGGGAAAGGCTGGAAAGGGGGAAAAGGTGGAGGGATGGCAACGGAGGCTGACGGAATTTCTTAAAGCGGGTTCTATTCATCTGGTAGTGTGTCGCGTCCCTATCGGGACGCATCAGTGGCTGCTGATAATCACCGCACTGCGCCATGAACGATGTTGCTCCCGTTCGGTCGCGACACCGTTCATGGCTTGTACGGTGTTATTCGTATCTCACCCCTTCGGGGTGATTTATAGAAGTCCCACTAAAAAGGGTCTGATTGTGGGACGGTGGTTGAACGAATTACATGAGGAGGTGTCTGATTGTGGGGACGGGGGCTGAGGGCAAAAAAAATAATGAATTGTGACAGTGAAAATACAATGGATGGGGAAGGTTTTTTGATAGGCCACACAATAAAAAAGGCAAAACATTGTTATTGACAAACAAAAGAATTATCCCACTTACAACGCTGAACGACGAACACGGCGGCTACAAACAACTGACAAATCAACTCATTAACACAACAACTTGCAACTTATCAAGTAAACATCATCCATCAATTGTCCAACAGATGCGGAAAGGAACAAAGACACTGATAGCACTGGGAGTGCTGCTGGCGGCGGTGCAGGTCCACGGGGTGCAGGCGCAAGCCACCTATGCCGAACACTCGCTGCTGGCCGAGGGACGCTGGTATAAGATACCTGTGTCGGAGACGGGCGTGTACAAGATAACGGCCAGCGACATTGCCGGGCTGAGCGGCACAGAATGCAGCCATATTGCGCTCTATGGTGCCGACGCGGGAATGCTGACCTCGAGCAACAACCAGCCGAGACCCGACGACCTAAAACCCGTGGCACTGGAGATGGTGGATGCCAACGGCAACGGGATATTCGACGAGGGCGACTGCCTGATGTTTTATGGCGAAGGGGCTAATGTGTGGAGATACAGCAACCCCGAACAGGCATTTCAATTTAATATGCACGCGTACGCGAACTATAATTATTACTACCTCACCCCAGACCATACACCCGCAGCCGCCGATGCCGACACATTGCGCATACGGCCTGCCGTGCTGCCCGACAATATGCGTCCCGACATAAACACCACCACAGCCACAGCCCTATACCACGAGGACCGCATCAACTCGCACGGGGGTGGACAGATATGGGCGGCGGACAAGTTCACACCCAGCTTGACCACACGCACCTACAAGCTGCAGCTGCCGGGAAACCCATCGTACGGCACCGTTTCGGCCCGCTATGCCTTTGCCAACGTGTCGGATTATGCCGCCGAAATAGAGGTGACAATAGGCGATACAAAATACCGCCACACATATACGGCTGGGAATTACTACTATGTATTTTCCAACACTTTCAACACCCGACAGCAGGAGGTGGAGGTGACCGTGCGCTACATTCCGCACGACAACAACGCCACAGGATACCTGGACTTTATAGAGCTGAATACCTTTGTGCCCCTGACATACAGCGGAAGCCAGCTCATGGTGCGCAACCAGCAGCAGATACTGTCGGGGTGCAAAAGCCGCTTTGTGGTGCGTGGCAACGGCAACGGCCTGAGGGCATGGGACATCACCAGTCCGGACCAGCCGCGGAGCCTCGTGGTGAGCGTCCCGGCCGAGGGAAGTATTGCATTCGAGGGTGCCACAGACAAGGCCCGGAGTTTTGTGCTGTTCGGCACGAACGACCTCCTCTCGCCCACCGGCATCGTCGCGCTGGAGAACCAGGACATACACGGCAGCGATGTGCCCGACATGGTGATAGTGACCCACAAGAACTATAAGGGGCAGGGCGAACGGATAGGCGACCTGCACCTGCTGCACGACGGAATGAACACGCTGGTGGTGACGCAGGAAGAGGTGTTCAACGAATTCTCGGGGGGACGGCCCGACCCCATGGCCATCCGCCAGATGATGCGCTGCCTGCGGCACAAGGCGGGCAACGGCACGAACGACGCGCCACGCTACCTGTTGCTGCTGGGCAAAGGCACCTATGACAACCGCGACCTGCTGG
This sequence comes from uncultured Bacteroidales bacterium, assembly GCA_900319865.1. Taxonomy (GTDB): domain Bacteria; phylum Bacteroidota; class Bacteroidia; order Bacteroidales; family P3; genus Colimorpha. The sequence continues at coordinate 32,122 of ONQD01000022.1, read as the reverse complement.
GCAACGGACTGAGCACGGTGATAACCTACGAGACACCCGCCTCGTTCAACAGTGAGGGAAATGTGTTTCCGAGCGACGACGTGTATGGATACCTCGACGACGCCACCTCGGGGGTGTTTGAAGGGAGCATGAGTGTGGGCATAGGGCGACTGCCGGCCAAGAGCAACGCCGAAGCCGACCACATGATTGACAAGATAGAGGGATACCTTACACGCCGCGACCTGGAGAGCGACCAGGTGAGAGGCGACTGGCGTAACTATGTGGCCCTGCTGGCCGACGACGCCGACCCCTCGAGTCCTGGGGACACCAACTTTGCCAGCGACTCGGAAATCACCGCGCGACAGATAAAAGAGCTGTATCCCCATTTCAATATAGACCGCATTTATGCAGACGCGTATGTACAGCAGTCGGGGGCCGACGGCTCGTACTATCCCGACGTGAACAACGCACTGCGGCAACGGATGAACTACGGCTGCCTGCTGCTGAACTATATAGGGCACGGGTCGGGCAGCTATATAGGCACAGAGCGATATATGGAATTTCAGGACATAGAGCAGTATACCAATACCGACCGGCTCACCTTTTTCGTTACCAGCACCTGCACCTTCGGCAAATACGACCAGATAGACGCCCTGTGCGGTTCGGAGGCCTTCATGCTGGCCCGTGCGGCGGGCATAGGGGTGGTGGCGGCGGCCAGACCCATACACCATGTGCAGCGGTTCAACACACTGCTTTGCCTCTATGCGCTGGACGGAAACAACAGCATCGGCGACGCATTGCGGATGGCCAAGAACGCCAGCCAAGTGTCGCACTGCATAACCCTGATGGGCGACCCGGCGATACACCTATCGGTGCCACGCAACCGGGTGGTGGTGACCCGCATAAACCAACGGACTGTGAACCCCGAGGTGACCGACTCGGCGGAGGTGCTGTCGCGTGTGACGGTGGAAGGCGAGATACAAGGCAGCAACGGGGAACGGCTGGAGGGATTTGACGGGACGATATACCCGATTGTGTTTGACCGCGAAATGAAATACCACACCCTGGCCAACGACAACGACAGTACGGAAATAGAATTCGTGCAGCAGAAGAACGTGCTGTATAAAGGACGCGAGAAGGTGGAGGGAGGCCGTTTTGAATACAGCTTTATCGTGCCGCGCGACGTGGCCTACCGATACGACTACGGCAAGCTTTCGCACTATGCCCGCAGCGGCAACAACGACGCCACAGGTCAATACAGCAACATCATGTTTGGCGGATTCAACGAGGAAACGACCATAGACGAGCTGTACCCCACAGTGCGGCTATACATAAACGACACCAACTTCCGCAACGGCGGACTGACCAACGAAAGCCCGACGCTGATAGCCCTGCTGAGCGACTCGGTGGGCATCAACACGGCGGGCAGCGGACTGGGGCACGGCATCACCGCCACCCTGGACGGCAACCCATTCAGCATGGTGACGCTGAACGACTTTTTCGAGCCGGACCTGACCGACGGGCGAAACGGCACGGTGACCTACACGATGGGCAAACTGGACAACGGGCCGCACACGCTGACGCTGAAATGCTGGAACATATTCAACTACTCGGGCAGCGCCTCGGTGGACTTCTATGTGGTGAACGACCGCACAGCCGAAATAGGCGACTTTGCGGCGGCACCCAATCCCGCCCACCACCGCACAACACTGCGGGTGGAGCACAACCTGACCGACTGCATATCCAGCGCCACCCTGGAGATATACGACATGCGCGGGCGGCTGTTGCGCACGGCGACCCCCACGGCAGGCAGCAGCGTGGTGCGATACGACTGGGATTTCACCAACGGCAACGGGGCGGAAGTGGCCAAGGGCATATATGTGGCCCGTGTCACCCTGATAACCACCCGGGGAGAAAAACTGACGAAAATGACCAAGATAGTACGCAACTAAAAAATATCATTGCCAAACAATAAAAAAAAAGGTTTAGCGTTTCATAGATAGAAAAAAGCACAAACTATTTTCAAGAACATTGATGAAAGAGAGAAAAATCATTGCCGCAGCACTTATAATGATGAGTATAGCGGGCACAGCCTTGGCGCAACAGCCGGGACTGACGGGACAGACTAAGAACTTTATATCGACCGGAATGCCGATAATGCTGATAGCCCCCGATGCAGTGTCGGGTGCAATGGGCGATGTGGGAGCCGCCACACGTCCCGATGCCTTTTCCGCCCACTGGAACAACGCAAAACTGGCTTTTGTGGACAATAGCCTGAGTGTGGGGACCACCTACACCCCCTGGTTGCGCAACCTGAAAGTGTATGATATGAACCTGCTGTATCTGGGCGGATATAAAAGCATAAACAGCCGGAGCACCGTGGCCGCATCGATCACCTATTTCTCGCTGGGCGAGATACAACGCACCGACGCTACAGGACAACAGGACGGCGTGATGAACCCCAACGAGTTTGCAGTGGACGCGACATACGCCATGAAGCTGAACGACGAGCTGTCGCTGGGTGCGACGGGACGTTTTATGAACTCGGACCTGACCAACGGACAGATGGTGTCGGACGGCAGCGGATATGTGAGTACCAAGGCAGCGCACAGCCTGGCGGCAGACCTGGGCCTGTATTGGCAGCATGCCATAGACAACAGGCAGGAGCTGGCCATAGGAGCCATGATAAGCAACATAGGAGCCAAGCTGTCGTACTCGGACGACGACACGAAGAAGGAATTCCCGCCCACCAACTTCCGCATAGGCGGACGATACAGCACGGCTATCGACGAGTCGAACGAGGTGAGTTTGATGCTTGACCTGAACAAGTTGCTTGTGCCGACACCCCCGGTGACGGTGGGCGACGAGACCTACGGCAAGTACTACCGCAATATGACCGAATACTACAACACCGGAGTGGTGAAGGGAGCCCTGCAGTCGTTCTATGACGCACCCGGCGGATTTGGCGAAGAATTGCGCGAGGTGCAGGTGTCGGTGGGTGGCGAATATTGGTACAAACAGACGCTGGCCGCCCGAGTGGGTTACTTTTTCGAGCACGACACCAAGGGCGGACGCCAATATGCCACCGTGGGATTCGGCCTACGGTATAATGTGTTGCAATTCGACCTTGCATACCTTATACCCACCACCAGTTTCAGCAGCAACCCGTTGTCGAACACCATACGCATATCGCTCACCTTCAATCTGAAAAACAAGAGGACAAACAGTAACATCTAACAGGATGCAGAGCCATGCGAATAGGAACAGGATATGACGTACACCGATTGACCCCGGGCAGGAAACTGTGGCTGGGCGGGGTGGAGATAGCCCACAGCATGGGGCTGCTGGGCCATTCGGACGCCGACGTTCTGCTGCATGCCATCTGCGACGCGCTGTTGGGTGCCGCCGCTTTGGGCGACATAGGGAAGCATTTTCCCGACAAGGACCCCCGATACAAGGACATAGACAGCAAAATACTGCTACACCACTGCGGCGAGCTGCTGGAGCGGGAAGGCTACCGGATAGTGAATATAGACAGCACCGTTGTGGCACAACAGCCCAAGGTGGGGCCCTACATAGGGCAGATGCGAGAAACAATAGCCCGGACGCTGGGGATTGGCGTGGGACAGGTGTCAGTGAAGGCCACCACTACCGAGCATCTGGGATTTGAAGGCCGGGAAGAGGGAATAAGCGCACAGGCTGTGGTCCTGATAGACGAAAAGACAACACAAAACTAACCCAATACTGGAAGACATGGCAACAGAGACACCCAAAATATCGCCCCAAGGACAGAGCGAAGCCGAGGTGCTGGAAGACTCGGGATGCAGCTTGGTGCTGCACAACGACGATGTGCACACATTCGACTATGTGATTAAGGCCCTGGTGGATATATGCCGTATATCGAGCACCCAGGCGGAACAATGCGCCATACTGGTGCACTGCCACGGCAAATGCACAGTGAAGCACGGGAGCTACGAGACACTGCTGCCCATGCACACCGCACTGCTGGACAAGCAGCTGACATCTGAAATAGTGAAATAAACAATATAAAAGGAAACATCATGACACCTACACTAACCATCATCGTAATAGTAATAGGATTGCTGCTTCTCACACTGGAGATAGTGGCGTTGCCGGGAGGCATATCGGGCATTTTCGGAATGGGACTGCTGATATTCGGAGTGTGGCAGAGCTTCATACAACTGGGAATGACGGGCGGCACCATAGTGCTGTGCTGCTGCGTGGCGATATGCATCATACTGCTGGCCATATTCATGAAATCGAAGACCTGGAAGAAGTTCAGTTTGAATGAAGAGTCGGACAGTGCAGTGAACCAAGTGAGCGACCCCAGCCTGAGTGTGGGCACTCGCGGAAAGACCATTGCCCGGCTGGCACCGACAGGCAAAGCCCTGATAGACGGCAAACTGATGGAAGTGCACGCGGTGAACAAATTTATAGACCCAGACAAAGAGATAGAAGTAGTGGCCATAGAGGGCTACCGCATTGACGTGTGCGAAGTGGAGGACCGCCGATTTGAACAAGAAGCGTAATGGCTAAAACGGAAAAGACTGAATATTAACCAATAAAACAATAGACAATATGAGCATTACAGGTATTATTGTGATTTGCGTGCTGATTTTCATTGCACTCATTATCTTTCTTTATCTGGTGCCGGTGGGACTGTGGTTCCAGGCACTGGTGTCGGGTGTACACACCTCGCTGATTCAGCTGATGTTTATGCGTTTCCGTAAGGTGCCGCCCAGCATTATAGTGAACAATATGATTAACGCCACCAAGGCCGGCCTGAAGCTGCAGCAGAACGAGCTTGAGGCCCACTATCTGGCCGGAGGCAACGTGGGCAGCGTGGTGCAGGCCCTCATCTCGGCCAATAAGGCAAACATGAACCTGGACTTCCGTACCGCCACCGCCATCGACCTGGCAGGACGCGATGTGCTGAAAGCCGTGCACACCTCGGTGAACCCCAAAGTGATAGACACGCCGCCGGTGGCCGCTGTGGCAAAAGACGGTATTCAGCTGATAGCCAAAGCCCGTGTGACCGTGCGTACCAACATCAAGCAGTTGGTGGGCGGTGCCGGCGAAGAGACCATTCTGGCCCGTGTGGGTGAAGGCATTGTGAGCTCGATTGGCTCGGCAGTAACCCATAAAGAGGTGCTGGAAAACCCCGACAGCATATCGAAACTGGTGCTGACCAAAGGTCTGGACAGTGGCACAGCATTCGAAATACTCTCCATTGATATCGCAGACATCGACGTGGGTAAGAATATCGGAGCCCAGCTGCAGATGGACCAGGCCAATGCCGACAAGAACATTGCACAAGCCAAGGCCGAGGAACGCCGCGCGATGGCTGTGGCATCGGAGCAGGAAATGAAGGCCAAGGCACAGGAGGCACGCGCCAAGGTGATTGAGGCCGAAGCCGAAGTGCCCAGAGCTATGGCCGACGCTTTCCGCAGCGGCAATATGGGTATTATGGATTACTACAGAATGAAGAACATACAGGCCGACACCGACATGCGCGAAAGCATTGCCAAGCCCGCAGGTGCCAAGCCCGTCAACAAGTCGCCCAACGAGAAATAGCAGAAGGACGCGATAAGATAAGGAAAAAGGCTATTGCCAATTGCCCAACAGAGCAAAGGCAGTAGCCTTTTTTTGAAAAACGGGCAGAGAAGGAGGAACCATATTTCCATATAGCACAAGATTTGAGATAGAAAACAAATAACGACAAGACAATGAAAAGAACGGTAATATTAATCATAACGATGGTGCTGAGCTCGGTGATGGCTTGGGCACAGAACAGCAAAAACAACCAGCCCGACGCCATAGTAGGGGTGTATAGGGTGGAACATGGCAACCAATTGTCGAAAGTGCGCGTGTACAAAGACCGTGACGGAAGCTATGCCGCACAGTGCATCTGGCTGCGCGACAGTATAGACCCCAAAACGGGAAAACTGGTGACCGACACCAAGAATCCTGACAAGAGTTTGAGAAATACCCCGTGCAACAAAATAATAATAGTGCAGGGATTGAAATACAACAAAAAGAAATGCCGTTGGGAAGACGGCAAAATATACGACCCCACAAGGGGCATTAAGGCCAACTGCCAAGGTGAATTTACCGACGACGGAAGACTGAAGATAAGAGGGTCGCTGCTGGGCATTGGAGAGACGGTATATTGGACACGATTGAAGTAAACATCCCGCCAGGTCACAAACAGGAAGACAGACTTATATAGTAGCGGAAAGTACAATAAATAAGCAAATTAACATCTGGATAGCTGAATTGTTGAAAAAAAATTGTCATACAAAACCTATCATATCGCAAAAAATACGTAATTTTGCATCCCGTATTTTTTAATCCTAAAACGCAGGAATATGAAACACGGTTTTGACAATGAGAAGTATCTCAAAATCCAGTCCGAACACATTAAAGAAAGGATATCGAAGTTCGGAAATAAGCTCTATCTTGAATTTGGGGGCAAACTATTTGACGATTATCATGCAAGCAGAGTGCTGCCGGGGTTCGAGCCGGACAGCAAGTTGAAGATGTTGATGCAACTGAGGGATGATGCAGAAATAGTCATCGCCATCAGTGCCAAAGACATTGAGAAAAACAAGGTGCGTGGTGACTTGGGCATCACGTACGATGTTGACGTGCTGCGGCTGCGCGACGAATTTATGAGCCGGGGGCTGATGGTGAACTCTGTGGTGATAACGCAGTATAACGGGCAGGCCAGTGCTTTGGCGTTCCGTCAACGACTGGAGCGGCTGGGGATAAATGTCTATTTCCACTACAGCATAGAGGGTTACCCCACCAATGTGGAATTGATTTGCTCGGCTGAGGGCTTTGGAAAGAACGAATATGTCAGGACCAGCAAGCCGCTGGTGATAGTGACCGCTCCCGGACCGGGCAGTGGAAAGATGGCTGTGTGTTTGAGCCAGCTGTACCAAGAGAACCAACGCGGAGTAAAAGCAGGATATGCAAAATTCGAGACCTTCCCGATATGGAGCATCCCGCTGAAGCACCCTGTCAATGTGGCCTACGAGGCAGCCACTGCCGACCTTAACGATGTGAACATGATAGACCCCTTCCATTTGGAAGCCTATGGCAAGACCGCTGTCAACTACAACCGCGACATTGAGATATTCCCTGTGTTGAACGCCATTTTCGAAGGCATCTATGGTGAAAATCCCTACAAATCGCCCACCGACATGGGAGTAAACATGGCGGGTTTCTGCATCAGCGACGACGAGGTGTGCTGCAAAGCCTCGAAGGACGAAATAATAAGACGCTACTACAATGCACTGTGTGAGTTTGCCCAGGGCAAGAGCTCCGAGACAGAAGTGAATAAAATAGCACTTCTGATGAAACAGATGAAGTTGACCACGGCTGACCGACGCACCACCATTGCCGCCCACGAACGCAAAGAGCTGGAACATGCCGATGCCGCCGCCATCGAGTTGCAGGACGGCACCATCATCACCGCCCACAGCAGCACACTGCTGGGGCCCAGTGCTGCATTGCTGCTCAACGCCACAAAACACTTGGCCGGCATAGACCATAGCATCAAACTGATAGCACAGAAGATAATCGAGCCCATACAAGACACCAAGGTAAACCTGCTGCACGGACACAACCCAAGGCTGCATACCGACGAGGTTCTGGTGGCCCTCTCCATGCTGAGCCTGACCGACGAAAACTGCAAGAAGGCCTTGTCCACCCTGCCCCAACTGGATGGCTGTCAGGTGCACGCCACCGTGATGCTAAGCGAAGTGGATAGAAAAATCTTCAAGAAACTGGGCATCGGACTTACCACCGACCCCATGCCCAAGACCAAATAGTATATCAGCTTCACTCTAACCCTACCTATTAGGGAAGTGGACTCTATGCCAGGATAATCCCCGTAAAGCGGGACACAACTGTATAGACCGTTCTAAACAGGGTCGTGGTTGTGTCCCGCTGTTTTTCTGCCTTGCCCATGCCGACACCGATTGCGAAAAAATACTATCAAAGTGAGTAGCCCTAATCATTCAGTCTAAACCATAATCAATACTACGGGTATGGGGCTAACACCATACGACCCCCCACACGACACCTGTCCTGAGGTCTCGACTTTCAGGGTTTCGGTGTTCGACGGGCTGGTTCAACTTATGTGGGACGGTGTTGCCGACCACGAAGAATGGCAGTTGGCTTGGGGACTGGCCAGTTCGCAACCCGAGACATTTCAAGTATTAGATATACATACTACATACAGGACACTGACCAATTTGGATAGCAATGTTTTATATGCAGCACGTGTACGCGGCAAATGTAATAATGGATCGGGCTATAGTGAATGGAGCGACACCGTGCAGTTTATGCTGGAGGGTTACCAAGGAATCGAGAGTCCTGTGGACCAAAACACCCTTATTATGCCTAATCCGGCTCACGGGGATGTATCTGTAGTATCGTCATTCCAGATAATTAGCATAGAAATATACGGTATGGACGGGAGGAAGTTGAACGAGCAACAATGTTCCGGCTCGGAAACGAGAATAGACCTTTCTTCAATACCCAAAGGGACATATATAGTACGCATACACACAGCCAAGGGAAACACTGCCAAGAAACTAACAGTGGAGTAGTCATACCAACAAACAAGACCGAGGGCACCCATCGGTATCATCGGTCTTGTTTGTTGCATTAGGGTCTACGATACAGTATGTTCCCTTTCTGAAATCTACTGCCACAAGGCAATAGACCTTTGTCCTATTCACTCTCTCGCTTCCAATGGGGCATTCCAAGGCGAGTATAGGACAGGAAAATCAGTATTGTTCCTTCTCGTTGGGGAAATCAATATTTTTCACATCACTTATGTATTGACGCACAGCGTTGCTGATTTCAGCACCAAAGCTGCCATACACACGCAGATAGCGAGGCTTAAACTGCTGGGTGATGCCCAACATGTCCTGCAAAACCAACACCTGACCATCCGTACCGCTTCCGGCACCAATGCCGATAGTGGGGATTTTCAGCTCACCGGTAACCTGGGCAGCAAGTTTTGCGGGAATCTTCTCCAACACTATGGAGAAGCATCCGGCATCCTGAAGCACATGGGCATCGTGGACCAGGCGCTTGGCCTCCTCTTCCTGCGTGGCGCGTACCACATAGGTACCGAACTTGTTGATGCTCTGTGGTGTCAGACCGAGGTGTCCCATTACAGGAATGCCCGCCGTGAGGATACGCGAAATCGATTCGAGCACCTCCTCGCCACCTTCCAATTTCACTGCATCAGCCCCGGTTTCCTTCATAATGCGGATGGCGGAAGCCAATGCCTGCTTGGAGTTGCCCTGATAGGTGCCGAACGGCATATCAACAACAACGAGCGCGCGTTTAATGGCACGCTTCACCGATGAGGCATACACTATCATCTCGTCCAGGGTAATGGGGAGGGTAGTGTCAAATCCCTCCATCACGTTGGCAGCGGAGTCGCCCACCAACACCACATCTATCTTGGTGGCATCAAGCAGTTTTGCCATCGAATAGTCGTATGCTGTAAGCATGGCGATTTTCTCGCCGTTTTGCTTCATGCGCTGAAGCACATTGGTTGTAACCTTAGTTACATCAGTCTGTAAATAAGCCATATCATTCTATTTCTTCATCTCCGTCGTTGCGGAAGGCATCACCTTCGGGTGCGTCAATCGACTCGTCCTCATTCTCGATGATGCGAAGCATGTTGCGGAAAGGTTTTTTGAATTCATACTCGCCCCTGCTGTTCATTCGGAAAGGCTTGAAATAGCGCTCCTCTCCTTTTATCACAAGGGTCACTGCACCCTGCTCGGAAGGCGAATCGGCAGGATAGAGATACTTCGTGACCTCCGATTCGTCAATTCGCTTAGCAATGAAAATGGTGTCAAACTGGGTCGGATTGAGAGCCCCCTGCAACATTTGCACAGCTCCCCCCCTCACCCGCTTGGTCTGCACCGACTTGTATTCCATCCCCTTGCTCGTGTATTTTTTTGCGTAAATGCGCAATCGGGCTTCCACCTGCTCGTCGGTGACAGGGAATCGAATCAATATAGAGTCGGTGAGGGTCTTACACTCGTCCGGTTTGCGGTTGAAACTGGAATGCAGCACCACATACCCCACCGGCAGTATAATTTGACGGTGGTGCGGCACCAGAAAGTATTTCTCCATCAATTGTGTGTATTCCAGATGCTCCTCGATAGAAATCTCCACCGGTGGCGGACATTCGTCCTTGGTGTTATACACCGCATAAATAGAACCTTTTTTCAACACCAGCTGGGTATAGTAGGCACGGATATTGCTATCCTGCGAGGGCAAAAAACAGCCGCTCTTGCCCCCTATGCACTCCATGGGGTCGTGGCGGAAAGTCACCAGCACACTTCCCTCCAGATGCACATCCCGGTTCATCACCATGCGGCTTTCGGGCAGTTCCGCACAGTCGTACACTATTTTATAGGTCGGCACCTCAAAACGTATCAGCTCCATCGTGTCGCCGTGGCAACTGCATTGTATCGGGTTGTAGGCAAAACGCACCGGCATTATTTCGTGCCCACGCATTGTAAAATAGCGGTACACCGACTCCACCCTTGCCACCATCAACGAATCCGCATCCCCCTTGCCGAAAGCCTCTATAGTCATGGTATAGAGGCGGGGATTCACCTTGCTGAACGCTATATCATAAGCCGAATCGAGCAAGTCCAGGTCGCTTTCGCGATAGGCGCTGTCGCCGTTGTCGAAATGCAACTGTAGGCAGAACACCTCAGGATTGGTCCATGCACGGGCCAGCTCCTTGGCCTTTATGGGTTTCTCTGACGGGATAAGCATCTGCGACGACTGCCCGAATGCCCCGACCGTCAGAATAAGGAATAATGCAAAAGCGATTCGTTTCATAGTGTTCGGTATAAAGTCTACAACAATGGTATTCTACCCCCTCACGGCACTGTCTTTCAACAGCTGCTCAATTATCTCCTCGGTAGTGATGCCTTCGGCTTCAGCATAGTAGTTTCTCACTATGCGGTGCCGCAACACTTCGGTGGCCACAGCCTGGACATCCTCCATATCGGGCGAATACTTGCCCTGCATGGCGGCATGGGTTTTGGCTCCCATCACAAGGTACTGCGACGCACGCGGACCGGCACCCCACGAGAGGTATTTCGTGGCCAGCGACGCCGCGTCTCGGCCACTGGTGCCCATCTTGCCCCCTTCAGGTCGGGTCGACACCGACAGCCCCACTGCATACTGACACACATTGTCGGCCACCGGCATCCGTTTGATTACGCCCTGATAGCGCAATATATCCTCGGCCGAGAGCACCACATCAATATTTTGTGTCACCTCCACCGTGGTACCCTTCACTATGTCCACCTCCTCGGCAAAACTGGGGTAGTCCATGCGTATATTCAGCATAAAGCGGTCCAACTGTGCCTCGGGCAGCGGGTATGTACCCTCCTGCTCTATAGGGTTCTGGGTCGCAAGTACAAAAAACGGATTGGCCATAGCATAGCTCTTGCCCGACACCGTCACCGACTTCTCCTGCATCGCCTCGAGCAAAGCCGCCTGGGTCTTGGGAGGTGTACGGTTAATCTCGTCGGCCAAAACGATATTGGCAAACACCGGCCCTTTCACAAACTGGAAATGGCGGTTCTCGTCCAGTATCTCCGAACCGGTGATATCCGAAGGCATAAGGTCGGGCGTGAACTGAATGCGGTTGAACGTCAACCCCAAGGCTCTCGACAGGGTATTCACCATCAATGTCTTTGCCAGTCCCGGCACACCCACCAACAGGCAATGCCCGCCGGTGAATATCGACAGCAGCAAGCTGTCCACTGCCTTGTCCTGACCCACTATCACCTTGCCCATCTCATTCTTCAGGGCATGGTAGCGTTTAACAAAATCGTCTAATAGTTCGCGGTCTGTCATGAATCTTCTCTAATTATTTAATACCTTACCCCAACGCTGCTGACTCAATCGTTCACAGGCCAGTTGACCTTGAAATTGGGGCAGTTCTTATACTCGTCGGCTATGCGGATGTATGTGGTCCGCACCATCCTGTTGCACCAAGACACTATCTTCTTCTGCTGTGCATTCTGCAGGGCGGCATTATATATGCGGTCATAGTCGTCGGTCAGGTTAGCTGTGTGGGCCGGTATTTTCTTGTTCAACCTTATCAGGCAATAGGCACTCTTGTTGTCCTGGGTTCTCAGCGGGGTGGCGTTCGAAATCTCGCCCTCCTCCATTGCCACAATACCTATTCCGGGATACAGTTGGTTGAAAGTCTCTTTGTCGAAACGTTTGTTACCCATCATCGGATTCACCACTTCACCTCCCTGGCTCTTGCTCTCGCCGTCCGAGTAACGTTTGGCGGCATCTTCAAAAGTGATTGCACCTTTGCGTATCTCCTGTGCCAGGCTGTCCAGCGTGACGCGGGCACGCAGCAGGTCGTCGGACAGCACCTTCGGCTGCATCAGTATATGCCTCACGTTTATAGTGTTGCCCCTGCGTTCTATCATTTGGAGAATATGGTAGCCATATTCCGTCTCCACTATGGGCGACACCTCGCCGGGCTTCAGCGCAAACGCCGCTGCCTCAAACTCGCTCACCATCCTGCCCCGGCCGAAAAATCCCAGCTCTCCGCCGTTGGCGGCCGATCCCGGGTCTTCCGAATAGAGCTTCGCCAGCGTCGAGAATTTCTCACCCTTCAGTATGCGCTCGCGCAACTCTGCCAGTTCGCCGCGCACACGCTCGCGTTCCATCTCGCTTGCCTTGGGTTGTATCACTATCTCCGACACCTCATACTGGGTTGCTATCTGGGGCAGACTGTCGGCTGGTATGGCATGGAAAAATTCCATCACCTCGCTCGGCGTAACCGATACATTCTCCGTAAGCTGCATTTCCACCTGCTGGCTCATCATTCGGTCGCGTATCAGGTCGAAGTAGAGGTCGTGCAACTCTTCGTAGCTGTAGTTGAACAAGGCGCGCAAATTATCCTTTCCGCCTGCCTGGTTCACTGCCGATTCCAAATAGTTGCTCACCTCCTGTTCCACACGGTCGTCACTCACTTCCACGCTGTCTATCATTCCCTTATGCAGCAACAGCCGGTTTATCAGCATACTCTCCAGCAGTCTGCAGCGTTCCTGTTGTGCATTCTGCACCCCCTGCTGCATACGTACCTGCGCGTATGCCTGTTCAACGTCAGAGTTTTTGATGATAGTTTTACCTACCACGGCCACTATGCCGTCTACCACCTGTCGTTCCTGGGCCTGCAGGGCAACACCCAGCATGGCAGCAACTATCAATACGGTCAATCTTTTCATCTGTTTTGCTTTGTCTTCCCACCCGCCGCCCCGTGTTCTGTACGGTCCGGCGGTGGGTCTGTTTCGTTTCGTTTTATTAATAGGTTATCTCGTCTATAACATCCTGATGGATAACGACATTGTATTTTTTGCGCAGAGCCTTGTTGTTCTCCACCTCAAGATAGTTCTGATAGTCGTTGAGGTAATAGCCACGGGCCTCCTCGCGGGTCTTCAGCTCGGGGGGAACTATCTGTTCCACCACAAGCACCCGATAGCCTTTCACCTCCTCGGGGTGTACATATACGCCCTTGTGCCACTCGCTTTTCGAAAGCAGGTCTTGGTGCCCCTCTTCCACCACAAGCAATTGGCTGTTTACAGGACTCTCCGAAGTGCATTTGCGGCTCACCTTGTCGTCCAGTTTGCTCTTGATGTCATTCATCGAATAGTCTTTGGCCATATACTTGTTTATCACCTTCAGAGCCTTCTTGGGTTCCAGGCACACACTGTCGTCCACATTGAACACCGTCACCCTCGCGCGCTCGTTCCAGAAATAAACGGCATCGTTTGTGTCTTCATAGTTATGCTTCACGCTGGCCATGTGGTAGAACTTGTCAAATCCCACACTGTCCTTCACCGCACGCGACCACACCATATAGTCGTTGTAGGCAAAAATCATCAATCCGTGACGGTACTCATCTATCAGCGCGCTGAATTCGGCATTGTCCAGCTCCAGACGGCTATCGGCATATTTCAGCACCATGGCATTCACAAACTCATCGTAGCGTTCGCGCACATACATGTCCATATCGCAACGGCTGTGGAGCTTGCGGTTTTTCTTTATGTATTGGGCAAACTGGCGCGAGTTATACTCTTTGTCGCCAATCTTGAACAGCGGTCTCATATCGGTAATCTGCAACGAGTCGTAGGTAAAGATACCGGAGAAAATCGAATCGGTCAGCACCGCTTTCACGGCATCCAGACTGGCGGCATAGGGAGCCTTGCGTTTCTTCGAAGTCTTCACCTGGGTATAGTCCACATAGTTGTAGCGTTGTTTGCACTGCTCCACAAAGATAGACTGGGGCTTCGTGCTGCGCTCACCGCGGGTGAGACGCGAACGGTAGTAAGGCACCATGCTTTCAAAATCGGGCATCGTCTCCTCTTTCAGCAGTTTGATGATATGCCAGCCAAAACGGGTCTGGAAGGGTTCGGTATATTCGCCCACCTTCAGTCCCTGGGCAATCTTCTGAACATAGTCGGGCGGAATCTGGTTGCATGCCAGTTCGGGCATCACCCCGCCATTTTCCGACGAACTGCGGTCGTCGCTGTTGTTCTTGGCCACCTTGGCGAAGTCCTCGCCACGCTGCAACTGCTTGTAGGCCGACAGGATGCGTCCCTTTGCATTGGGGTCGTTGCCCGACACCCAGATGTGTGCCAGCTGCTTTTTGCCGTAATAATCCACGCGGTCTACCAGCTTGATGATATGATAGCCGAAACGGCTACGCACAGGCTTGCTCACCTCGCCGGGCTTCATATTGTAGGCCGCCGACTCAAAGGGGTAAACCATATCGAACACGGTGAAGTATCCCAAGTCGCCCTCCAACGGGTTCACCTGGTCGGCCTGGGCGCGGGTCTCCGGATTGCGGTCGTTTTGGCGCTGTAAGCGCATCTCCTGCTGTGCAACGGTATAGAAATCATCAGCAGTCAAAGCCTGCTCATACAGCTCCATAGCGTGCTGGTAGGCCTTCAGGGTATCTTCGGGCGAAGCCGCCTCGTCGCACGGCACCAGAATGTGGGCAGCATGCAGGGCATAGTGGTTGCGGTCGTACGCCTCACGCAGTATCGACTGCTGGGTGGCCGAGTCTATCAGATAGGGGGCGGCCAACTCCTTGCGGTACATGGCCAATTCCTCCCTCAAAGACTTGGTGGTGTCGAATCCCATCGAATAGGCATCGGCCAGCTTGGTGCGGAAATTCACATACAGGTCCACATAATCCTCCAGCGCCTTGCGTTTCTCATAGGTGCAAGCCGTGGGGGCGGCAGCGGGATCTTTGCCTATCGACTGAAGGAACTCCTTCATAAACTGCGATTTCAATATCGGCTTACCGCCTATTTCAAAAACCACGGGGTCGTTGGCCGTCTGTGCCGAAACGCCCATCATCAACATTGCAAAAAGCAATGTGGCAAGTACTTTCTTCATTTCTGTCTATTCAATAAATACCTTATTGTTGTTATATCGAATCTCATCAACTCTTAGCGCGAATAGTTGGGAGCCTCACGTGTGATGGCAATATCGTGGGGGTGGCTCTCGGTACGGCCGGCAGCAGTGATGCGTATAAACTTGGCCTGCTGCAGCGTGGCAATATCCTTCGAACCGGTATAGCCCATACCGGCTTTCAGGCCGCCCACCATCTGGTAGAGCACCTCGCTCAGCGTACCCTTATACGGCACACGTCCCACAACGCCTTCGGGCACCAGTTTCTTGGCATCCTCTTCCTTGTCCTGGAAATAGCGGTCCTTCGAGCCGCTCTGCATGGCCTCCAGCGAGCCCATGCCGCGGTACGACTTGAACTTACGGCCTTCGAAAATAATCGTCTCGCCCGGAGCCTCGTCCACACCGGCCACCAGCGAACCCACCATCACGGTGCTTGCTCCGGCAGCCAATGCCTTCACTATATCGCCGCTGTAGCGTATGCCGCCGTCGGCAATGATAGGCACATCATAGCCCTTCTGCTTCAACGCACCCACACACTCGCACACAGCCGTCAGCTGCGGCACACCTATGCCAGCCACAATACGGGTGGAGCAGATGCTTCCCGGTCCAATACCCACCTTGATGGCGTCGGCTCCGGCCTCGGCCAGCATCAGTGCGGCCTCGCCAGTGGCAATATTGCCAACCACCACATCCACCTCGGGATATTTGCCCTTCACCTTTTTCAAGGCCTCCACCACACGTACACTGTGGCCGTGGGCGGTATCAATCACAATGGCGTCGGCACCGGCCTTCACCAGCGCATCCACTCTGTCCATCATATCGGGCGTAATGCCCACACCGGCAGCCACACACAGGCGGCCGTTGCTGTCCTTGCAAGCCAGCGGACGCTCCTTGGTCTTCATAATGTCGCGGTAGGTAATCAAACCCATAAACTGGCCCTTCTCGTTCACCACGGGCAGCTTCTCAATCTTGTGCTGCTGCAAAATATCGGTTGCCTCGGCAAAAGTGGTGCCCACATGCGTGGTGATAAGCTTGGTAATCATGATCTCCGACAGCGGGCGGTCCAGCTTGTTCTCAAAGCGCAGGTCGCGGTTGGTCACCATACCGATAAGCATACGGTTCTCGTCCACAATGGGAATACCGCCAATGCCATACTCGCTCATCAGCCTCAAGGCATCCTTCACCAGCGCGTCCTTCGACAGCGTCACGGGGTCCACAATCATACCGTTCTCGGCACGTTTCACCTTGCGCACCTCGTTGGCCTGACGTTCAATCGACATATTCTTGTGCAGCACGCCGATACCACCTTCCTGGGCCATTCCAATGGCCATAGCGGCTTCGGTCACCGTGTCCATTGCTGCCGAAACAAGCGGCATATTCAGCTTAATATTCCGCGAAAAGCGCGTTGCCACTGTAACCTCGCGGGGAAGAATCTCGGAATACGACGGCACCAAAAGCACGTCATCATAGGTAAGGCCCTCGCCAATGAATTTTGTGGTATCTGTATACATAGCTATAAATTATTTTTGTTCGAAACTGTTTAAAAAATTGTGCAAAAATACCTTTTTTTTTCGACATAAACAGTAAAATCATCCCTTAATACAAAAAATTAACTCTAATTATAAAAACTATCCGTCCCCTTAAGCCTAACATACAGCATCTTGACATCATTCCCCACCTACCAACAAAAAAATCCCCCTCCCACCCCTCCGCCCCCAATCCCTCACCTACTCTATACCCCATCCCCTCGCCTCCTACCAGCCCCCTTCCTATCCCCTTCCAGCCTCCTCCCCACCTCCTTCCAGCCTCCTTCCAGGCTCCTCCCCACCCCTTTCCCGCCTCTTGTACCCTCAAATTGCACCTTCGCTGTAGGTTCGCTGAAGGTTCGCTATTTCTACGCTACTTCAACGCCATTTCGATGCTTTCTGAGCGTAGAAATGGCGTTGAAGTGATGTGAAAGTAGTGACTGTGAGGCGAAAAAATAGCGGAACCACAGCGAATTGGAAAGGACGTAAAAGAAAAAACAAAAGAAAAGTGACATGTTTACAAAAAAAGTTTGTATATTTGCACGTTTGAACATAAAAATACAATACTCAATATGCAAAAGATTATCAATCTATTAGTAGTTACAACTTTGCTGCTGTGCACTGTTGCCTGCGGTAAAGGAGGTAAAAATTACACCATTTTGGGTGAATTGCCCAAAACCGAATACAACGGTGTTACGGTTTATCTGATGGACGCTATGGGCAAGGACACTTTAGGTTCGGCCGTGATAAAGGACGGTCAGTTCCAAATCAAGGGCACGCTCGAGAAGACCCAGATGGCTATGCTGATTACCCCAGCCAACAACAGCGGCCGTTTCCAGAGCACCATTGTGCTGGAGCCCGGCAAGATTCACATCAACATGGTGAACGATTCGCTTTACGGTACCAAGATGAACAATCTGTTCTACAAGACTTTCACCTGCGACACCGTGGTGGCCAACCTCACGGGACAGATGGAGGTGCTGCTGTCGCAATACTACACTGCCAGCACCCCCGACGAGCAGAAAGCCATTGTGATGGAATACTCACGGGTGGACAGCCTGCTCAATGTGCACAATGCCAACCACTACCGCGAGGTGTTCGAAAACAACAAGAAGAACATTATCGGAGCCTATGCGCTGAACGGTTTGGTGCAATACGAAAACATGTCGTTCGAGAAACTGGACAGCATTATGAACCACTCCAATACCGCCATCTCGGAGTTTGAGCCTTTGCGCATAGCGCGCACCAACCTGTTCCATGTGGCCAACACATCGGAAGGCAAACCCTATGTGGATATTGCCGGCATCGACTATGCCACTGGCCAGCCCACCAAACTGAGTGCCATGCTCGACACCTCGAAGGTGACCCTGGTAGACTTCTGGGCTTCGTGGTGCGGACCCTGCCGCAAAGAGATAAGCGAGAATCTGATACGCCTCTACGACAAGTACAACCAGCAAGGGTTGAACATTATTGGCGTGGACGTTTGGGAGCGCGACACCGCCGACCACCGCAAAGCCGTTCAGGAGCTGGGCATCAATTACCCCCAACTTATCGACATGACCAAGAAATCGACCGAGGAATATGGCGTGGACGGTATCCCCACCATCCTGCTGCTGGGCAAGGACGGCATCATACTGAAACGCAACCTGAGAGGCGAAGAGCTGGAGGCCGCAGTGGTGGAAGCCCTTGGAATAGAACAATAAACAATTATTGCTAACAACATAAAAACTGAACAAGATGAAACGTATACTCCTGGCTATGGCCGTTGCTGCTGTGCTGGCCGCCGTTCCGGCTCAGGCACAGAAAAAGAACGCCAAAAGCAACGCCCAGCCCTACAACGGCGGCATCAACACCGAGATGATGCAGCAGATAAAGAAAAGCTATAGCGGCAACGCCAGCGACAAGGCGCTGCGTAACATCATGGTGACCAACAGTCCCGCCAAACTGGCCCTGAACTACGAGAATGCCACAGCATTCGACTCCCACTTCTCGAACCGTGTGGAGAGCAAGGCCATCACCGACCAGAAGTCATCGGGCCGCTGCTGGATGTTTACCGGAATGAATGTGCTGCGCAACAAAGCCATACGCCAGTACAATCTGCCCGCCGACTTCCAGTTCTCGCAGGCCTACCTGTTCTTCTACGACCAGCTGGAGAAGGCCAACCTGTTCCTGCAGGCCATGATCGACACCTACAAGAAACCTGTGGACGACCAGGAAGTGCAATGGCTTTTCAAGAACCCCATCGGCGATGGCGGTCAGTTTACCGGTGTGGCCAACCTGATAGACAAATACGGTTTGGTGCCTGCCGACGTGATGCCCGAAACCTACAACACCAATAACACCAGCAGTATCAGCAACCTCTTGGCACTCAAACTGCGCGAAGACGGCCTGCAGCTGCGCGAGATGGCAGCCCAGAAGGGCATGACACCCACCAAGCTGATGGAAAAGAAAACCGAGATGCTTGGCACTATATACCGCATGCTGGTCCTCACCATGGGCGAGCCCCCGGCACAGTTCAACTGGACTCAGAAAAACGCCAAAGGCGATATTGTAGGAACCGAAAGCTATACGCCTAAATCGTTCTACGAGAAGTTTGCCAAAACCGATTTCTCGAAATACTACATGGTGATGAACGACCCCACCCGCGAATACTACAAGGTGTACGAAATACAGTACGACCGCCACGTATACGACGGCCAGAACTGGCGCTATATCAACCTGCCCATGGAGGACATTGCACCCATGTGCATCGCCTCTATCAAGGACAGCACCATGATGTATTTCAGCTGCGATGTGGGAAAATTCCTGAACCGCGAAAAAGGATTCATGGACATGAACAACTACGACTACGAGTCGTTGATGGGTACCACTTTCGGCATGGACAAGAAGCAACGCGTCACCACTTACGCCAGCGGCAGCAGCCACGCTATGACACTCTGTGCCGTAGACTTGGACAAAGACGGCAAACCCTTGAAATGGATGGTGGAAAACAGCTGGGGAAGCAGCTACGGCTACCAAGGTTTCCTCATCATGACCAACAACTGGTTTAACGAATACATGTTCCGCGTGGTGCTGGAGGAGAAATATATTCCCGCCAACATCCGTGCCCTGTTGGATCAGAAGCCCATTATGCTGCCTGCTTGGGACCCCATGTTCGCCCCCGAAGAATAGTCTGAGAATAGTATAATGTGAATAGTAAAAAGTGGAAGGATGTTTGCTCATCCTTCCTTTTTTACTTTAACCCCAATCGGTCACTAGTAGAGGAAAAACGCAATACCCACATTGTAAGAAGCAGGTAATCAACAAGCCGTATTGCATATTTTCTAAATGATTATCCGCAATTCACCGAATCGCCCCAATAGGGCAACGAGATAATAGCCCTAGGTAACGTCTTGGGTAAATGAAATGCAGACCGATCGCCCTGAAAAGGCAAAAGCATGATTCTTTTGCCCTTTCAGGGCGACATCTTATGTTCCCAAAACCTACGGCGTTGCCGTAGGCTATCTGCTTTTGGCCTTTCAGGCCGTTTTGACGGGTAATCTATGATAAGCGTATTTGTACCCGAATTTACTTGTCCTACTTTAGTTACTTAGACTCCTTTCACATCCTCCATGGCACGCTGGATGAACCGGTTGAGAGGAATGCTTGCGCGCCACACTTTCAGTACCTCTTCGAACAACTTGGGGCTGTTGAGCATTTTTTCGGGCATGGTGTAGGCGGTGCAATAATCCTTGTATTTGAGCAAGTCGGCGTGCTCCCAGTCGGCGGGATAGCCCTTGGGCACCCGCTGCAGCACCTTGGTGGTAAAGAACGTGTTGCCGAAATACTTTTTGTATGATGGCTCGTTCATGATAGACAGGAGCTCGTCGGGGCAATAGAATATTTCCTGCCGGATGGCAGCAAGGCCTTCGGGTGTGGGCATAAAGATGCCGCCGCCAAGGTTGCAGGTGCCGGTTAGTCCATATGCCTCATCGGCTCCGATTTGGAAATAATAGCCGGGGACACCACTGTTCTTCGGCCCCCACGACGAGAGGAAACAGGAGACGTGGGTTTTGTAGGGCGTTTTGTCGGGCGAGAAACGCGTGTCGCGATAGATGCGGTAAACAGAATTCTTGGGCGTAAGGCCGACAAGGGTATCATCGCTTTGGGACATCTCGTCGATCAGTCCCTGGGTAAAGAGGTCAAAAGCCTCCTTGATTTCCAGCCAATGGGCTTTGTGGTCGTTGAACCACGGGCGGTTGTTATTCTTCATCAGTTCCCTGAGAAACGGGAGTGTGTCGGGGTGCAATTGGGGTATCATACTAATTGTTCGTTGATTAAAAGTATGCGGCTGTTGACCGATACAAATTGCAAAGATACAAAAAAAACATGATATAAACCGGGATTCTCCTACGGGGAGGTAGCGGAAAGCCCTTTTTCACCCCATGCTGTGCGACAACCGTCAGAAGCAGCGACCGTCGGGGGTGCAGAACTTGTGTCGGGGACTGTAGTGGCGGAAGGTTGTGGTGTCGGGCGAGGGTATATCGTCGGCACCCCATTGATAGTTGTGGCGGGTGGTATCAATGCGGTCGAAATCGAGGTCGTAGACACTGAGCGAATCGCGGTGCAGCATGTCCCGCAAGTCGTAGGCGGTGAGGAAACCCAAGTCGTCAAACTGCCAATACTCCTGCTTCACACGCCCGTCGGGACTGACAATGAGGGTGAGCGGTTCATACTGGCAGTACTCAAAGGCACGACGGGGTTGGGTGATGTAGTTGGCAATGTTGGTCCAATTCTGATAGTTGGTGGCCTTGCCGTCCCTGTATTGAAGGAAAAGGCTGTCGGTATCGCGCATGTAATAACGGGTGGTAATGCCGTAGCGGTTCAGGTAGTCAGCATTCCACGGCAACGAGCCGCAATCGTCAAGGACGAACAGCATGCGGAAGCGCGAAGTGTCGAGGCTGTGCATCAGCGGCATGTATGTATCCCGCATGGCCTCACCACATCCCGAACAACAATAGCTATACACTACAAGAATCTTGTAATGCGACGTGTCGTCCAGCAAGAAATGGCGCAACTCCGCCGCCGTAACGGGTGTATGGTCGGCATACTTGGTCGAGGCCTCGCGCAGCAATTTGTCCGAAGGATTGCAGACACGGACAAGTGAATTACGGCTTTGGAAACAACCCGTTGCCGAAAGGCACAACAAAGCGACAGCGACAACGGCAATTCTTTTCAACATTCTATTACTATACATAGGACAATTACTATTGTTAGTTCTTAACCAGTAGTCGCACAAATGGGCAAAATCTTACACTGTTGGCCTACTTTTTTTTCGAAGAACCGACTGAAGTGCTTCGTTACTGCCTGAAATGATGCATAATGTCTATTATCCCAAATCGGTCATTAGGGTTTATTGCAGATTAGCATTTGTTTCGAGCAAATTGGCCGCATCGCTGTCGAAGACGAGTAAGACATCCAGTGAATGCCTTTCAGCTACGGCGAGACAGGGATGTGGACAAGATGCCGAAAGGTTTGCAAATGTGTCAATCGGCCAAACCATTGATTGACAAACGCCTTTACTCAATAACTTATTCACTCAGATGGATGGTAGAGCACGCAGCCCGGTTCGGTGGGATGGTCGTAGACCATAGTGTCGGGACTTTCTTTGCGGATAGCCCACACAATCAACACATCGCCCATGGCTGCACCAATCATCGATGCGCCAAAGAACATAAGCGCTACGCTGCCCATAAACAAAGACACGATATAGGGAACCACACCCAACAGCATCAAGGGCATCAAAGCCCCCACTACATAAGCACGCTTTTTCATTGGTACATCAATATGGCAGTATACACCGCCCTGCAACAGTCCAAACGACAGGTGTTTGAAACTGCTATGGGTGACGGCTATCCACGTGATTCCATGAATCAGCTCGTGAACCACAATGGCCAACATAATAGCCAAAATGAGAATGAGCATGTGTCTGTAATCGACTGGATCATGAATCGATATTATTAGCAACCATCCTATGGCCATAAATGCCAACAAGACGCCGATAGCCCAAATGTTGGCGGCCAGCATACTGATGGTACGTTTCTCGGTAGTGTAACCCTCCACTTGGGGGATTTCCTCGGGTTCAGATGTACGTGTTTTCATGTGTTTTATAACGACATTGGAGGACAATTATTGTAACAAATAAATGATATTTTTGACACTGTTCTTAATAATTGGAAAAAAAGTAGTATCTTTGCAACGCGAAATAATGGATTAAAACGTAATATAAATAACAACAACACATGAAAAAAGCATTCTTAATTCTTGGCGCTATTGCCATGTGCGCCACAGTTTTCGCCCAAACCGAACAGAAGGAAAAAGAGGACGAAGGCTACAAATTCACCGTTGTGAAGGAACTGCCTGTCACATCTGTCAAAAACCAGCATCGTGCCGGCACTTGCTGGTGCTACAGTGGATTGGCTTTCATCGAGGCCGAACTGCTCCGCATGAACAAGGGCACTTACGACTTCAGCGAGATGTACATCGTTGAGAACACCTACAACGACCGTGCAATGGCTGCAATCCGCACCAGCGGCGACGTCAGCTTCAGCCAGGGCGGCTCGTTCTACGATGTCATTTACGGCATGAAGACCTTTGGCCTCATTCCCGAATCAGAGATGCGTCCCGGTGCAGAATACGGTGACACCCTCAGCGACCATACCGAGCTTAGCGCTATCACCGACGCTATGGTGGCCGCCATCGCCAAGAGCGACAAACTGAAAAAACTCCAGAGCGACAAGGACGGTCAGCTGCTGTGCATGAAAGCCATCAAGGCCGCCCACGCTATCTATTTGGGACAGATGCCCGAGAAGTTTAAATATAACGGCAAGGAATACACCCCCAAGAGCTTCTACGAGAGCCTGGGTCTCAACGCCAACGACTATGTGAGCATCACCTCTTACACCCACTATCCTTTCTATGAGAGATTCGCCCTCGAGATTCAGGACAACTGGCGTCACGCCCAGTGCTACAACGTGCCTCTCGACGAGATGATGCAGATTTTCGACAACGCCATTGCCAACGGCTACACCGTTGCCTGGGGCGCTGACGTAAGCGAGCAGGGCTTCCGCATGGGCACCCGCAAGGGTTTCTGCGTGCTTCCCGCCACCGCTGTGACTGCCACCATGGGTAGCGACATGGCCCACTGGACTGGCATGAAGGCCAAAGACATCCAAGACGAGGCCGCCAAGCACCCCACTCCCCAACGTTGGGTGACCCAAGAGGAGCGTCAGCTGGCTTACGACAACCGCGAGACCACCGACGACCACGGTATGCTTATCTACGGCACCGCCAAGGACCAGATGGGCAACGAATACTACATGGTTAAAAACAGCTGGGGCGACTACGGCGAGTATCATGGCATGTTCTACGCCAGCAAGGCTTTCGTCCGCTACAAGACCATGAACATCATTGTCCACAAAGACGCCCTCCCCAAGGATATCAAGAAGAAACTCGGTATCAAATAAAAAGCAATATTGTGCAAACATGTTAATGTGTGAATCGATGATTGATTAACATATTAACGCATTCAAGAAAAAGAGCCTGTCATCAGCAAGATGGCAGGCTCTTTTTTCAGTCATTAATCCCACATCGGTCATTAGAGTTTATTCCCAATCGGTCATTAGGGTTTATTCCCAATCAGTCATTAGGCCGACTTCTCAATCATTCTTGTCTTTTTTAGGTCGGATTAAGCCTCTTTGAGGTAAGTTATTTAAGTCCTGTACACTCTTTCCTGATTCTGTGGGTAGCTCGATGTGGCGGGTGCTACGCTACAGTTGCTACAGTTCGAAAACCTTCTTTTGGGTGTACTGTAATGAGAGAACCACCCAATGACCAATTTGTGGTGAATGGAACTGTAGCAACTGTAGCTGTAGCGCGGGGCGTTTCTAATCCCGTTGAAGTTCCCCTTGGGGTTTGCCTTTAATTCGCTCTGGTGGGCGAACCTATAGCGAAGGTAGAGCGAACCTACAGCGGTAGGTTTTCAAATGCTAATCTGCCATAAACCCTACTGACCGATTTGGGTTTATGCCAGAATAGAATATGTTTCGAGCAGATTGGCCACATCGATGGCGAAGTGGTAGCGGACTACGGTGATACGGGAAAGAGGACAAGATGCCGAAAGGGTTGCCGTTCCAGGACTAGGACTAACCTCTAACCCCGAACCTTCTACTTCTTACTTTTCTTGTAGCGGATGCTGACCATAGTGAAGATAACCACCACGGGCAGGAAAACATAAATGTAGCCCTCAATGCATTCGATGGCGAGCATGGTGACGGCCTCAATGCCGATAAAGTAGCAGAACGCGATGGCCAGACACCTCCATACTTTATGGGTTCTAACTATGTCGATAACCGTTTTGGCGACAATCATGATTAACATCAACAGTTGATAAATAATCATAACCCAAACACCCGCGATTGGGGCAAACACGTCGAGGACACCGGCAACGGAGGCCCCCAGAATCATCACGAAGTTTACATACTGCCACTCCTGCCATTGCTTCTCGGCCATACCCATCATGTCGCTCATGCGGGCCACCAGCTGCAGCAATGCCGTCATAAAAAAGAATACAACATAGGTAAGCAAAAACTCGCCCAGCAGCGACCATCCAAGACCGACTATAGCCCGCTGGCAGAACCAACCCACACTGACCTCCTTGCGATGCAAATCGATATCCTCAAATAGGGGCAAGTCGTCGGAGAAACAGTAATAGTAGGTTAACACAACGGATATACCTACCAGAATATACAGCAATGGGTAGAGTTTGCGCTCGTCTTTGTGGTTGATGCGATAGGTGGTCAAATGCATCGCAACAGCCAGAATCAAAAGCAAAATGGGAATAGCAATAGGATGCAAACCCAACGGGTTGCCATGATGAAGGCTCAACAACTCGGGCAGATTGGACATCGGCGCATTTGTGGCAATATACTCTGAAAGTCTTTGTAATATCATGGTAACAATAGATTTTCTAAATAATATTAGTAACGCAACCTATCAATAAATATTGCACCATTAGTCACAAAAAAGTAAAAAAATGTTGATATTTCGAGTATTGGCAGCCTTTAATTCTTTCCCGTTTTGTACTGGAATGGTGGGCTTTTCTTGCAGGAAGGAAGTTGATGTAGCATCAATCATCTGACTATTTACAATTCACAGCATTCGACTTTCACTGCCCAACCGTTTATTTGAGGTCGACTGTCCAGCTGCCAGCGGGAAGGGTTCGCTCTTGGGGCGTGGACGGGAAAAGGGTGGCAGATGTGCCCGACGGGACCGTGAGGTGCAGCTGTCCATCTCTGATATCCACACTGATAGTGCCAAAGGGAGTGGGCTTAGTGGCTTTGACCCATGTGATGCCGTCGCAAGGCTGCGGGACGACAAAGAAGTGTTCATATCCGGGATGCTCGGGGTCGGGGCGAATGCCAGCCAAAGCCTGATAGAACCAGATGCCGATGCCGTTATAGCAATTGTGTACGCGGCTGCGGTCGCCGTCCCACGACTCCCAGGTTGTGGTTGCTCCCTGCTCTATCATGTATAGGTATCCGGGGTAGTCGGGCTGCCGCAAGATAGTGGCCATAAGGTTGGTCTGCCGCTCTTGGATGGCCCATTCGGTGAAGATAGGCACGCCCATCAGTCCTACGCCTATATGAGCATTATATTTGCCATAGCAGTCTGCAATCAGCCTCTTCTCAACGGCCTGGCGTGTCTGTCTGTCCGGCACCACATCGGCCAGCAAAGCGTAGGCGAGGTCGATTGGCGTCCCATTGGCGTAGGTATGGGTCTCGGGGTGAAAGAATGCCTTGTGAATGTCCGCCAACAGCCGTTTGCGACGGGATGCGAAAGCTCTTGCGTCTCTTCTGTGGCCTGTAAGCCGCGCCATCCGCTCCATATCGGCAAGACACTCACTAATAAAACAATTGCTGACGAACAGCGCCGACTCACCCTTCACGTCAATGCCCTTGGGTGCCAACCAGTCGCCGAGGAACCACATACGCCCCTCGTCGGGCCAAGGTTGCAGAAGTCCTTCGGGGCTATACTGCTCCACATACCCCAACCAGCGTTTCATCTGCTCATAGTGGCGGTCTATCAAAGTGCGGTCGCCATAGTTGAGATAGGTGCGCCAAGGAGCCTTGATGATAAAGCCACTCCAATAGGGTCCTCCCCCTGTGGGAAACGCCGGAGCCACGTAGGGCAGCGAGCCCGAGCTATCCATCGCATCGCCCCAGGCGGAGAGCCAGTTGCGATAGGTGTCGCGAACGTCGTAGAGCGTCTGCAATGTCATAGTGGACGAATTGCCATCGCCCCCATACCCCATACGTTCCAAATGGGGGCAGTCCACCATATAGCCGCCAAAAGTAAGGCACGAGAGGGTGTATTTCACCATATCATGCACCACGTTCAACCTGGGGTCGGAACATTCAAAGGTAGCTCCATCCTTGGGGTCTATGGCACTAATCTGCA
The DNA here is from genome assembly GCA_900319865.1 of uncultured Bacteroidales bacterium. GTDB lineage: Bacteria > Bacteroidota > Bacteroidia > Bacteroidales > P3 > Colimorpha. Next base: position 4,595 of record ONQD01000022.1, on the reverse strand, counting down.
ATGCCAATGCCCCAACCACACTTGCACCCTTGATGCGGACATATCGAAACGAATGGGTATGGAACTTGTTGACGAAATGGTCAATCCCACTTCCTGCGGAGATATAAGTGTCCGTCTCTGTGTGAGGAGGCACGGCTTCGAGATGGTCAAGATATTCCATCGTTACCACAGCACCAGAATCCAAACTAGTCAGCATGTCATCGTCCATACTAGAATTCATCGGGGCAAACACCACCTCAAACCAACCTGTCACCACCCGTCCAAAATCGAGCAACAGACTACCGTCAGCCTGCCATTCGGCGGACTGCAGCCTCACCGTGTCCACAATGCGGTTGCCCGCAAACTCCTGTGGCGTAACCCGCATTCCCTCCAACCGCACCACCGTGGCTGGCCGCCAAGTGGGCTTAACCCGCGCATCGTAGCGTTCTCCGCCAAACTGCAACGGCTGCCAACTGCCCGTATAGCTGTAGGCGCTAGGCGATGCCTGCCAAGTGCTATCAGTAACAAGGAGCGTGTCAATGCGATAACCGGCATCACGGTAAACTACCGCCTGTGCCATAGCAGGCATTTTGTATATCCGTCCCCAACCCTGCCCCAGCCAGAGGACGATTTCATTCTCTCCATCCCGAAGATATGGACCAATATTGTATGTAACCGACAGCGAGTGCTTGTCGAGTTGCGACACAGCAGGTTGCATCACCCTATCGCCCACCGGTTTACCATTTAGATATAGCTGATGATAGCCAATAGAATTGACTACGGCATATACTCTCTCGGTCGGATGCGACAAGTTGAAATGCCCGCGCAGCATCGGTGTTTCGGCATAGCCGCTGTCTGTGGAGCAAGCGAGGTATTGCGCCCTGACCGGAACAACGGCCAACAGACACATCAACAAGAGCACATACACCTTATATCGATTATTGTACATGTGTTTATAAATCTTATTGACAGCAGATAGCCTTTGCCATCCGCCGTCCATTACATGTTGCAAAAATACGAATTATCATTGAATTATTCAGAAAAAAGAAACCACAACCATTTTTCAGCCATTTCCGGTACACAGAAATACTAAACCTTGGCAATTTACGTTATGGTTTCATGATAAAAAAATATGCCATCTTCCTGTTACTAACCTGTATCGGCATGGGGTGCTTTGCCCAGCTGCGCGACGTGAACGACTGCCTGCCCTTTATGCCCGAACGAAAAGGCAACCTTGTGCGAACCATCAAGCAATACGAGCCCTCAACGGTGGTGATGGGTGCGCGGAAACTTTTGAACACCACATACTACAACCGGCAAGGCTACGAAGTGGTCGATGGGACTGAAATGACTTTCGACACCTTGAACCGGCTGACCCGACGGCTCTCGCTTCGCAGGGTTTGGAAGGAAGAGAAACAGGCTTCCGTATGGGATACGGAATATGTCCAGCAGATAGAATATACGCCCGACGGAGTGGTGGGTTATTGCCGAACCGTAACATACGGACGCTGGTGTGCCTGCGACAGCTCGGTGAGCGAATACCGGTTGGTTCGAGCCATGCGGCAAACAGGTGTAGGGATAACGCTGTGTCGATATAATTACTCCAGTGAAGAGTACAGGGATGGTGTATTATCAGAAACCTCACATGACAGCTGCCTGTTTCAGCGGGACTTCAACGACAATTGGCAACTGATGAGGGAGGTGTTCGCATGTGGCCAGCCCGATATGCTTGATTACGAAACAATCTATGCCTACGACTCCAAAGGCCGGAAACTATACGAAAAACACTACTACTATGGTGGCGGCGATTCGCTTGTCTATCGCTACAGCGCCACCGGCAGTGTGATAGAGAAATCGGGCAAAGCATGGGGCGAAGGATTTGAAGCCGACATCTTTAATACTTTCCGGCCGGACGGCACACCCTCTGAGCGTACTGAAATATGGTATCCTGCGGAATGGAACTATGGCGAAAACCCCGAAACTAGAACCATCATCCGCACATGGTACGACAACAAGGGAAGTGTGATACGGACAGAAGATGCCCAATCAACTCATCCCACTTTGGAATTCGACATAGAATACTGGGAGCCTTCCCTATAAAGTACAAACTATCGCACTACTTCCCATTTCACCGAAAAAGAGAAACGTTGTTGGCTATTAAGTTTTTTTATGAATAAAACATGTGAGAAGACTATTCCTTCTCCGTTGTATTTAAAACAAAGCCCCACTGTTTAACCCATAAAAATAACAGAAAAATGAATAAAAATCAAACTTTTATCCTTGCCGTAGTGGCCCTATTCGCCACCGTAATGTCTGTTTCGTGCACCAAGGAGGCAATCAAACCCGTAGTGCCAATCAAAACAGACATATACCAAAACCTAGTACGGATATGGGAAATGCGCACTTCGCCCCAATGGCACGATGCAGTCGAGCAATATGCGTCACAAAATGGATACACTTTGCAAAGCGACTCTGTTCAGGGCGGGTTCCAAACAAGAACCTATCTAAGCCACTCCGTCACCGCCATATATGTGTTGCGCACCTTCGACTTGAACGACACACTTTGGTCTCTTCAATGCTCACTCTACTCGCCTCGCCAGCAATGGCTGCAAACACTGACCGCAAAATATGAAGAAGCACTTTACAATCGTCACCCAGACGACTACACCGGTGGCTCATTCTATTGGTACATAGGATTGAATAGCGTGGATGGCGGCGATGTACGGACACACAGTCTCTTCACCCAAAGGGTTGCCGAACACCCAAATGATGTGTGGGAATGGGTCGAAGCACGCACCCGATACGGTCTCACCCCACCCTATTTGGGCGAAGACCAGATTTATCTACACAGCGACGGCACAAGGTATTACCTCAGCCAGTTGGGCCTTGATACTATCCCGCCCGGCATTACACACCACCTCGACATCATGTTTAACACCTACGACACTACCGGTTGGAGCAATCCCTGGTAGTTCTGAAACAACCTTTGATAGATATTAACGACACCCCAATAGATTCTTAGAAGCACCTCCTAGAGTAAATAAAAGCTCCACTAAAAGTGAGCACGCTACCCCCTACCGTCGGGTTGGGGTGCTTTCTTCATATAACTGCCTGAGGGCGGAATTACATACCCATTATCCGCCAATACTAAGACTCCTCTCTTATTCTTCTCACAAAACATTGCTATCCATGCAATTACACTCAATTATGATACAAATTCTGCCGATCGATGATGGTAAAAAAGAACTTTTTTTCTGTGGCGTGTGATTTTTTCTCTTTTCCTGCGTTTAATAGTGGTATGAAACAACATCCATTTCTGACAATAATAGAGACTCACTCGGCGGCGATAGACCGCGTGTGCCGGTCATTCTGCCGCACGGTAGAGGATCTCGAGGACTTGCGTCAGGACATTATCATCAATCTGTGGCAGGGATGGCAGCGTTATAGGCCGCAGGCAAAGACAATCACATGGGTGTGGCGTGTGGCGGTGAACACGGGCATATCGTGGCTGCGACACCGTCATAGACAAATTGAGACGATACCGATTGAAGACCTTGAGGTACCCGAGGATACAATGAGCCGCGAGGACGTGCAATACCTGCATGAACTGATGCAGCAATTGCCCAAAGGCGACAGGCAGCTGCTACACCTCTATCTGGACGGATGGAAACTGGCGGAGATTGCGGAAATGGTTGGACTGAGCGAAAGCAACGTGCAGAACCGCATGGCGAGAATACGTCAGCAATTGAGAACAATAGCAAAGAAAAACGAATGAATCATGAAAGATATTGACCAAATGATAGAACATATGCACTGCGGAAACCGATGCCGCAGAGACCTCGAAATGGTCGAAACGGGTGAACCGCTGCATATCAAGAACCGCCACACCCCACACGCTTGGCGGATAGCTGCAATGGTGGCAGTTATGGCAGTTGTGGCAGTTGCCCTGCTGACAACAAAAGAACCCCGACATGATGATGTTATGCCCAATGTGGCACACTCGGTAATTCCACAATCAATAGTCAGGCAGATGGATGAAACCCGATCCCGAACCCACGTCGACCCACCCGCCGCAGCAAAAAGCACTTATGCCTACAGCGAGACCAAAGACGGTGTGCGGGTGTACTGCGACAACAACTGCAACGCCGATGAGGTGTTGGAAAGAATGGAAATGGTTATCAAAACATTGCTATAGTATGAAACAGACAATTATATTGACATCCTTGCTGATAATGCTTTGCAGCAAAGCCCCTGCCCAAACCACACTCTACAAGACCTACATGGGCCGCACGGGCATTAATGCCGCCTGTATCGAGGACTTCCCGATAGGCAATGGACTAAAGGTGACTATCACCATGCTGGAAGCACGCGATACCAACGCGTTCCACCACCTGAAAAAGAGCCTGAGGGCGTTGCCCTATAGTGGGGCTAAGACGGAGAAGACAAACGATACTGTCGAGTATTATCCCTTGAAGAAGAGCCTACCACGCATCGGGAATAAGCCAATACGCGATTTAGTGCATGAACTCGACAGCACTCCTGAGTTCAGCCATGTCACTACGCTTGAAGGGTCGATAGCCACCGCCTTCTTAGGTCAGATGAAGAATATGGATGTG
>ONQD01000035.1 GCA_900319865.1 uncultured Bacteroidales bacterium | reverse complement strand
GCGGCAAAGATACAAATCTTTTTTCATTCGGCCATCCTGCAATTTGACCTATTGTGACAAAGTACAAAAAATCATCCTGCAATTTGACCTATACGCCAAGAAAAAACCATTAATTTTGTCCATTACACCCTCATTTCCTACAACGACACAGTTGTCTTCGAATACTCTGGCGGAGCTATCGGCGGCGACTGCTTCCCTGGCAGAGAGGAACATCTTAAAGTAAAAAGTAAAAACTAAAATGGGACAGTCGGTCTTATTGCCAACTGTATCTCTGAGAGACGCTTTCATGCTTCATGCCTTTGGCAGATGCTCGGGCATTGAATTCTTCTGAGGCGATTTCTGTCACTGCCCCTGTAGCTTTGTTGAGCAGATAGCAGGTAGAGTCTGTGGAGTGGTAGTTTTCACAACAGACAGCCAGCACCACCTCGTCGTCCCAATAGACATTGACGGCAATATAATCGTCGTGAATACCGTCGTGGGGTGGTAGCACATAGACCCCTATTGAGGAGTGCTGTGGAACCCTTTTGCACACAGAAAGAGGGTAGTCCCAAGTGTAGAAGTACCCGTCTCCCAAGTTGGTCACGCCAATCTCAACGCAAGCGACGGACAACAATGCACCGAGTATCAAGAGACTCTTCTTCATCATATTGCTATTTCTTGATTAAGAAGCCATTTCCATACAGGCGTTACTTTTATTTCTTCTCCTGAGTATTGCATGACGAGTTCATCGTTGCGGCTGATGATGAGCAGCTGCTTCAGTCCGAAAGCTTTCTTGAGTTTCACAAGGGCATCGGCTTCACGTCGAAGGGTTTGCTCGTCATTCAGGCTGTAGCATACTTGCACCCCTGTTTCCTCGCTAGGGATATAGAAATCAACCTCCACATTCTTATTGTAGTAGTAGAGATCTTCTCCATAGCGTTTGTGCAGTGCAATTGCCACGATGTTTTCAAGTAGGGAAGAGTCTGGGTCCACGAGGAAAAGGTTCAGAAGGCCGTTGTCGACAAAATAGTGCTTCTTGACAGTTTCGCGTTCGACAAACTTGGTGGCATAGTTTTCGACAGTGAATACCATACAGGCATCCTGCAGATAGCGGACGAAGTTCATCACGCCACCGGGGTTTGTGGATATGCCGGTGGATTTGATGAGATTGCAGATGCGGTTATATGCTATGGGCTGCTTGACGCTCTCTGCGATGCGACGTATGGTCATTCGTAAGGCTTCTTCGTTGCGTACACCGTTGCGCACCACCACATCGCTGAAGAATATCTTGTTATATATGCCAGTCAGCCAGGCGCGCTTGGCAACTACATGTGTCAGTTCGGGGAAGCCACCGAAGTAAAAGTAGTCGTCAAACATGCGTGCAACATCGTCCTGCGCACTGCTCAACTGCCAGTGGCGAGGCAACTCGACTTTGTGTGCCCGCAGGTATTCTTCGAAGTCGTAGGGGTAAACCTCTTTCACCCAATATCGGCCTCCAAGTGTGGTAGCTATGTCGCGGCTGAGCATCTTGGCATTGCTGCCAGTGATGTGGACTTGATATTTTTCGTTTGCCAGACGACGGGCAAAATATTGCCAGCCATCGATATTCTGTATCTCATCCAAAAACAGTATTGGGTGGCAGTCGAATAGCATTCGATGGGATTGCAGCAGTAGGTCAAGCTCGTCTGCGCGCATCCCGTTAAGACGCTCATCGTCGAAACTCACGTACAGCATTTCTTCAAGGCTATGGCCTTCGGCAATTAATTGTTGCATCCGTTGGTAAAGCAAGTAGGATTTCCCCGCTTGGCGGATGCCTACAAACACATAATTGCCTTTTTCCTCGAAAGTGATAGACCTTCTAATCAGCGATATATTATTTACTATACGCTGATTATCAATAATTATTTTCTTTAATAGTTCTATGTTAGCGGCCATTTTCTCTCTTTTTTCTGACTGCAAAGATACGTTTTTTTATTTACTAACTCAAAAAATAAGTATATTTTTTGAGTTGATAACTAAAATAATTTGGTGTTTTTTTTTAGTTACTATCTTTAATATTGATATATTCGAGGTATCCTAGCAAAAACTGCGTTTGCGCTACCTCACCCCCTTGTCATATTTCCATTCATTCGACTGCCGGCTGTTCCAAATCTTATTGTTGCGTGTCTCCTGCTCCTTCCTTTGGGTGCGGACTCGCTCTGTCGGCTTTGTCTTGAAGTCGTCCTTCAGCTCCTCGGCCGGACCTTTACAAATCATCGGTTTTTCAGCCTCTTGCCCCGCCTCCTGTTGCATCATCATAAGCTCCAGGCTGTCCCGCTGCCGGTTCGTGGCAATGCCCGCTGCCGTGCTTGTGGCCTCGCCTGCTGCCTTGTTCTCCAATCCGTTCCATGTAGCCACAGTCCGCTCCTGTACGGGTTTGGTCATCGGCACGCCACTCTCTTCCTCAACGGCCACCATCTTCTCCTCTCCGGCATCGTCTCTGCTGGTCATCTCGGCCACCATCGGAGCCACCTTCTGCCCGTCGTCAAAAATCCATTTCGCCCCTATGCCGAATGCCACAGCCACGCAGCACACTGCTATCACCGCACCCCTCACCCTGCGTTCCTGCCGTTTGCGGTGTTCGTGTTTCACAATCAGCTCCCTCAAATCCCCGTCGCCTATCAGTCGCTTCTTCTCGATAGCTTTTCCCAAATCGTTCCATGCCTTCTCATACGGCTCAAAAAAGTCAGTCATTTTCCAATTCTCCTTTCAATATTGATCTCATTTTTTGTAATACTCTTGAATATCTTTTCCTCATCGTTGCCCCGTTTATCCCCAACAACATCGCCATCTTCTTGTGGCTCTCACCCTCCATCCGGGCTATCAACATCGCGCGTTCCTTCTTGTCCAACTGCTCCATCGCGTCATACAGCTCCTTCAGTGCCAGCCTGCTCGACATCGCAACCGATTCCTCCTCCATCAGCTCCTCAGGTGCGGGGATGCTCTCGGTCAGTTCTATATGGTGGTGCTTCCTGTAGAAACGCCTATACCTGTTCGAAGCCTCGTGCAGCGCCATCACCCATATCAGCTGGGCCTCGTTCTCCGCATCCTTAAACTTGTCGAACTTGTCCCACAAATGCAGCAACACATCCTGGCACAAATCGTCATAGTATGCCTTGTTCTTTTGCTCGAACAAACTGCATGCCTTGTAAATGATGTGCTCGTTCCGCTTCACCATTTCGCTGTACCGTCTATACCGTTCTTCGTCCTTCAGTCCTTGCATTGATATATGGTGGGTTCTATAAATATTCTGTATATATGTCGCGTCCCTTTGGGACGCAGTTCTCAGATGTCTGAATGTCACGGCAGTGCGCCTTCGGCTTGTACCGTGTTATGAATAGTCTCACCTCTCCGAGGTGATTAATTGAAGTCCCCTTTCTCATTTTTGCCTGTTCGTTTTCTTTATGTTATTTATCCTTATGTTGTTTTTCTTCCCATTTTTGCAGATGCAAAAATACTACTTTTTCTCCAATCCTCAACGTCAATCTTCCCCATCCTTTTTCAACCGTTCTCAACCTGTAGCGTTCCGTACACAAATCTCCTCACCCTTTTGCATCATACATTCACTCGCCCTTTCCTGCCGCCCGCTTTCCATACCATCATGCCCACTCTCCGCGCCCGTCTACACATATAACACACAAAGTCCAAAAATGTGACACCATTTTTCTTGTTATTTAACAAACTTTAACATCCTTCAACTTTCTTTCTCCACCGTTCCGTCTTCGCTTCATGTTAACCACATATTAAGCTCTTCATAAGCTCTTCTTAACCTCGGAGGTTAACAACTGCTGGCTATGGGCTGGCTATCAGGTTGCAGGAAAGCGAATGTACACACAACCTTCAGCGAATGCTCATGTGACCGTTGTTTGTATTAGATATGAAATGTGATGGAGGGAAATGTGAAAAGATGTAATTGGGAAAAGAGGTTTGTTCAAAGATGGGACCCCAAGGCTTGGTCATTATTATGTAAGGCAAATTGCACAGAGACTGGCCGGTAGCGATGGCCTGAAAGCCAAATAAACATTGGTTGGTGGGGAAATTATTTTTGGTAATTTGAAAAATATGTGTAATTTTGCAGTCGCTAAATGGGTGCCAAAATGCAATTGGTGTCCGCTAAATGGTAAAGATTAAACACTTAACTCATTATGTACAAAATCGAACAACATCCTATCTTGGACATCCCGCAAAGCGAGGTGGTAGAGTTTTTGTTTGACGGGCAGAAGGTACAGGGCCAAAAGGGCTATACCATCGCCGCCGCACTTCATCAGGCCGGATACCCCGTCCACAGCCACAGCATAGATGGCCGTAACCGAAGTCTCAACTGCGGAATCGGCAAGTGCGGTGCCTGCGAGATGGTGGTGGATGGGCAGGTGCGCCGCATCTGTATCACGTTGGTCGACGGGGTGAAGGAAGTGCATTCCGTCAATGCCGCGGGTAGCGAGTTGCCTGACCCTTGCGAGCATCAACCGCGCGAGGTGAAAGTGTATAAGACACAGGTGGCCATAATCGGAGCCGGCCCGGCGGGTTTGGCCTGCCGCGAGCAGCTGAATGCTTTCGGCATAGACAACATAGTGATAGACAACAATGGCCGCATCGGTGGCCAGTTCAACATGCAGACCCACCAGTTCTTCTTCTTCGAGAAAGTGAAGAAGTTTGGCGGCATGCGTGGTTTCGATATAGCCAAGACCCTTGCCGGCGACAACCAGGAGGGCATACTGCTCAACAACACGGTGTGGGATATTCTGGAGGGTGGCCGTGTGGCTATCAAAAACATAGTGAGCGGCGAGGTGTCGTATGTTGATGCCGAGCATCTGGTGGTGGCCACGGGCGCTGTGCCGTTTATGCCCACATTCGAGAACGACGATGTGCCGGGAGTGTATACTGCCGCAGTGTTCCAGAAGATGATGAATCAGGAGCACACATTGCTGGGCAAGCGGGTGCTCACCGTGGGCGCAGGCAATATTGGCTACCTCACATCCTATCAGGGCATGCAGGCGGGTGCCACAATCAAGGCCATTATCGAGGCCATGCCCCGCGAGGGCGGTTTCCCGGTGCAGGCCAACCGTGTGCGCCGTTTGGGCATACCCATCATGACGGGCTACACTTTGGTGCGTGCCATTCCCAATGCCGACCACACCGGCATCACCGGAGCTGTGATAGCCAAATGCGAGAATTTCAAGGCTATTCCCGGTACGGAACAAATTATTGACGATATCGACATTATCAATATCTGCACAGGTCTCATACCCGACAACCAGCTGCTGGTGAAGGGACGTGAGGTGTTCGGGTTCAACACCTATGGCGCGGGTGATGCCATACGCATAGGCGAGGGCACCGGTGCCGTGCTGCGTGGCCGTCAGGTGGCCTACGAGGTGGCACAGGCCATAGGCGTGCGCTACAACTATGATGACTATCTCGACATTTCGCGACAGTATATAGATTCGCAGCAGCACCCTGTACGCATTCTCGAAAGGCCCAATCTGCCCACTCCCGAGCGAATGAAATTGAAACCCTTTGTGCAGCTCGACTGTCTCTACGGCTTTGCCTGCAACCCCTGTTCGTTCAGCTGTCCGCAGGGTGCCATCAGCAAGCCCGCCACCAACACCACCCCCACGGTGGATTATGACAAGTGCATAGGCTGTATGCAGTGTGTGAGCAGCTGTCCGGGTCTTGCCATTTTCGGCTACGACACTCAAAAGGGTGTCACCTTCCTGCCCATAGAGTATGCAGTGGACGAGGGTGCCGAGGTCTATTTGGTGGACAACAACGGTGCCAAGATTGGCGAGGGTGTGATAGAGAAAATCCTGACCAAGGCCAACAAGACCAATGTGGCACGAGTCAAGGTGAAGGGCGAAATGACAATGACCGACATCAAGGGCTTCATTGTGAAAGAGAAATATCCCGAGCCGTTGGCCTTGAAGGCTGTGCACCCGGTAGAGGGAGAGACCTACGTGTGCCACTGTGAGGATATTAAGCTGGACCGTGTGCTGGAGGTGCTGGGCGACCGCAAGACCATCTCGGTCGACGAGTTGAAGCACATCACCCGTCTGGGTATGGGACCCTGCCGCGGCAAACGGTGCATTCCGCGTGCCCGTCAGATATTGCGCAGCTACGGCATCGAGCTGGTGGGCGACGCCACACCCCGTGCCCCGCTGTCCAACCAGGTGACCCTGGGCGACCTCTACAACCCACAGACCAAAGAGGTGTTTGTATTCCCGAAGATGAACGATGTGGCCAAAGAGCAGATAGAGGTGCTTATAGCCGGCGGCGGCATTGCGGGCAGCGCGCTGTTCCGCTACTTTGCCGAGGCGGGCAAGCATCCGGTGATGATTAACTACAGCCGCGGTGCCTCGTGGCGTTGCATTGGTGGTGGACGTCCCGCTTTCTCAAATCCCGACATCGCCGATATTGCTGTGCACAACCATGAGATATTCAAGAATATGCAGAAGGTGCACAACATCAACTACCACCTTACGCATTATGTCAATCTGGTGCATGATGAAGCCACCTACAAGTCGCTCGACGCCTCGCGTGCATGGAGTGATGCCTACATGATAGAGCGTAAGGACTTCAAGCGTGAAATCTCACCCCTGTGGGACGACAGCCGCGACACCTACAGCCACGCCCTTATCACGCGCGACTGCTGGCAGGCCACTCCCGGACGGGTGATAGACTATATACGCGCCATCGGCGTGGAGCAGGGTGGCCGCTATTATGAGGACTGCGAGCTGCTGCATGTGCAGAAGGTGGGCGGCCATTATGTGGCCCTGGTACGCACCCACGAAGGGAAGTATGTGGAATACACTTGCCAGCACTTTGTAAACGCTATGGGATGGGGTGCCGAGAAGTTTATTGACCAGCTCGACCTCGACACTGGGCTCTACCCGGTCAAGCACCAGGCGTTTATTACCCGCCGGTTGCCCATGATGGGACCCAACGGAGGCCCGCTCGACATGATAATAGACCGCCGACACTATAAAGGGTTCAGCGCTGTATATGGCCAGCAGTGGGGACACACAGGCCAGATAATAGGATGCGCCAGTCCCGATACCGATGCCTACGAGGCTCGCCAGAACATCAAGTACAACAGCAAGGAATTCCTCGAAATTGTGTCCGAAGTGTTCGCTGAGTGGATACCCAACCTGCGGGAAGTGGGATTCCTGGCAGTGTGGGCCGGCCGCTACACGGAGCCGCGCTATATTGTTGATCCAGAGGTGGGACTGTGCACCGGTTTGCGCGGACACGGTTTCATGTTGGGTCAGTATTTGGCCAAACTGTATGTGGACAAGTATCTGGGACGCGAAGTGCCCTCGTACATGAACGATCTCAAGATTGGTGGCAAGGGCCTTTCGGAGAACGCTTTCAAGTAGAACATTGTTTTTTCATAATTGCACGGCACAACTCCTCACGTGGGGGTTGTGCTTTTTTTTTGTTGAAGCAGGTGGTCGATGCCAGCAGCGGTGAGTTGGGCGGTGGACTTGGAATAGACATCGGCGAGTTTGCCGATGGTGACCATGGCACCTTCGCCGAGGACATCGCCGAGGGCGATGTTGATTTTGTCGGCAGCACGGACGAACTGTTCGACCTGCTGGGTGGAGTTGATGCCGAGTTTGCCCGCCTCGTAGGCGAGCTGGTTGAGTTGCTCGCGGGCAGTGCGGGTGTCCATCTTTTTGAACGACTCGTTAAGCTTCAGCACCTCGTCGCGGGTGAGGCCGGTGGTCTTCATGACATCGGCATAGGCATCGTCGAGTTCGGCAGCGTCGGCGACGAGGTCTTTGAGCTTTCCGATGCCGGCATCGGCCATTTGGAAGAGGGATTGGATGCCCATGAGGATGTTGGAATAGCCGGCAAGTTTTTCTGAGGCGGACTTCCAACTGTTGCCAAGGTCTTTGGCAGCAACACTTTGTTCGTGGATGATTTGTCGGATGCGAGCGATTTCTTTAGTTTTGTCGATATACTCCTGGGTGCCAATGGGAAGTTTTGCCTGTTCTCTTTCTAACTTTTTAATTTGGTCATGAAGATTACTGAGTGAAGCCTCGGCGGGTTTGCCGTCGATGTAGATGGTGATTTTACGGGAGAGGTTCTTTGCCATGGGTGATAGGATTGTATAGATACAATAGATTCTATAGATGGGATAGAATTGATTGCAAAGGTAAAAAAAAAGCCCCTGGCCGAAGGGGACAGGGGTTATTGGGTTGATAAAACTGTAGATTAATAGTAGCACGGACGATGGCGTTCCATGGGGAGGATTGTGCCGTCAAGGATGGCATCGGTGAGGATGAGGCCTTCAGTGCTGGCACTGGAGAGGTTGGCATCAGTTAAGTCGGCACCGGAGAGGTCAGCCCATTCGAGGTCTGCAAAGGAGAGGTCGGCACCGCGCAGGTCAGCTTCGTGGAGGTCTTCTCCAATAAGCACCGCCCTGTAGAGTTCTTCGCCCTCAGGGAGGGTGAGGATAACTTCGCCGTGTATGTTCTTAATCTGGACCATTGTTGTTGTGTTTATATATTAGTACGCGAGGGAGGTTTTTTCTTGCAGGAGGGTTATTCGGGGATAGCTTGTGCCAGGAGGCTTTTGCGGAGGGATGCTATTATTATAATATTTGGCGGTTGGAGGTGCCGCGGAAGTTCCATATCTTGAATTCGTGACTGACACGTCCAAGGACAATCCAGGGGTTTAGGTGATTTTCGTGGCTCCACAGGGTATAGGCTTTTTGAACGGCGAACGGTTTCATCTGGACGGAGGGGATGTTCTTCCAAAGGCGGTCGGGAATGAGAGAGGATGAGGCGAAATTGTCGGCGGATTCCTCGGCGAGGAGGTGGGCAAGGTTGTCGGTGTTGTCGTTGACGATGTGTCCCACTTCGTGCATGAGGGTGAAAGCGAAATTGTCGATTCGTTGGTAGCGCAGAGTGAGAACGATGCAGGGGACATCGTCGATGACGAATGAATAGCCATCGATGGAGGCTTTGTCGACTTTCTCGACGATGGCAAAGCGGATGCCATAGTTGGCGAGGGTTTGCCGGATTCGGACGATAGTGTCGCGGTTTTGGTGTAAAATTCCGACGAGTTCGCCGATCATATCTTGGTCTCGGTCGTGGCTGTAGGTGCCTGGCAGGGGTTCGTCGGAGACTGCGGCTTTGGCAAGGAGAGCCCAAGTCATGACCATGCGGGGGTCGGTGCCGACTTTGACTGACTTGCGGAAGGCTCCGTCAAACTGCAACTGTAGGCTGGCGACCTCGGGGAGGTTGAGACGCTGTTTGAGTTGCAGAAGACGGTCGGCAAACCGTTGGGCAGTAATGCCGAGACGCTTGATAAGGGTGGGGATGTCGCAGACCCTGTTGTAGTCCTCTAATTCGTTGTGGGCTTGCTGTTCTTCGATGTCGCGTTGTTCGATAGCTTTGGTGTTGTATTCGTACTGGGTCTGAAGGTTGAGCCAGAAGATGGCGGGGATGCCGAGTGCATCCTGTAGTTTGTTAGCAAGGTCGTGGCTAATGCCGCGTTTGCCCTTGATGACCTCGGAGAGGTGAGAGGGCTGCATGCCGAGAGTGGTGGCGAACTCCTTCTGTTTGATGTTGCGTTCGTCGAGTTCTGATTTCAGTATCCTGCCAGGATGAGAGGCCATGAAGGGTACTGGGTTATTTCTTGTTTCCATAGTGTGTTGTGTTTAATTCTATCATTACCAATGTGAGTCCTTCGTCGGTTTCGCGAACGATGAGGCGTTCGACGTAGCCATTCTTAATATGCATGGAGCAGAGACCACTATAGTCGTATTTGAGCTGTTCGTAGTGGAGGTGGCTGATGTTGTATAGAGAATTGGCATTCGGGGCAGCGCAGAGTATTCCATATACATCGACCAGACTGGAGAGGAAAGCAGAATTCTTTTGATATTTTTTGTATTTTTTGTTCTTTCCAGTGGTGATAAGCTCCTCTAAATCTATATCTTCAAATATTATATCCATAACTTATATTTGATGCAAAGATACAAAATAATTCCCCTATATTGGGAATTTTTATTGTTAAATAATACAAATTAATGGAATGTAGAGGAGGATAGAGGCTATAGAGGGGTTTTTATTTTTTGATGCCCATGAAGGTATGTAGGTATTTGTCGGCTTGGTGTTCAGAAACTATGTCAAGAAGTTTTCGTTCCTGGCGGTCGAGGGAGGCAGAGAACCAGTCGGACATGGAGCGGCGGATGCCGTTTTTGGAATGGCCACGGGAAACACCGTATTCGAGGAAGATGCCATGCCGCTCGAACTGGAAGCCGATGGCGGCGATGTCGCCGTAGGAGGCTTTGAGGCTATACTGGACAGTGTTGCGGAGGCGGCGTTCGGTTTTGCCAGCCTTGGGGCCTGACTGGTAGGTGCGGTTGCGGCGTTTGCCATGGTGGAAGGCGGAGGCGGCCTGTTTGGCGAGACGCTGGGTGGCAGCGGACCAGCGTTTGACCTGGTCGTTGTACTCGGACTCGTCGAGGAGGGCACGGCGGCCGGTGTAGATATCTTTGACTCGGAGGGCGCGGGACATGGGAATTGAGAATTGAGAATTAGGCGGGGGCCGGTGGATAGAGGGGATAGATTGGATAGAATTTATAGAGGGGATAGATTGGATAGGGGGGGATAGAATTGATAGATGGTTTTTCACCGTTTCTTACTTTTTATTGGACAGCAATAAGTGTTTTTTCATAATTGCACGGCACAACTCCTCACGTGGGGGTTGTGCTTTATTTTTGTGGGGCAAGGGGGCAAGCTCTGTGTGGACGGGAGGAAAAGGGAGAGGTGTCGACGGACTGCAGGGGTTAGACCAAGGCGGCCAAGTCAGCAAAGCGGTCAATGATATGGTCGGGACGGGCGGTTTCGAGCTTTGGGCGCGACTGGTTGCCATAGCTCACGCCACAGGTGTGGCATCCGGCCGAGGCACCCATCTGGAGGTCGAAAACGGTGTCGCCCACCACGAGGGTGTGCCGAGCCTCGATGTGCAGCACCTGCATGGCCAGCAGTGCGAGGTCGGGAGCGGGTTTGGGGCGCATGGGCCGTTGGTCGGGGCGGAGCAGGTGGTCGTCGCCTTCGCCGAATACCCGGGCAAGGGGGATGAAGCGTTCAATGCCCAGCTGTTGCACCAAGGGGTCGAGGGACATGTGGTGACGTGACGACACGATGGCCATGCGTACGCCGCATTGCTGCAACAGTGCGAGGGTGGACAGCACATCGGGGAAGAGGCTTATGTGGTCGAGTGCCAGCGAGGGGAATATGTCGCGGTATATGCTGGTGGCTTCGTTGATGCGGTCGGGAGGGGTGGCGGTGGCCAGTCGGAAACAATCGTCCAGTGGCAGCCCGATGGTTTTGGCAATGGCCGCGGGGTCGGCCTCGGGCAGCGACATGCGTTGCAGGGTGCCCTGCACGGTACGCACTATGCCCTGTTGGGTGTCGGCCAATGTACCGTCGAAGTCGAAGAGGATATCGGTGTAGTTCATGTCGGGATAACGCAGAAGGGAAGAAAAAAGTATGTGGCTACGAAGGTGGGACGTGGGTTGGGGGTTGGGAGAGCGAACCTACACTGGACATACCCCAATGATGGATCGGTTAACGGGGCAATTCGAGGGGTCGGTTCGGGTAAAAGGGGATGGGGCGGGAGGTGGTTTAAATGTTAAAACTGTCTTTGTGGGCTACAATTACTGCATAAGTGGAGTTTTTTTAGTATTTTTGCAGAATGAAAAAATAAAGATTACCGAATATGGATATTCAAGAGATTGAAAAACAATTTGAGCAGCGGTTCGGCTATAAGGGAGGCGTTTGCTTTGCGGCTCCGGGCCGTATTAACTTGATAGGTGAGCATACCGACTATAACGGTGGGTTTGTGTTTCCGGGAGCTGTGCAGCAATGCATCATGGCTTGTGTTTGCCCCAACAAGACGCGCAAGGTGAGGGCGTATGCCCTCGATTTGGACGGTTTTTTCGAGTTCACAATAGACAATCCGGAGGGACCCAAGACGACGCATTGGCGCTATTTGTTCGGTGTGGTGCGGGAGATGATGGCCCGAGGGGTGGAGATAACGGGTTTTGATGCCGTGTATGCGGGGAATGTGCCGCTGGGTGCTGGGATGTCGTCGTCGGCTGCTTTGGAGAGTTGTTTTGCCACAGCCTTGAACGAGCTTTTTGACGGAGGATTGGACCGGATGACATTGGCGCGTGTGGGGCAGGACACTGAGCACAAGTATGTGGGGGTGAAGTGCGGCATAATGGACCAGTTTATCTCGATGCACGGCAAGGCGGGGAGCCTGGTGCGGCTGGACTGCCGGAGCGGAGAGTATGAGTATTTCCCGTGGGACCCGATAGGATACAGGTTGGTGCTGGTGAACAGTTGTGTGAAACATATATTGGTGGGTTCGCCATACAACGACCGCCGCGAGAGCTGCGAACGGGTGGCAGAGCGGGCCGGGGTGGAGACGTTGCGCGATTGTTCGCGTGAGCGGCTTGAAGCGTTGAGGCCGATACTTGACCCGACCGACTATAGGCGCGCCCACTATGTGCTGGGCGAGGAGGCGCGGGTGATGGCCGTGAGCGAGGCGCTGAAACGGGGCGACTACCGCGAGGTGGGCCGCCAGATGTATCTAACCCACGAGGGGCTGAGCAAAGACTATGAGGTGAGCTGTGAGGAGATGGATTTTCTGGTGGATGAGGCCCGACGTTGCGGCGTTACGGGCAGCAGGATTATGGGAGGCGGATTTGGCGGGTGCACCATCAATTTGGTGTCCGAAGAGCTGTATGATGCCTTTGTGGCCGAGGTTGCCGCCAACTATAAGCAGCGGTTTGACCGCGAATGCAAGATTATTCCCGTGGTGATAGGCGACGGGGCAAGGCGTGTGAATTAGAACAGACATAATAATCCCGAAAGAACAATATGCATATGAAGCGTTTTTTGTGTTGCCTTTTGATGGCTGTGCTGACGGTGGGGTTTGGCATGCAGGCTGCTGCCAAGGAGAAGCAATTCACCCTGAAGTCGCCAAACAATAAGCTGGTGAGCCATATTGTGGCCACAGCCGAGAACGAAATAACATACGACATAGTGTATGATGGAGTGACCATTATGCTGCCCTCGCATTTGGGGATGAACCGCGTGTATGACAAGGGTGTGAACGGAAGTATGGCCGTCAGCAAGTCGGCCAAACGCACTGTGGACGAGACAGTGCCCTCGCCGTTTACCCGACAGGCGACCATGCGGAATTGCTACAACGAACTGACGTTGCAGGTGGGCAAGGACCTCTGTGTGGTGTTCAGGGCGTATAACGAAGGCATCGCGTACCGCTATGAGGTGCTGCGGCCGTGCAATGTGCGGTTCGAGAAGGTGGAGTATAACTTTGCCGGCGACTATAGGGCCACAGTGCCTTATGTGACCAGTTTCGATGCCAACAAGGGGCACGAGACACAGTATATGTCGT
Source organism: uncultured Bacteroidales bacterium (assembly GCA_900319865.1). Classification (GTDB taxonomy): domain Bacteria; phylum Bacteroidota; class Bacteroidia; order Bacteroidales; family P3; genus Colimorpha. Next base: position 12,843 of record ONQD01000035.1, on the reverse strand, counting down.
CGTTCGAGAATTTGTACACCACCACGCAATTGTCCAAACTTGACGAGCGCCGCCTTTGTTTCCTCCCGCTGCTGGTGCATGCACCCCACGGGGTGAAGGTGTGCCTCACCGAGTCTACCCTTACCGACTACCCCGGCCTCTACCTGAAAGGGATGGGAGATGCCGGACGGCTGGAGGGAGAGCACGCACCCTATCCCAAGACACTGGAGCAGGGCGGGCACAACAACCTGCAGATGCTGGTGAAAGAGCGCGAGGAATACATTGCCAAAGTGGACAAACTGTCGGTGTTGCCTTGGCGCATAGCAATGGTGGCCAAGAACAGTGCGGAGCTGGCCATGAACAATATGAGCTACTTGCTGGGAGAGCCCTGCAAGGTGGCCGACCTCAGCTGGATAAAGCCCGGCAAGGTGGCGTGGGACTGGTGGAACAACTGGAACATTGGGGGTGTGGATTTCAAGGCCGGAATAAACAACGACACCTATAAGCACTATATAGACTTTGCTTCGCAGTATGGCATAGAATACGTCATACTGGACGAAGGGTGGGCGGTGAACAAGAAGGCTGATTTGTTCCAGGTGGTGCCCGAGATAGACTTGCCGATGCTGGTGCAATATGCGCGGGAACGGAATGTGGGGCTGATACTATGGGCCGGATATTATGCGTTCGACCGCGATATGGAGCATGTGTGCCAGCACTATAGTGAAATGGGAATCAAGGGATTCAAGATAGACTTTATGGACCGCGACGACCAGATGGTGACGCAGTTCTATAAACGGGCCGCCGATATGTGCGCCAAATACCATCTGCTGGTTGACTTTCACGGAGCATTCAAGCCGGCGGGATTGAACCGCACTTATCCCAATGTGCTCAACTTTGAGGGTGTGGCGGGATTGGAACAGCTGAAATGGGCTCCGGAAACGTGGAACCAAGTGCAGTACGACACAGAGCTGCCGTTTATACGCCAGACGTCCGGGCCGATGGACTACACACAGGGAGCGATGCACAACGGAGCCAAAGGCTGCTACAGTCCCTGCTGGAGCGAACCGATGAGCCAAGGCACCCGATGCCACCAGCTGGCGCTGTATGTGGTGCTGGAGTCGCCACTCAACATGTTGTGCGACTCGCCCACCAACTACAAGAAAGAACCCGAATACACCCGTTTTGTGACAGGAATACCCACGGTGTGGGACGAGACAAGAGTGCTGCAGGGCGAGGTGGGCGAGTATATAGTGACCGCCCGCCGCAAAGGCAACACGTGGTATGTGGGCGGTATAACCAACTGGACAGAGCGCGACATTGTGGTTGACCTCTCGACGTTGGGCTCCAGCGAACGGATAGAGCTGTATAGCGACGGGGTGAACGCCAACCGCAAGGGCTCGGACTACCGTTACAGTGTGGAGAAGATGCAAGGGACACAGAAAGCGCTGCAGGTGCATCTGGCACCCGGAGGCGGATTTATGGCCAAGATGACAGTTAAGTGACGGCAGCATGAAAAGAGTGTTTTTTGCCGTATTGCTTATGGCCGCCGTTGCGGTGCAGGCACAGGATGTGTATAAATACTGGGTTGGTTTTACCGACAAGGGGCAAACCACCTACAGCCTCGACAACCCGTCGGCCTATCTCGGGCCGCGCGCCCTGGAGCGGCGGGCGCGTCAGCACATAGAGGTCGACAGTCTCGACCTTCCGGTGTGCAGCCGTTATATTGAGGCGTTGCGCGAAATGGGGCTGAGGGTGCAGTATCAAACCAAATGGCTTAACGGAGTTGTGGTGTTCGCGGCGGAGAGGGATATGATGGCAGATGTGTATGGGTTGCCATTTGTGCGGACGGTGCAGCTGTGCGAGAAGGGACCGCTCCACATGCCCGACAGCATGCTGTGGGATTGGGGAGAGGAATATCCGGCACATGTATACGATAGTCTGTACGGCCCCGACTACTATGGTGGCGGCTATCCTCAAATAAAACAGCTGAACGGGTGCATGCTGCATAGTGGCGGCTATAGCGGAGAGGGAATGGTGATAGGGGTGTGCGATGCCGGATTTCAGGGCGTGGATGTGAGAGAGGCTTTCGGGGCGATGAACGAAGAACATCGGCTGCTGGCTGTACGCGACTTTGTGTGGGAGGATGGCAATGTGTATGCAATGCATACTCACGGCACCCATGTGCTCAGCACAATGGCGGCCTACCTGCCGGGCATCTATGTGGGCACTGCCCCAAGAGCCTCGTATGTGCTGTGCCGCACCGAGAACCCTATTGCCGAAACACGCCTTGAGGAATATAACTGGATTGCCGCAGCCGAGTATCTGGACAGCCTGGGGGCCGACATCATCACCACCTCGCTGGGCTACTACCAATTTGACGACTCGCTTCAGAATTACACTCCCGACCAGCTGGATGGCCGAACGGCCCCTATGTCGGTGGCAGCCGATATTGCGGTGTCGCGTGGTATGCTGGTGGTCAATTCGGTGGGTAACGAAGGACTCGCCAGCCCCCAGCACCTCAATGTCCCGGCCGATGCACGCCGTGTGTTGTCGGTGGGGGCGGTGGACAGCGACGGGAATACGGCCGCTTTCAGCTCGTATGGCCCGACGGCCGACCAGAGGGTAAAGCCCGATGTGGTGGCGATGGGCGTTCATGTGGCTGTGGCGGCAGCCACGGGAGGTTGGTGCTGGAACAACGGCACCTCGCTTTCGGCACCCATAATGGCAGGCATGATGGCCTGTTTGTGGCAACGACTGCCACACCTGGATCCTGACCAGCTATGCGACAGTGTGCGCAGTTGGGGCAGCATGGCCCATCAAGTGGACTTGCATCAGGGCTATGGCATTCCCGACTTCGGGAGGGCGATGGAATCACCGCTGCCGCTATCTGCAGCACTGGCCGACGATGCGGAGACATTCAAACTCTATCCCAATCCGGCCAAGGAGTATGTGCAGTGTGCCATTGGCATTGGAGCAATGGCGGAGGGAACACTTGTTCTGTACGATATTACCGGGCATGAGATTTGGCGGAAGCCTGTTGGTTCGGGCGTGCAGACTCTAACGATGGCGGGATTGCCTCGCGGCATGTATTGGGTTCGGCTTTCGTGTGCAAAGGGCGTGTATACCCGGAAGCTGGTTCTCAGGTAAGGGAGAAGAAAGTAAGACTGCTTGATTTATAAACCTCTTCGCAGAAATATTAAATCCATGTAGATAGACCTTGACAGCGATTAATCCCAAATCGGTCATTAGGGTTGCAGATTAGCAATCGAAAATCTACTGATGTAGGTTCGCTGTAGGTTCGCTCTGCCTTCGCTCTAGGTCCGCCCCCCGGAGCGAACCTAAGGCGAACCCGAATAGCCTCTTCAGCAGGATTGGAAACTCCCCGTGCTACATCGAGCTACTCACTGAATCAGTAAAAGACAGTACGGGACTTCTATAACTCACCTCAAAGAGGGTTAAACAGACCCCGAAAAAGACAAGAATGATTGAAACATCGGCCTAATGACCAAATTGGGTTAATTGCTGATGGAGGGTTGCAGCAACTGGGCTATGAGGATGGCGCAGGCAACCGATGCGTTGAGCGACTCGGCGGTGCCTCCCAGGTTGGGAATGGTGACGCGGTGGGTTATGTGCAGTTGCACTTCGGTACTGATGCCGCGGCTCTCGTTGCCGACCACCAGAACAGCCCCCTCGGCGGGCAGCCACAATGAGTTGTGTCCGCTCCAGATGTTTTCACCGTCGAGCAGTGCGCCGAATACCGGCAATCCGCAATTGCCAAGATAGGAAGGGAGGTCGGTATAGAGAATCTCGGTGCGGAAAATGCCGCCCATAGTGCTTTGCACCACCTTGCTGTTGTAGCAAGACACCGTGTCCGCGCTGCACACAATGCGCCGCACACCGAACCAGTCGGCAGTACGGATAATGGTGCCTATGTTGCCTGGGTCTTGCAAATGGTCGATAGCGAGAGTGAGTTTATTGCCTTTAGGAAAATTACTTAAGTTGCGGTCTAACAGCATCCAAACCTCGTTCGGGGCAGACATGTTGCTGATGCGAGAAAGGTTATCTTGTTCTATTTCATATATTTCTGCTTGATTGGGGAGATTTGGGTGTTGCGAAAGCCACGAATTTGTTGCGCACACCACCCGGATTGGGGCATTTGCGGCCAATGCCTCATTGCACATTTTAACTCCTTCAACAACAAAAACAGAGGCCTCTTCACATCGCTTTTGTTGCTTATATACAGATAGTTCCTTTAGTTTGTTCTTGGATATCATAAGGCAAAGATACAACTTTTTTTGAAATAAAATTTTGTCATGTCAGAAAAAGTTAGTACTTTTGCAGCCGATTTCCCAATCAACACGGTGGGCGTAGTTCAGCTGGTTAGAGCGCCAGATTGTGGATCTGGAGGTCGTGGGTTCGAGCCCCACCTCCCACCCAAGGAAATCTACAAACAGGTCGAAAGGCCTGTTTTTTTTATTCTGCATGTGTCGTTTTTCAATCAACAGGTTATTGATGCACACTCCCCATTCCGGGTGTCTAAGCTATGTGAAGGATGCCTTATACCATCACTTTGCGATATGTCGGTGCGTTGTCATTGAGACGTTGCTTTCACGAGGCTTTCGAATTGTTAAAACCGTGTCGGTATTTTGTATTTAATTTAAACGGAAAAAAGCTTTAACACCTCGAAAATGGCCATTAATTGCATGGTGTATTCCAATAATAGATAAAAAATATACATCGTAACATATTGGTTGTCATATATATATATATATAATTGAGTGAATGTTCGTTTTTTTGTTTCTAATTACAGAAAAATGTGTATTTTTGCAATTCGAAAATATGTAAAATACATGTAAAATCTGAATGGGATTTTAGGGTTTTGCTGTGTAAAACATATTTCAAAAAAAAGAGAACAATTAACCCAATTATTAACTAAAATCATTTCAAACAACCAAAATGAAGACAATTAACAAAATGCAGTACACTGCACCCATGGTCGAAGTGCTTGTAGCTCGCGTGGAAAAAGGTTTTTTGCTCAGCGAAGGCCAGCCTGCCAACAGCAACAGCAACGAACAGTTGGAAGACAGCGGTAACACCTATGTGGTGAGCTAAACGTCGAACCCTCCAAATCAACACATGTAAAACTAACACTTAAGGCAAACAAGAAATGAAAAAGATTTTTGTATGTTTTACGGCGGTTATGGCAGTTGCTTTGTGCCTGACCTCGTGCAAAAAAGAAGAGAAGACCAACTCCATGCAGTTCCGTGCTACAATGGAGACCAGTGCTAACGACAACTCTAAAACCACCCTCAACGGCACCAACATTGAGTGGGTTGCCGGTGACGAGGTGACTATCTACGGCCTTGAGCAGAGCGGCACCTATACCGCCCAGCCCGAGAGCAGCGATCCTACTACCGCTATTCTAACCGCGAACGGTCAGCCCGCTCAGGGGTGGCCCTACTGCGCTATCTACCCTGCTTCTTTGGGCAACAGCGCAACCAGCTTCACCCTCCCCGCTGAGCAGGTTACTATGGACGGCAGCCTGACCAACTTCCCGATGTATGCTAAGTCGAACGATGAGAACTTGGCTTTCAAAAACCTCTGTGGCGTGCTGAAAATCCATCTCCAGCAGTCCAATGCAACGGTGAGCCGCATCCAAGTGATTGCTCACACTCAAATCAATGGTACTTATAACATTGACAACAGTGGTGAAGTGCCCGCTATCTCTTATGCTGGCAATGGTGACACCGTTACCACTCTTATCTGCACCACTCCGCAGGACATCACCAACGGCAAGGATTTCTATGTTATTATGCCTGCTGGTAATTACGGCGATTTGCAGATTAACATCCTTGATGCAGGTTATGGTGTTGAGAAACACATCTCTGCTGAAATTGCAATAGTTCGTAGCAAATACAGCACTCTCAGTTTCCAAAATGTAAACATGCCCATACCTCCTGAAGGCGGTATCTGGGGTCTGTACTCAATTAGCGCAACTGAGCAAGTGTGGATTTCTTCGGGCAATCTGCAGTATTCTGCAGCCAGCAACACCTGGCGTTTCGCTCCTGAGCAATATTCCTTCAATCATAGTGGTTGGAAAGACCTCTTTGGCTGGGGCACCAGTGGTTGGGACAATGGCAATGAATTCTACTTGCCAACCGACCAAAATGCTGGTAATGGAAATAGTTCTACAGGCTACGGTTATGGTCCTCTCAATGGCACAAATGCCAGACTTTCTTTGACTGGTGACTATGCAAATTCTGACTGGGGCGTGTACAATGCCATTTCCAATGGTGGCAACCAAGCTGGATTATGGCGTACATTGACCCGTGAGCAGTTGAACTATCTTGTTGGCAATGCGGGCAAGCGTGCCGGCGGAAAACGTGGCGTTGGTACTGTCAATAACGTTCATGGTGTAATTATTCTGCCTGACTATTGGACGGTGCCTGAGGGTCTCGAATTTGTCCCTGGTGCCACTCAAAGCTGGAACAGCAATGTATACACTGTTTCTGAATGGGAGAAAATGGAGGCGGCAGGTGCCATTTTCCTACCCGCAGCAGGCTACCATTGGGGAACCGAGTCTGGTAGACATACAGATGATGGAAGTTATTGGACAGCTACAAACTCGAGCTCTATGAATGCTTATTACTATGTTGTTTCCAACTCAAACAACGGTGGCTGCAGTCAACGTGTGAGATACTATTCTTATTCCGTCCGTTTGGTTAAGGACTATGTTCCTGCCAATAGCAAATAAGACAAACTGCTAATTCATAGCATAAACCTACGAGGGTGTCCCCCACTGGGGCACCCTTTTTTATTGTATCTCATAATTGTGGGTTCATATTTCCATTTTTCGTCATCATTCCTGGTTCGGTCTGCCATTATTCGTTTCCCGATATAGAATACAAGCGTCATGGCGGCAGCGTCCCCTTTTTAAAGGGGAGCCACACGAGTGGCGGGGTATGTATGCCGCTGGCGGAGCCAGCATAAATAACAAAAGACCAATTTACACAAGGACTTCTTTCATTCGTTTTGAGATACATACCCCCTGGCTTCGCCGTACCCCTCTCTGAAGAGGGGACTCGCGGTGGCAGTCCGTATGTCTCTTCATGGTGATACAACGCCGCCGTTATCCGGATTGCAACAAATAGAACGTTGAAAGGATACAAAAAAAGGACACCCCCGGGAAGGGAGTGTCCATGTTGGAAGTGATAGAACAACTAATTGTTGCTGATAACGGTCTTGTAAAGCATGTTGCCCGTGATGGTGGCGCTGACAGGCATGCCCAGCACGGAGGTAGAAGCGGAGCCGCTGGCAATGCTGGTCCATTCCATTCTGCCGTTGACAGGGGGTTGGATTACAGGGTGAGTCATGCTGACGCTGGCCGCAAATTTGACGGGCACGCTGGCGATAGTGGTGTCGATGTTGATGGAAATGGTGTCGTTTTGCAGATGGAGGCCATTGGTGTCGACCACACCACGCAGGTATAAGGCATCGTTGTTGGTGATGATGAGGCCATGTTGCACGGCGGGGTCTTTCTTTACGGTGACCACTTCCACATCAAGGTCGCGGTCGAGTGGGAAGGTGAACATGTTGAGAACCGAGATGGAAAGGTCGGTGTGGCGTGTCATTAAATACTTGCCCAGATAGGGGGTGATGTCGATGACAGGTTGGTCGGGGTTGGTGCCGCCGCCGCCACTAGGGGTGACGTTCTCTTTTTCGCAGCTGCACATAAGCAGTGCTGCAACGGTAATCAATGAAAGAAAAATCTTTTTCATGATAAATGTATTTTATTGTTTATAAGAATTATCATGTGACTGTTAGTACAATTCACATCGAGCTATTCAAAAGATTTTACAAATAACGCCGCGGGTATGGAAAAAATTGTGTACCTTTGCATCAATTTTATAATTATTAACGATGGAACATTTGGAATATCAAGAAGGTCGCACGGAACTGGAGACCTTGGGAGAATTTGCATTGATAGAACGCCTTACGGATGGTTTTGCCCGATTCAACAAGTCGACAGTGAAGGGAGTGGGCGACGATTGTGCTGTGCTGGGTACCGGGAAGAAGAAAACTGTGGTGACCACCGACATGCTGGTGGAGGGCATTCATTTCGACATGACCTACACGCCCCTGCGCCATTTGGGATATAAGGCTATAGCCATAAACCTGAGCGATATATGTGCCATGAATGCCACACCCCGGCAGGTGTTGGTGAGTATAGCGGTGAGCAACCGCTTCTCGGTGGAGGCGATGGAGGAACTGTATGCCGGCATCCGTTTGTGTTGCGAGCGGTATGATGTGGACTTGGTTGGGGGCGACACCTCGTCGAGCCAGGTGGGCATGGTTATTTCGGTCACGGCCATCGGCGAAGTGGACAGCGACAAGATAGCTTATCGCAGCGGTGCCCGCCTTCACGATTTGATTTGTGTGAGCGGAGATCTGGGCAGTGCCTATAGTGGCCTGTTGGTGCTTGAACGTGAGAAGGTGACCTATCAGGCCAACCCCGATTTCAAACCCGACCTGGACAGCTACGACTATGTGCTGGAACGCTATCTGAAGCCCGAACCCCGTGTGGATATTGTAAAACTCTTGGCCGAGAAAGAAATAGTGCCCACTTCGATGATTGATGTGAGCGATGGACTGGCTAGCGAGTTACTCCATATTTGCAAGCAGTCGCGTTGCGGCTGCGAGGTGTACGAGGAACGCATCCCCATCGACTACCAGACCACCCGCGTCTGCTCCGAGATGAGCCAGAACATGCTGCCCGTCAGCAACGCACTGAACGGCGGGGAGGACTATGAGTTGCTTTTCACCATTCAGCAGAGCGACTACCCCAAGATAAAAGACAACCCCGAAATACATATCATTGGCCATATTACCGAACAAGGTACACCCGCCGTGATGGTGACCCCGCAGAACAGCACTATCGAATTGCGGGCCCAGGGGTGGAAACATGATTAATGATAGTTGGTACTATTTGCCGAAAATGTTTTTCTGAATCCCGCTCCTATGGGGGAAGGACTATAGATGACATCGCTCAGGTTCATGGTCACTTCAGGGTGACTGCCAAAGAAAAGAAGCGTCCCGAAGGGACGCGACAACAATAAAACGATTAAAAGAACTCACTACAAGAGAGGAATAGAATAAATGCAACCCGATTTGCCTAAATATCAAGCCTGGCGTCGCCGCATGGTGGAACAACTGCGCCAGCGGGGTATTACCAACCGAGCGCTGCTTGAAGCCATGCTCAAACTGCCCCGCCATTGGTTTTGTGGCGACACACTGCTGGACAATATGCTCTACGACATTGACTGCGCCGTGCCCATCGACTGTGGCCAAACCATCTCCAAGCCCTATACGGTGGCATTGCAGACACAACTGCTCGAAGTCGAACCCTATATGACTGTGCTCGAGGTGGGAACGGGTAGCGGCTACCAGGCAGCTGTGTTGTGCGAAATGAAAGCACGCGTGTATACTGTGGAGCGGCAGCGGGCTCTCTACAACAAAACCAAGGCCCTGCTCGCCTCGTTGTGCTACACGGCACGGTGCTATCTGGGCGACAGCTTCAACGGCATACCCGAGTTGAAGGACTACAAGTACGACCGCATTCTTGTCACCTGCGGTGCCCCTAACATACCCGAAGGATTGATGAAGCAACTCAAAGTGGGCGGCGTCATGGTGATACCTGTGGGCGAAGAGCAGCAGGAAATGGTAAAAGTGTATAAGGATGGGGAGTCGCCCGACCAGTGGCGAATAGAAAAACATGGTGACGCTATGTTTGTTCCGATGCTTGAAGGCACCCGGTAATGATTTGCGTAGGCAAGCGTATTATTCAGGGATCCACCACCACGGGTGCTGTGCCCGACACAAGAAACCGCTTTCCCGATGCCAATTCGACGCAAATCCACCGTGTGCGCCGCTTTTCGATAGACTGGAAATGATGTGAGGACTGCCCCTCGATATGGAACCGTGTGCCTGGGGCAAGTTCGTTGAGAATTGTTTGCTCGGTGCCGTCATAGTCGGGGTCGTAGTGATGCAGCAGTTTCTCTACCTCTTTGCCCATGGCGCGGTTGAGGGGCAGATGGCCGATATACTTTTTGAGCAGCACCTGCACCTCTTCGGGAAAGTAGGGAAGGTAGAACCGAATCAGTTGGCGGTATTCGTCCTGCCACTCGTGGCCGTGGGGCTGGACGCGGTTGCCATGATGCAGGAAACAATTGAGATGGGCCATCTCGTGAACCAGCACCAATAGGAAGAAATACGGGTTGAGGTCTCCGTTTACACTTATTTCGTGATAGTTGTGGTTGCGCTGTATGCAGCGGTAATCGCCCAGTTTGGTGCGCCTTTGGCGGGTGATATGGAGATAAACGCTGTTGCTGTTGAGAAAGTCGAAAACGTTGTCGACCGCCGCGGGAGGTAGGTAATGAGCAAGTGTTTTCTTATAATTGTCTATCTCTTGAGGCGACATAAACGGTGAGGTTATTGGGTAGGGTTGGGTGAGTGGACATTGAGAATGTAGGACAATTGCAGTTGCGGCGTTTGCGGTGTTTAGGCATGTGTACCCCCTTGGGACTGCACGAAGCCATCATCCCTGCCAGCACGAACACTATTGTCAATACCAGCAGGGCACGATGTGGTGAAACTTGTAGATGTGGTTTTTGTTTCATACCTTTCGTTAACGGCATCCAGGGTCTTTTATTGTACATCCGTCCGTTTTTTGTTTCAGTATGGTTTCACCATAGCTTCGGGTTCTGTCCGCCTTCGCTTACTGTTAAGCTTTTAATAATTACTTCTTAAGCTTTTCTTCACCGTTGGGGTGGATAGTATGTTGCGGGGGAGTTGTTTCGTGGTGAAGGGCGATGGGAGAGGAGCAGATGCGGTCGCGGGTGACGTAGCGGTCGAAGAGGAAGATGCAAAGGGCGACCACTAGCATGGCGAGGATGCCGGCAAGGCCGGTGGCACCGTCGATGAGGTCGTTGTATTTGTCAAGGCTGACAAAGAGCATTGTCAGACCCGCCACTGCGTTGCAGGTGCCGTGCATGATGGCCGCCACGATGACGGAGCCGCTCTTGACGCGGAAATACTGGATGATGAAGCTCATGGGTATGCACACCACCACCATCATGAGGACGCCCCATTGGGGATGCTGCGGGTAGTTGTGCCCGAGTAGGATGAGCGGTGCGTGCCACAACCCCCAGATGATTCCGATGACTATGGCAGAGGTGAGGAAGTTTTTGCCCTCGAACTGTTTGAGCAGGTATCCGCGCCAGCCTATTTCCTCGCCGAAGGCGAAGAGGGCATTGATGGTGACACCTGCCAACATGCCCGAGAGGAGGGTAATGGCCGTAGCTCCCGCAGGACCGACGGGCATGGACTGGCCGAGCGTCAGCATGGCTTCGGTGTGGGTGTCGATGCCACTAATCCAGTTGGTGAACAGCAGCGTGAGCAGCGCGATAACGGGGAAGGTGAACCAGCCGACGAACCACCAGCGGTTGACTTTCCAACTGATGCCGATGTTGCGGAGCAGGGGTTCCTTGGATGCTTTCTGGCAGATGAGGGTGGCTATCAGGGGGAAAAACATGCAGACCGACATCCATAGTGTACTCGCACCGGGATAGGCTGCTACAAGGCTATTGGAAAGATATAATGCCCCACCTGCGGCCCAGACGAGGCCGTAGGCTATGGCGATATAGAGTTTGAGGTTTTTCATGGAGGGATAGATTTGATAGAATTGATAGAAGGGATAGGGTTATCTTGAGAACATTACTTTCTCGCTGTTGAACATGCGGGTGAGACCCCAGATGGCTATGCCGGTGTAGACGATGTTGGAGCCGAGGGTGATGAGCAGGGCGGTCCAGTTGAGCGAATGTGCGAAGACGTCGGCCATCACCTGTATGGAGTTGTAGAAGGGGATGAAGTAGTTGACGAGGCTGTGTACGGTCTCGGTCTGGAACATGGGCAGCAGTCCTGCCAGCATCAGCACGCTGCCGCAGATGAGCATATGGATTGTAGAGGCAGAGAACCAGCAGAGCGCCTCTTTCCGGTCCCCTTCACCCAAAAAATGGGCGTACAGTGTAGCTGCGCCGGAGGAGATGAGCATGGCCAGCGTATTGACCAGCATGTATACGGGCATGCACAGCTCCACCACCGCCAGCATGGACGGTCCAAGGAAGTAGCTGAGTATGACGACGTCAATGAGCGACGCCACCGTGGCGGTCAGAAGCGATCCGATGGCCGATGGCAGCAGCCGTCGATAAAGCTTTCCTACCGGGTCGTTGACATAGTTGATTTCTCTGTTTTCTGTTCGGGTGTCCCCCAAGGCATCCATCCCCCTTGATCGGGATTCTGATTATTTTCTTGCAGTATATCAAATAGCCTGGCTCCGTTCAACAGGATTTTCGTGAAAGCAGACACAGAAACGCATATTTGTCCTGCGGTATGGGGCGTTGGAGATTGAATAGAGCGGTTTTGTCATTCTGCGGTGGAAATCATCAGGAAACTGTGTTAGTATGATTGTAATTCTTCGAAGGAGGCTGGCAATGACAAATTCTTCTGATGGGATCAAAGCCCTTCTGCTGGGAAAGACCGGGAAAAAGCTTTGCGCCTTTTCTTTGGGTGTCTTTCTGCTGATCGCGGTTCTTGTGTTTTCCGCTTCCCTCTCTTACTACAGAAATATCATTCTGGGGCGTATGGATGATCATCTTGGTGACATTCCGAGGATCGTCGACAGCTGCAAGAAGGAACTGGCGCTTCGCAGCCGCGTATACGAAGAGGATGTTCTGGCCAGGGCAGAGCTCGGGCTGAAACTCTTCATGAAAGGGAACGGCATCCCGGATGCGGAGAAGCTGGAGCGGG
>ONQD01000023.1 GCA_900319865.1 uncultured Bacteroidales bacterium | reverse complement strand
ACATAAAAGCTTTTTCCATCGTGGCAGATGTTCGGTATCCCTTTGTTGTATAATACTCCCTCAATTTCCGTTGTGGCTGATGCTCATTATCCCCTTGTTTTTCTCGTTGGGCTGGATTTGCAATCATGAGCGGTCGAAAGATTTGTGAGGTACCGAGGGTACGTTGTCTCGAATCTTATAGCGATGGGCGTATTTCGAGGTATCACCACCGGATAGGAATATGCCCAGTACCATGATGTAGTCTGACATCTCTATGCGGAACGTGAACCTGGCCTCCGAATAACCCATTCCATTTCTGCGTTTGTATATCATTATCATTACCGCAGTGATAAGTGTCATATACAGGATGATGCGCAGTCCGTTCTCACTCACGGAAAGGAAATGCGAAAAATTGAGTTCTTGTTTCAGGAAACGGAAGAAGACCTCAATGTCCCAACGTCTGCGATAGGCCTCCGCGATTTCTTGCGTGGACAGGTCGAAGTCATTGGTGATGAAATATATGTCGTTCTCAACCCGAGGGTGTTTCCCTTTGGCACTGCTGCGCGTGGTGTCGCGAGGCTCCTTGAATCTGGCTTTGACAACCCGGTACGTCCTTTCCGTAAACTGTTTGGATCCCCTGTCATACAGTTTCACCTCCAAATCGTCAGTCAGTTCCAGTTTCCCGAGATTCTTCTCAGTGCCTGCTCTCATCAGGCTGCGTACCACTTCCATTTTGCATCCCGTCTTGAGCCGGCCGATGAATACTGCGTTCCTCTCGGTGATGCCTTCATAGTTGTATACTGCCGCAAAGCCGCGGTCAAGAACGTAGATGTTCGTGTGGTCTTTGTCCTTCTTTATCATTTCTGTGACGACGGCGGGCATTGCTCTGTCCTCGCTGAGATAGGTCGGGTCAGAGAAGATGTCGGCCAGTTTCACTGCGAAGCCGTCATACCCCATTGTGTGCTTTACCCGCTTGCGGCTCGCTCCCTTGTTCGGCTTTTTCCCGACCGAAAACCCTTTCTTGAGTTTGTTGCATGCTTCCGCCACCATCGAGCTGTCCACCCGCACAAGCTGTTTCTTCCCAAGCTCTTCTTCCGTGTACAGCGCGGACATCTCGGCATACACATACTCATAGGCTTTCTCAAAGAACTCCACATTCATTTTCGACAGCCTTGTGGAGATGGAGCTACGGCTAACCGTCATCCCTTCTGCATAATCGAAGAGTGTCTTGAACTGCTGGCTGTTGAACATTGTTTCGACACGTCGTTGGCTTATCCTGTCCGTCATGCAGAATGCGTACAGAAGCAGATGGAACATCCGTTCCCCGCTTAAGACCTTGCTATAGTAGTCGACTTTTGTGTCTGTCGCAAGACGCGACAATACTTCATCGGGTATGATTCTCACCAACTCCGGTGCTCGGTATTTTATGTCATCTAATTTCACGGCTATAGGGCGTTTCTTTTGATAACGCCATTACCCTATCTTAAGCATGCTCGACACCGCCTTATTATCAACGGGCAACTGTTAATCAAGAATCTATCGACCGCTCATGATTGCAAATCCGACACAACAAACACAGACAGGAACATCTGCAATGACGGTTATCTGTCGCCCTTTCAGGGCTTTGTTTTATCGCCCAAAAGTACGGTGGCTTGCGCCCCCGCCTATTATCTTTCAGTCCTTCGGACTTTTGAAACATCCTAAAAAAGATCGCAGACTTTATAGACGTTGTTTTCAAGAAAAGAAACCACCACAAAGCCGTCTTCTGAAATAACACCATCATAATTGGTCATAAGATAGTCTAAATCCGCAAAAGAGATTGCATCAATAAAACCAGTATTTGCGGGTTCTTCTGGTTTCTCAGTGAGTGAAAAATGGTGTGGAGGGAGTAAAAGTGTGTTGTTTTGTGCCGGAAATGAAGGGTGTGCAGAAGAGAATAGATGTAGTTATGGGATGGAAAACGACTTTAGGAGGGGTTATGTTACGGTTGGGGAGGGTTGGGGCGAGGGTCTTGAATGATGGTGCTATTTTTGCACCGTCGATTCGGGAGAGACAATAGCCCGGAGCGGCTCCTGGACCACTAACAAACCCGACTAAGGACCGGGCGGGACAGGATGAGTATAATATTATGGCTATTTTGTCAGGAATCAACACTCGCATGAGTGGAAAGGTTGGCGACTGGAAGTACTCACAACGTGACGGCATGACCGTGGTGAGCCAGATGGCCGCAAAGAAGTCGGTCAGCAAGGGTTCGTATGCGCAGATGAGCCGCAGGGTGCAATGGGCAAATCTGGTGAACCTGTATCAGGCTTTTGCCGGCTATCTGCATCCGAGTTTCGAGAACCGCGAACGCTGTGTGTCCGACTACCAGATGTTTGTCGGAGTAAATGTTGGCAACCCCGAGGTCTATTTGACCAAGGAGGAGGCGCGACAGGGCGGTTGTGTTGTGGCAGGCTATCAGGTGACCAGCGGCTCGCTGCCGAGCATTGCGGCAGAGATGGGAGAAGGTGGCATTTGTAAGACCAGTGTACAATTGGGTGACCTGGTTATCGGCAACGACACCACCGTCAAGGAGTTCTCAACAGCTGTGCTTGCCAACAACGAGGATTTCCTCAACGGCGACAAGATTACGGTGTTTGTGGCACACCAGATTCTGGATGCGGTGACCTCGATACCCCGTGTGGTGATTAAGGCTACCGACTTGGTGCTGGACCGCGAAGACGAGGTGACTTTGCTGCGCGACACGGCTCAGGCTGTCGGGTTCAGCTCGGTGGACGGATGTCTGGCCTCTTCGGGGATGGTGGATGGCGCCATTGTGTGGATTCATAGCCGCCGTGAGGCTGGCATGACCAAGGTGTCTTCACAACGCTTTTTGGTGAGTAATGGCATCTTGGCTCAGTACCAGACCCAGACCAAGAAGGAGGAGGCAATCCTCTCGTATGGCGGAACAATCAAGGAGCTGTACCTTACCCCGACGAGCAATGACGTTGAGGTTGCCCATGTCAACCCTTAAGGTTGGTGCATGACGGATGGCTCCCGGATGCCGGGTAGTTCATGAAATGCAAAAACTGAAAGCAGCCCCGTGCCATAGAAATGTGGTGCGGGGCTGCTGTTTTTAATAGAAGTCACCTTAATCAATAAGTTCGGCGTAGAGGTCGTTCTCGAGGGCTTGGGTGATGTGAACTTGATAGAACTCGCCGATAAGGAGACGGTGGTTGTCGGGGATGAGGACTTCGTCGTCGATTTCGGGGCTATCGTATTCGGTGCGGCCGATATAGTATTCGCCTTCATGGCGGTCGATGAGCACACGGTAGTTGTTGCCCACGCGGGCTTCGTTTTTTTCGAGAGAGATTTGTTCCTGGATGGCCATGAGTTCGCTGACACGGCGTTCTTTCTCCTCTTGCGGGATGTCGTCGGCCAGACTGTCGGCTGGAGTGCCCTCTTCGGCCGAATAGGCGAAACAGCCCATGCGGTCGAACCGTGCCTGTTGGACAAATTCTTTCAGTTCGTTGAACTCTTCAATAGACTCGCCAGGGTAGCCCACAATAAGGGTGGTCCGGATGGCTGCATCGGGGAGGAGAGTGCGGAACTGGCTGAGCAACTGTAGTGTACCTTCGCGGTCGATGCCGCGTTGCATGGAGGAGAGGATGCGGCTGTTGATGTGTTGCAGGGGGATGTCGATATAGTTGCAGATGTTTTCGTAGCGCTGCATTACCTGGATGGCGTCGATGGGGAAAGAGGAGGGGTAGGTGTAGTGGAGGCGAATCCACTGGGCACCGGATTCGGTGGCGAGCCGTTCGAGCAGTTGGCCGAGGGCGCGGCGGCCGTAGAGGTCGAGACCATAATAGGTAGTGTCCTGTGATATGACAATCAGCTCCTTGACACCTTGGCTGACGAGATAGCGTGCTTCGTCCACCAATTGGTCGATGGGGCGGGAGACATGATGGCCGCGGATGTTGGGGATGGCGCAATAGGAGCAGCTGCGGTTGCACCCTTCGGCTATTTTGAGATAGGCATAGTGGGAAGGGGTGCTGATGCAGCGGGGTACGCTTATGGGATGGTGTGGGAGGTGGTTAGAGAGGATGTCGGCACAGGGGATGGTGGCTTTGGGGTCGGGCACTCCGTGCCACTCGTCCACTTCGGGCAGAAGGTCGGGCAACTCGTCGCCGTTGCGTTGGGCCAGACAGCCCATTACTACCAGACGACGCTGGCGACCATCGCGGGAATGGCGGCGGTTGAAGAACTTTTTGGATTCTATCTGCTCGAGAATGGTGTTGACGGACTCTTCTTTGGCGTCACCGATGAAGCCGCAGGTATTAATGATGACCATATCGGCATCGTTTTGCTGGCGGTCGAAAAAGACTTGGTGTCCGGCGTTGCGCAGTAGGCCGGCCATATTCTCGGAGTCGACGGTGTTCTTGCTGCAGCCGAGGGTGATGATGTTGACTTTCATGTATCAAGATGTTGTTAATGGATGGGAGGATGTCCATTAAAGTGGAATCCGTTTGTGTGGAAACGGGGAGTGACTTAATCGAAGAGGCTTGCTACAAACTCGTCGGCATTGAATACTTGGAGGTCTGTCATCTTCTCGCCCAAGCCGATATAGCGGACGGGAATCTTGAATTGGTCGCTTATGCCGATGATGACTCCGCCTTTGGCAGTGCCGTCGAGTTTGGTGAGGGCGAGGGCGTTTACATCGGTGGCGGCGGTGAACTGTTTGGCCTGTTCGATTGCATTCTGGCCGGTGCTGGCATCGAGGACAAGGAGTATCTCGTGAGGAGCATCGGGGAGGAGTTTCTGCATCACTTTCTTGATTTTGCCCAGTTCGTTCATCAGGCCCACCTTATTGTGGAGACGTCCGGCGGTGTCGATGAGAACAACATCCATATCCTTGGAGATGGCGGATTGGAGGGTGTCGTAGGCCACGGAGGCGGGGTCGGCGTTCATGCCTTGTTGCACGATGGGCACATCCACGCGGTCGGCCCAGAGTTGCAGCTGCTCGACGGCGGCTGCGCGGAAGGTGTCGGCGGCACCGAGCATGACTTTCTTGCCTGCGAGTTTGTATTGATAGGCAAGTTTGGCGATGGTGGTGGTTTTGCCCACACCGTTGACCCCAACCACGAGAACCACATAGGGTTTGTGTGGCAGAGGGGAGTCGAAATCTTCGGGGAAAAGGCCGTCGTGTTTGCGGAGCAGGGTGGCGATTTCGGCCCGGAGGATAGAGTTGAGCTCGCTGGTGCTTATGTATTTGTCGCGTTTGATGCGTTCTTGCAGTTTGTCGATGATTTTGAGAGTGGTTTCGACCCCGACGTCGGAGGTAATCAGGCTCTCTTCGATATTGTCGAGAACGGTGTCGTCGACGGTGGATTTGCCGAGAATGGAACGGGAAATCTTGGCGAACAGGCTCTCTTTGGTTTTATTGAGACCGGAGTCGAGGGACTCCTTTTTCTCTTTTCTACTAAACAGACTCATGGCGATGTGTGTTTAAATGGTGAAACGATGAACATAGAAGATAGGAGAGTTTACTTGATGCCGAGTTTGGCATTCATAGAGGGGCGTATATCCTTGTCGAAGATTTGGCGGTATTTGTCGAAGGGATACCGTTTGTTATCGCCAGAGGCAAAATACCAAAGCATGACGATGAGGTCGTTGGCACTTTGGTAACCTTGTATGATGGTGAGTTTGGACTGGTCGGAGTTGAAGATGCAGAAAGAGGGGAAACCCATTTGAGCGCCGAGGACGGCTTTGGCAAAGCTGTGGGTGGAGCGGCGACCTCCCGGGGCTACCTCGAGATTGTTGTATTTGGTGCCGTGCCAGGAGAATTCGGAGTTGCCCTCTGCATCGAACTTGACAGGGAGGTAGTAGGTGTTGAGGATTTTGGCCACTACGGGGTTGGTGAATGTTTCGCGGTCCATCTTCTTGCACCAGCCACACCAAGAGGTGTAGAAATCGACGAAGTAAAGCTTGGTGTTGCTTTTGCTATCGGTTTTGGCGGCTTGTTCGATGGTTCTCCATTCGATATTCTGAGCCTGCATGGTGCCGGAAAAAAGAGCAGCCAGCAGAAGGGGAAAAAGTATTTTTTTTGTCATATTCTATTGTTGATGTTTGTTAATATTGTTGTTGGATATATTGGATAAAAATGTGTTCGAGGTAAAGGAGTACAGTGGGCTACCAGTCGTATTGCCAGTCGGAGTCGAGTTCGTCGCTTTTGGGGTCGTAGACCTCCTCGCGTTCCTCACGGTCGCGGATGCGGAACAAGCGTCCCAACCAGTCGTCCTGCTTGGATTTAATGCGTGTGGTGGAGGATTTGTCCTCCTCGATGATGCGAGAGATTTGTTTTACGTAGTTTTCGACATAGTTTTTGGGATGATTCTCGTCGTAGTGAATAAGAGCACCGGAGTAGTAGTGTCGGATGATGCTGTCGTAGCTGATGCCGAGGTTGACCATACGGATGGTGCCCTCTTGACTGAGGCCAACACCGTGGCCGAAACCGTGACCGGAAAGGGTGATGCGGTGGGAAGCGCTGTCGTAGAGGACAGAGAAGAAGGTGGAACGCAACTGGAAGTCGGTGCGGATGCGAGTGAGGGGGATGCCGCAGATACGTTTCTTGCGGGTGGATTGGCTAAAAGAGAGCAATTCGTTGCGGATGCTATCGTTCTTGGTGTCGATTTTGTGTTTTGAAGAGAAATAGTTGAGCCATTTGTCTTCCGTAAGTACTTTGACCCATTCGCTTTGTTTCATGTGGTAGGAGAAAGTGTCGGGGACCGAGCGGAGATAGGGAACAGCGGAACGCCAAACATCCTCGGAGTTGGCGGTTTCGCCACCGCTGTTGGCATGGAACGGGGTTTCGATGAGTTGTCCGTTTTCGTCGACAATGGTCATACCGCTGCTTTGCATGGTGCCGAGCATAATGTCGGGGCGCACACAGCGGTTGAGATAGGCTTGGCAGTGGACTTGGTCGCAAAAATTATAGCCTTCGGAGGCATGTTTGCGGATGTTTTTCAGAGCCCAGGTGCGGGAAATGATGGCTTGGACACGGAAGATGTCTGATTTGTCGCCATAGATTTCGGATTGAACCACTCCGGCGATGTAGGTTTCGAACTCCACATCGTTGATGAGTAGAAGTTTGCCGTTGCGGTTGACGGAGACTAAGAGGTTGCCTTCGTAGGTGCGGTGTTTCAGTTTGCGAGGGTTGAGGCAGAGGATGCAGGCGGTGTCGTTGGCGATGAAAGAGATATTTGAGTGGGTGCCATAGTCGTAGCCGTCGATAGTGACATGAACTTTACCATCGGTGGGGGTAAGTTCAACGGACCTGCCGGCTCCCATTTCGGCTTCGATTATGGAAGTGTCGTTGGAATAGAGGTTGTATGTGCCGAGGTCGAAAGAGATATTGATTTGGTCGATGCTGTTGTTGGAAAAGAGACGTACCTTGACCCTGTAGGCGTGGGCACCGAAAGCAATGGAGATGAGGCAGATTATGAGCAAAAGGCGTTTCAAGGTGCGGGTTAATTGTGTTGGAAGGGGTTTTGTTTGATGGTGGAGATAATGGCATCGGCGGTGTGGTCTGAGGCACCGGCGTTGCCCAATATGGAATAGAGTTGCGAGTAGCCTTGGGCAATACGTTGACGGTTGTACGCATTGACGGTGATGAGGGCAAACTCGTGATTGAGACGGTCGAAGTTAAGATCCTGCTGAATGAGTTCGGTGACCAGTGGGGCATCGAGAATGAGGTTGACCAGTGAGATGTATTTGATGCGGCTGCTTACAAGCTGGCGGGCTATGGCCACAGAGATGGGGTTGGCTTTGTAGCATACCACCTGCGGCACGTTGAACAGGGCGGTTTCGAGGGTGGCGGTGCCGGAACAGACAAGCGCGGCGTAGGAACAGGAAAGCAGGGTGTAGGTTTGGTCGTAGACAACGGATACATTTGAGTGGGAGGCGATGAACGGTTGGTAGTGTTTCTCGCCAAGCAGAGACATGCCTGCCACAACGAAATCGTATTCGGGATGGGCGTCAGCAATGCGGAGCATGAGTGGGAAAACCCGTTTCAGCTCCTGTTTACGGCTGCCGGGGAGAACGGCAATAATGGGGCGCGAGTGGGTACCGATAGGGCTGTTTTCTGAGGCGTGTTGCCGGTATTGACTAACAGCATCGAGAAGAGGATGGCCCACGTAAACGGCCTGGGGGAAATGATTGTGGGCGTAGAAGTCCTGTTCGAACGGTAGGATATAGCAGAGGCAGTCGAGGTCGCGTCGCATGGTTTTGATGCGCCCTTTCTTCCAGGCCCAGAGTTGAGGGGAGATATAGTGGATGTTTTTGAAGCCGTGTTTGTGGGTAAACTTTGCAATGCGGAGATTAAAACCGGGGTAGTCGATGAAGACAATGGCGTCGGGACGATACTGGAGGATGTCCTGTTTGCATAGACGGATGTTGCCCAAGACAGTGCGTAGATGGAGCATAACTTCGACAAAACCCATAATAGCGAGATCCCTTATATGGCGAACAGGCTCACCAGCCACTTCCCGCATGGAATCACCACCCCAGAAACGGAATTGGGCATCGGGGTCTTTGCGCAGGAGGGCACGCATGAGGTTGGCTCCATGAAGGTCGCCAGAGGCTTCGCCAGCTATGATGTAGTATCTCATAATTTGCAGATTACAGGTATGTCGTTAGTAGAGTTGCAGGAGTGGGTTGAATCCAGGCAACAATGATGGGGTCAGAAGGTGACGTGCTTGTATTTAATCAAGAACCACATGAATATCACGATTGTGATGAAAAAGGTGGTGATTGTGGCACGGAGGGTGGCAGGATAGGCTTTCTCCTTGGCATAGTAGCGAAGAAGCAGAACGGGAGGGACAAAGGCAATGACAAACCAGCGCACGTGGTCGGCAAGGGGAGTACCGGTGGCCAGAAGAACTATCCAGAGAAGTCCGGCGCAGAGCAATTCGGACACCAGGGTGGCGATTGCGCCCACCAGATAGCTGTCAGTATTGAGCAATTTCTTCATGATTCGAGGTGTTTGAGAATGTTGATTGCGGAGTGGTTGGTGAAGTCGGGGCTTACGGGTACGACAGAGATGTAGCCGTTGGCCAAAGCGTATTCGTCGGAGTCCTCGCCGGGGTTATCGCAAACAAACTTACCCGTCATCCACCAGTAGGGGCGGCCGATGGGGTCGATTCGTTTTTCGAGACTGTCGACCCAAGAGGCTCGAGCCTGTCGGCAGACACGGATGCCTTTGATTTGAGAGGCATCGAGGCGGGGGATATTGACATTGAGTGCGGTGTAGTCGGGCAGTGGATGATGCAGAACGGAGTCGATGATGTGGCGGATGAATGATGAGGCTGCTTCGAAATCGGCCTCGGGGCTGTGGTTGAGTAGGGAGAACCCGATGGATTGGCAGCCATCGAGGCAGGCTTCGAGCACTGCGCCCATAGTGCCGCTATAGGCAATGTTGATAGAAGCGTTGCTGCCATAGTTTATGCCCGAGAGAACGAGGTCGGGGGGTCGTGGGCAGAAATACTCGATGCCCATTTTGACACAGTCGGCGGGAGTGCCGTCGCAGTAGTGATATTCGATACCGGAGGGTCCTTTGGTAGAGTGCACGCGCATGGGGCGGGTGCATGTGATAGAGGTGCTAAGCCCCGAAGAATTGTGCTCAGGAGCCATCACGACCACTTCGCCCAGCTCGCTGGCAATGGCAACCAGTTGGTGCAGTCCGCGCGATTGGTATCCGTCGTCGTTGGTGATGAGTATGAGGGGGGGCATAGTCTTTATTGTATATTAATCCTTTTTAGCAGCGATGGCGATGTGGGAGGAAGGATTGGCTGTTCCGATAAAGTAGGAAGCCGGTTGGAGGATGTTGTCGAAGACATAGTATTGGATGAGGACGCTATCCTTGTTGTCGATAATGGCGTAGAGTCGGTTGAGGTCGAACATCTGGTAGAGGCCGGTGTCGGGCATAGCGAGAGTGTCATCGGGATTGATGTATTTGAGGTAGGTCTTCACTTCGCGGGTGACGCCGTCTGTGTTGGTGATACGGAGAATGGTGCGCGGAGAGGAGTTGAAGGATGTGTCCATATTGCTGTTGGGCACAAGCGCGGCAAACTCGTCGAAGTTGAGATTGGCGAAGCAGGAGAGCATCTGAGCCACGCGGGCAGTGTCGAAAGTGTTTACAATAGTATGGTTCTGGGTGAGTTCGAAGATAAATCCATCACCCTGACGGCGAACGGCGAACGACTCTTCGGGAGTAGAGGGGATGTCCAGTTCAACACTTTGGAGGTGATGGATATCCCAGTGGACGATGTTGTGGCTGCGCCAGGCATAGGGGTCGGTGTTGAAGCGAGGGGTGAGGTAGCCGCGGAAGCCGGGTATGTGGATGATGTAGGGCACTTTGTCGCCTTTGCGGAACATGTGGCAGGCCATCATGTCCTGGGTTTCGTGTCCGACATAATAGGTGACGGTTAGTTTCTCATGCGGGAAGAGGCGGAATTTGCCGTTGAACCAGTTGATGAAGTAGCGCCGTTGATACACTTCGACTTTGATTGCGCGAGCTGAGAGCAATTTGATAGTTTGAGGTACAGCATTCTTGTTTACCTGCTGCCGAATGCGCATGTCGTGAAGGGTTTCGAGAAGGAGGTCGACCATGTGTTGGTTGGCGGGGAAAGAGCCGTTGACAGTCCACATGGTGTCGTGAGTGCTGTCGGCGACACGCTGAAGAAGGACGTTGTTGTCCTGTTTGTCGGCCATGAAAACCTTGGTGATAGAGTTGACGTCTTCTATGTGGAAGTCTTGGTCGAAGGTTGCATCACGGGAGCCCCCTTTGGCGATGAAGAAAGCGATGAGGCCGATAAGGATGACGGCCAGGAGTATGATGAGATTTTTTTTCTTTTTCATTCAGTGTGCGTTGTTTGATGATTCTATGTTGTCTGTTTGTGTATATTCTATTGTTGAGCAATGTGTTTGCGGTATTTTCGACGGCGAAGGATAACGATGACAATGCCGGCGATAATGATAATGCCAGAGGGAAGCAGGATGTTGAGTAATTGATAGCCCAGGCGGTCCTCTTTCATCTTCATGACATTAAGTTTGCGTATCTTGATATCGCGCGAGCGGCTGGCAATAGAGCCTTCGTCGCCCACAAGATAATCGATGCAGTTGAGCAGCAATTCCTTGTTGGCATACATGGTTTCGGTATAGAAGTCGTAGCCTAGAGGATAGCCCATGCCATCTTGGTAGTTGAAGCGGTTTTTGATGATGTCGCCGTCGGAGAAGACAATCATGCGAGTGCTGTCGCTGACCTCACGGTAGCCCATTTGGGGGATGTCCATGAAGTCGGGAGTGAGTCGGTTGCGGAACAGCGACTTGAAGTTGCCTTCAAGCAGAATGGCGATAGGGATTTGCTTGCGGTTGAAAAGTCTACGGTCGGGCTCGACCTTGGCCTCGTTGAGGTCGTAGATGGCTGGGGCGTTCTTGACGCGCGAAAACTCGGATGTGGCCAGCAGGACGGTTTTGTCCACCCCGTTGTCGATGGGGTCCATGCTGCTGACAAAGTCGGTTTTGATAAGGTCAAGGTTACGTACGATGGGATGGGGAGAGAGGGGTACAATTTCCGGGAAATACATCCAAGGTTGGAATTGGATTTGAGGTTGGTCGCCCACCATGCCCACTTTCATGGGTATGGGTCGGCAGCGGATATCCATTACCAGGTCCGGATTGATGCGGACACCATAAGTGAAGAGTAGTTCGTCGAGGTTGAGGTTGAACCGGGTGGCAACAGTCTGGCCGGCATTCTGAAGTGAGTCGAGGTCAGCATCGAGGGGGTCGACAAGCCACAACAGTTTGCCGCCATACATCACATATTGGTCAAGAATATAAAGGTCGCGCTCACTGAACATGCGAGTGGGCTTGGCAATAATGATGAGGTCGTATTTGTTGTGGAAGTGGTATGTGGAGTCTTTGGGATTGAGCGACCGTGTGGTCAACGAGTTGATATTCTCGTTCAACACGGCGGTGTCGAGGTTGTAGTATTCGTAGAGGGTCCCGATGATGTCGGACATGTTGGGTAGAGGCAACTCACCGTGTCCCCTCATGAAAGCCACCATGGGTTTCTGTGTGCGGGAAAGGGCACGGATGGCATTGGAGAGAACATATTCAAGGCTCTGGACCGAGTTGTTGAGCAGTTGGGCTTGGTCAACGTATTTCTGACTTTGAAGCAGTTGGATAGAGGTCTCGCTCCCTTTGTAGATTACATCGGCGGCGGGAATCAATACCTGGGAAGTAACCCCGTTGGGGGTGTTTACCTGGATTTGTGTAGGTTGTATGCCTTTCTGAGCCAGTTTTTGGTAAAAAACCTGCCGTTCTTGTGGGTCGTCAAAGTTATTGGGATTGACAAATTCGTATTGGATATTTTTGTTGTATGCCCTGAACTGGTTCAACATCTCCTTCGTTTCGTTCTGGAGACGCTTGAAATCGGCTGGGAATTCGCCTTCCAGATAGACGCGGTAGAGTACGGGCTCATCGATTTTTTTGAGCAGGCTCTTGGTCGACTTGGATAGGGTGTACCGCTTTTCGGCGGTGAGGTCGAGGCGGCAGAAGACATAGTAGCCGATAACATTGACGAATATGACAATCAGAACACCGGCGGCCAATTCAATCCAGTGGTTGCGGCGGAGGTCTTTCTTGTTGCGCCATCCATGCCATTTGCGGCTTTGCAGAACGATGCGGGTGGCCATCATGAATATGGCGATGATGCTGGCGAAGTAGATTACGTCACGGCTGTCGACCACGCCCCGGCTGATGGAGTCGTAGTGGTAGCTCATGCCAAGCGAGCGCACAAAGAGGTCCGCGTTGCCGAGGAATCCCATGCGGTAGATGGCCTCGAACCCCAGTTGCATGAATGCACACATGAGGGCGGCGAGGATGAATGCAACAATCTGGTTGTTTGTAATGGCGCTGGCAAAGAGGCCTATGGCAACAAAGGCGGCACCCAGAAGCAATAGCCCGATATAGGAGCCGATGACGCTGCCGGTGTCAATATTGCCTACAGGGTCACCCAATGCGAAGACGCTGAAATAGCAAACCAGAGTTGGCAGCAGGGAGATGAATACGAGTGTGAAACCGGCCAGGAATTTGGCCCAAATCAGTTTCATTTCGCTCAGCGGCTTGGTGAGGAGAAGTTCCATCGTGCCATTCTTCTTCTCCTCGGCAAACATGCGCATGGTGATGGCAGGGATGAGGAAGAGATAGAGGAAGGGACCAATGACGAAAAGACCATCGATGCCGGCATAGCCGTAGTCCAGGATGTTAAAGTCGGATTTGAATACCCACAACATCAGTCCTGTAAGAACCAGGAACACAATAATGGTGAGATATCCGATGAGGGAAGAGAAGAAACTGGCAAGTTCTTTTTTGAACAATGTTAGCATTTTGTTAGACTTGGCGAAGAGTTAAGTATATGGGTTGTTATTCGCTGAATTTAAAACGTTTTGAACGCAGGGAGCGTCCTTGGTAGTCGCCGAGCGAAAGTTCATAAATCACTTCGGCCATAAGGCTGGCGTTGAGGGTCAGTATCTCGCGGTCAATGTTCTCAGAAATATCGCTGGGCACATGGTCATTGGGCGTTTCCATATTGCCGGTGAACACCAGCGAGGGGATGCCAATTTGGGCGAAAGCAGCTGCATCACCACGGGGAGCAGTGTGGTTGATGAAGCATTCTACATTGCGCAGTTTCGGGAAGTTGGAGACAAAGATACGGGATCCCAATTCCTCCAATTCACCGCCCGAAAAGAGGACGAAAATGATGGAGCGTTTGTTGTATTCAATCTCGTTTGGGGCGTATGTGGTGAGGAGTCGTGCTGTTTCGAGTACTGCGGCCACTCCGCTGGCATTGTCGTTGGCACCGGGGAAGAGGCAGGTGCTACCCTGCACACCCACATGGTCGAGGTGGGCGCCCACCACGATGATTTCATTTCTCATCTTGTCGTCCCTGCCGGGCAAATAACCTATCACATTGGCGGTTGTGGCAGTGGGGTGGTATTTTGCGTTAATGTTGATTTCAAAGTTTTTGCGCAAATGGAAAGACTGGGGGGTGAGGAGGGTCTTCAGTGCATTGACTACCGAGTCGAGTGTCATCTGCTCATCGGCCAGCAGGTCGGCACCCATCACACGGGTGGGTTGGACGATGGGGAAGGTGGGATAGTAGTTGCCGTTGCCGCAGAATGCTTGATGTTGCACCTCGTATGGGAGGCAGGTCTCGGACATATTGATGCAGACCAGACCCACTGCTCCGTGTTTGCGTGCCACTTCCATTTTGTCGCGCATGGTGGCATACTTCTGGGTCACCTTGTGGGGCAGGAAATCGGGCACTCCCGAAAGGCATAGCACTATTTTGCCTTTCACGTCCACTTTCTCATACTCGTTGAAGGCGTTGTGGTCGATGCCCCATCCACAGAACACGGCGGGAGCGTTGGTGTAGCCACGGCCGGTCATGCTGGCGCACACATAGTCACGACCCAACACATAGCGGGTGCGGGTGTCGTTGTCGTTCACATAGGTGTCGAAATTGCAGTTCTCAATCTCGTTATACTCAACTTGAAAGTACTGCCCCCATTCGTCCTGATAGGGCTTTATGCCATAGGAGGAGAGGACGCTGGCACAGTAGTTGGCGGCATCGAGGTAAGCTTGCGAACCGGCCATTCTTCCCTCATATTCGGAGGAGGAGAGAATGCGGATGTGCTTCATGAGGGTGTCTGTGTTGGCGCGTAGGAGGGTGTCTTTGGTGATGCTCTCTTGGGCGCATACCATTACGGGCAACAATCCAGCCATAAGGGCCATCATAGCAAAAAGCTTCTTCATTTTCATTAGCTTTTATATTATTATGTATTTCTATTTGTTTGACAATAAACTATTTGTTGTGTGTTTTGCACACAATATCACTACGCAAAGATACGAAAAAAAGATGATACAACAAGAAAAAAACTAGTTTGAGGCCATCAATGCCTTGTATCACTTTTTGTTTAAGGATATCCCGCCTCAGAGCAGGATTGTAGAGTTGGCACACTTGTGGCGTGAGCCTTTCAGAACAAGGAGTTTCTTGATAAGAGGTTCTTCCGACATTTTTCCTCCAACGGGACACATCAATTCTCTCTCCCTTCGGTCAATCATCCATCAGTGATGGTTGGGGGTTGCTGGGGTGTAGGTTCGCTATGCAAGCGAACCTACAACGAACCTACAGCGAACCTACACCGAAGCTTCTTTGACTTCTCCCATCGGGTAAATAATGCCGGGATGGGAGGAGAAAGGATATGAAATAACCGAGCCCCGACAGGCTACCGAACCAGATAGGCGGTTGGGGAGAACGGTTTATTCCTCGGAGGATTGTGAGATGAATCGCCGATAGGCAGAGAAGGTGTTTGCCCGTGAGAGGAAACCTTGATAGACATTATTCTCGTCCACCACGATGAGGTTGTATCGGTTGCCGAGTTGGAACTTTTTGACCACATCGCTCAGCGAGTCGGAGGTATGCACAATGTCTTTGTCGTCGAAGGTTAGCATTAGGTCTCTGACCGACACCTTGTCGTATAGTTCTGTGTCGAAAATCTGTTTTCGGATATCGTCCATCACAATCAGGCCGACGAAATGCCTTTTATCGTCCAGCACGGGGAACAGGTTGCGTTTGGAGTTTTTGATGGCCTCGACCACATTGCGCAGAGTGTCTTTTTCGTGAACGGTTGCGAAGTTGGTTTCTATCAGTTTGTTGAGGTCCATCAGGTGCCAAGCTGAGGCGTCCTTGTTGTGGGTCATGAGGTCGCCTTTTTCGGCCAGTTTGCGGGCGTAGATAGAATGTTTCTCGAATGGCTGGACGCAGATATAGGTAACTGTGGCAGTGATTAGCAGAGGTATCATCAGTGCGTATCCGCCGGTGATTTCGGCAATGAGGAAAACACCCATGAAGGGTGCGTGCATCACTCCGGTCATCACGGCCGCCATACCCACGAGGGCGAAGTTGGCTGTAGACTGGTGGGGCAAACCCAACTGGTTGCTCACGGTGGCGATAAAGAAGCCGCTGAGGCCGCCCAGAACAAGCGAGGGGCCGAAGGTGCCGCCGACACCTCCGCTGCCGATGGTTGTTGCGGTGGCAACGGGTTTGAGCAGAATGAGCAGCAGCAGGATGATGGATGCCACCCAAGGGTTGTCTCGGAATGCGTTGAAGACGCTGTTGGCAAACAGGGGGTCGTCGTTGCTACCGTTGAGCAGTTCGGTCAGAGCCCAGTAGCCTTCGCCATAGAGCGGAGGGAAAAGGAATATCATTAGTCCGAGTAGCAGTCCGCCTATAATCCATTTGCTGACCCAGCTTCTGCGTTGAGCAAACCAGGATTCGACGCGGTCGGTGCACCGGAGGAAGTAGACGGAGGAGAGGGCGCAGAAGATTCCCAACACGATGAGGAAGGGGATTTGCCCAAGACTGAAGTCCTCCATAACGTGGAAGGCAAACTGCACCTTGTTGCCCATAAGGAAGTATGCCACAGTGGAGGCGGAAAGGGCTGAAATCAAAAGGGGTACAGCGGTTGTCATCGTCATGTCGAACATGAGTACTTCCAGAGTGAACAGAACGCCCGCCAATGGTGCTTTGAAGATTCCGGCAATGGCCCCGGCTGCTCCACATCCCAGCAAGAGTTTCACACCCCGTCGGCTTACGCGGAAGAATCGGCCGATGTTGGAGCCTATGGCGCTGCCTGTGGAAGCAATGGGGGCCTCCAGTCCGACACTTCCACCAAATGCTACGGTGAGTGTGGATGCCACCAGCGAAGTGTACATATTGCGTGGGGGCAGAGCCCCGTTGTGGCGTGAAATGGAAAGCAGTACGCTGGGTATTCCGTGACCGATGTCACCTTTGATGATGAAGCGGACGAAGATGACGGTGAGCAGGATGCCGATGAGAGGTGCGATAAAAATAAGGACATTGCCTTCGCCTGTGAGCGAGAGGCGTTCGCCAAATCGCATGACGGCCTGACCTGAGAGGTGGACAACGGTCTTCAAAAGTACAGCCGCAAGACCGCTGAAAATGCCCACAATCACACTTAAAAGCAATAAATAGGTACCCTCGGTGATGTGCTGCAATCGCCAAGTGTGCAATCTTTTATAAATCTCTATAAATGTCATTTTAGTAAAAAAGTGAGCCTACAAAGATACGAATTATTTTTAATTTGCGTTATATACCTTACTAAAAACAATAGATTTTGAGAAGTGGCCGACCCTCTGCATGGCTGCAGTGATGTATGAATCAGTCACTTCTTGATGGTATGTGTAATAATAATAAGTTATTTGATATGAAACACCCCCTTCTTACCACCTTGGCCACCCTGTTGGTGGCATTGTCGTCGACGTTTTTTTCCTCCTGCGTATCGCTGAAGGAATATGAATCGCTACAGTCGCAGTACAGCCAAGCGGTGAAAGGTTGGAATGTGACCAAACAGGAGTTGCAGGAGTTGCGGGAAGAGAATGCCGAATTGGTGCGACAGGGACAGGCTATGACCGTTGCGCTGAGCGATATGTCGGCTGCCCGCAGCGAATGCGAGGCGACGGTGACGGCCATCAACCGTTCCTATGCGGCTCTCCAGTTGCGGTACGACACTACGGTGGAAAACTATATGCAACAGCTTACCGGCAAAAACCGCGACCTCTCCAAAGCCAACAAGATGCTGGCCCAGCGCACCCGGGAACTTAACGAGAAAGAGGTGGCTTTTCAGGCACGTGAGAAGAACATGCTTGCCCAGCAGAAACAACTGGAGGAGCAGCAGGCACTGATGGAGCAGAACCAGCGAGCCGTGAGCGATGCACTTCAGGCAAAACAAAAGGAACTGGAAACCTTGCGGCTTGCGGTGTCGCAGGCGCTTGTGGGTTTCGCGGACAAGGGCCTTGATGTGGACATCAAGGACGGGAAGGTATATGTCTCGGTGGCGGACAAGTTGCTCTTCGCCTCGGGCAGCTGGCAGGTGTCGACTCAGGGGGTTCAGGCCATAAAGAGTTTGGCCAAGGTGTTGGAGGAGAATACCGACCTCAACATAATGGTCGAGGGCCATACCGACAACGATGTGTTCAGAGGGTCGGGGGCTGTGGCCGACAATTGGGACCTCAGTGTGATGCGTGCCACCGCGATAGTGAAACTGCTGCTCAAGCAGGGACCACGCATCAATCCTTCAAGGGTTGAGGCTGCCGGACATGCCGAGTATTCGCCCCGTGTACCAAACAACTCGGCGGCAAACAAAGCTTCCAACCGCCGTACAGAGATTATCCTTACGCCCCGTCTTAATGACATTATCAAGATGGTGGGACAATAATCGGTCAGAAAATGCGGGAAAGAGCCTCTTTTCCGCCAATTCTTTAATTATGATGGAGAGTGTTGATTATTAGTTGGGTGTATCGCCTATTTGCTCTGGGAGCAAGTTTTTTTCAAAAAATATTTTCATTCGGTTGTAGTATTTTGGCCTCTCGTGCGATTATATAGCAGATGACTCAAAAGGAATATAACAACGGAGTGAGGCTTTGGGCCGACGATGTGTACCGCTACGCGGTGCAGTGTTGCGGCGACAGGGAACAGTCGAAAGACCTTGTGCAGGATGCTTTCGAGGCCCTGTGGAAGAACCGGAGCCGAGTGGAGGGACCTAAAGGAAAGTCATTCCTCTTATCGGTTGTTCATAACAAATCCATGAGTCTTCTGCGCCACGCGGTAGTGCATGAGAGCGTGATGGCCGAAATGCCCCAAGAAATTCAGGCCCATCCCGATGAACGGTTCGACCTTCGGGAAGCCCTCCAGCAGGCATTGAGCCAACTGCCCCAAATACAACGTGAAGCGCTGCAGTTGAAAGATGTGGAAGGCTATTCGTGTCAAGAGATAGCCGAAATCTTAGCCATCAGCGAGACACAGGTGACAGTCTATCTATACCGGGCGCGTGTAACGATGAAAAGATATTTAATAGCATTAGGATATGACAATAACAACAGATAACTACGAAGCCTTTTTCTACCAATATCAAGAAGGTATCCTGCCCGAGAGTCAGCGGGCGGAGGTGGAGAAGTTTTTAAGTCTCCATCCCGAATTGGCCGAGGAGATGATGCTATACGATTCCAACCTCAAGATGCCGCAGCAACAAGAGGTATTCGAGGGGAAGGAGGAGCTCATCAGGCGTCGGCCGGTAGTTGTGCCCTTGGTGCGTTGGGCTGCTGCCGCTGCGGTAGCTGCGTTGTTGACTACGGGGGTAATTCTGTATAGGTCGACTTCTGAAACCAAGTCTCCTGCTGCATCGCAGCCATTGACCGCCGAAGTGCATACTACTGTCACACGCGAGGAATTGCAGACCGTTTCACGTCCGGCAGCTCCCCGTCTCGCTCAATCCCAGACCCCCGATGCTATTTATGTGCCGGAACCGCGTGTGCCCGATGCACTCCGTGAGGCCGAAGCGCTGGTGCCACTTGTGGAACCAGCTGCGGAGAGACCGATGGATTACGTATTGGCCGAGGCCGCTCCTATGGAAGAAGACACAACGGTGTATATCTATTACACTATCATCAATGCCTATCCCGAGGAAGAAGACCAGGAAGTGCTAGATAGTTTCACCCTTCCCCAGCCATCGCTGCCGTTGAGCAGGTATCAACGCGAATTGAGGGGACAACTGCGTGCAGGGTGGCTGCGTGCTGAAGCCAGTGCACGCCTATTCCTCGCCTCGCTATAAAAAGCAAATGTAAAATTTAGGAACTGAACACAAGAAATATAATTAATCAACATTTAAACTGTTAGCTATATGAAAAGCAAAACAATCCCTTTCATGGTTTTCCTGCTGTCGGCATTTTTCGCCTTTGCAGAAACAAATGATGACACAATCAAAGTGTACAAAGTCCTTTTGAATGGCGATGTCAGTCGGTATGTTTTTGAAGACTACTGCAACATTGTCGTTGTTCCCGACACGGCCGATTTCCTTACCACAACAACGTCTCGAATTGGGGATAAAAACCTGTATGGATTAAAAACAAAGATTGGCAAGGATCATCTTACAATCAGTGTCGGTCCGGGGTTTCCTCAGTTAGAGCTTCATCTTAGTAATAGGGGCTCTTGCAAGATTGAGACCAACGACTGGAGCTCGGTGACCTATCAACTTGTAGAGCAATTAGCCTCTTTGGATGTCTCGGCAAATGACTATAGTGAAGTGACTATCCGTCAAATCGGCAATGGTGATACCCTCCGTGTCCGTAGAATGAAAGTCAAGGCAGATGATTATTCCAAAGTGCGTATTGAATCGCCCTGCGTGGCAGACAGAATGGATTTCGTTGCATCGGACTACGCAATAGTGAATGCCGGTTATTGCAAATGCACCACGATGAATTATACTATCTCCGACTTTGCCAAAGTGGATGTCCGCAAGCCCAACGCAGCTGTCACCAACACCAATTACACGAGTGTGGACGAAGAAACAAAGACCAGTAGTACAGACAAGGAATCA
The DNA here is from genome assembly GCA_900319865.1 of uncultured Bacteroidales bacterium. Lineage (GTDB taxonomy): Bacteria > Bacteroidota > Bacteroidia > Bacteroidales > P3 > Colimorpha. The sequence continues at coordinate 38,839 of ONQD01000023.1, read as the reverse complement.
GAATCAAAGTATTACTGGGACGACTTCTCATTGAACTTCGGTTGGGCATTTACCAACTGGGGTAGCCAACCTTACAACGGACTATCCAAGATGGGTGGAGCCTATTCCTTGGGCACCACATTCTCATCCTATCAATTGGAAGGTATTTACTATCCTTGGTGTGTGAGCCATTGGCGTTTCGGCATCGGATTGGGCTATGAGTCGGATGTGTACCATTTCACCACTCCCTATGTCTCGGTAGTGCCCAATGCCCAGCAGGCGTTCTCATACACTTTTGAAGGTTCAGACCGGCAGGACGCCAACTGGACTAGCCGACTGGTGACGCGCTATATCACTCTGCCCATCACCCTGCGTTGGGACCCGGTCGGCGACTTCTATGTCGGCCTCAGTGTTATTCCGGGCATCAACTACTCCAGCGACTACACAGGACTTAAGCATAAGGGCGAGTTCCTGTATAATGGTCAGATTCGCGACCGCCAACCTGTCTCGAACGTTATGAATCCATTCAAAGTCGATGCACGGCTCACCCTTACCTATTCTCACTTCTCGGTTTTTGCACAGATTGCCGCGCTGCCCGTTTTCAACGAGATGGACCGCAAAGTATACCCAATCAAAGTTGGCTTTATGATTAATATCTCGGACGATTGATTTCGCTTCATAACTCTTTTAGGTAAAATATGTCGGTATGCTCCATCACGGAACGTTCCATCACGGTGCGGGTTGCTCTGTTCAACCCGCACTTCTGTTATAAGGGTGTTTGCCAGTTGCGCTTTCCATTGTAAGCATATCGCGTTAAACACCGATCGGCTCTCTATAATTGAATGGATATATAGTCGCGACACTAGATATCCATGGTGTTTGCCATAAGGTGATATTCTACTCTGTTCCCTTTCAGAATAGAGATGCTAGGGATTATGCTGTGCTGCGATGTCAAGTTTTTGAAGATGCTGCCAAATTGTTTCTACTTTTTTCCCAGCTCCCTTTCCTATTCAGCTTGTATTAAGCCCGTAGTAAGCTTGTATAAACCTCTGCAGTGAAGAAGAATTGATGATGTGGTGAGGAAAAACTGAAGGGGTAGTGGAGGTGGAAGAAAAGGGGAAGGTGAATGGAATTGAGGTGAGGGGAATCTCTGTCGGAAAACGAAACAATACGGGAATTGGATGAACACAGCAACGGTCGAGGGAACGAGATGTCCGTTGGGACTGTGGGGTTTTGTTTTTGTATAACACTATCCCGTTTGGTGTGATTTGTGATGTTTTGGGGTGCGTTGCCCTAAATTGCTGGCAATGGAGAGAAATGAACTTTGTTTGAAAGGCAGATTCTTTGTTATTTTGGAGCGAGGATAAACTATCCTGTGGCCGATAGGCGGGGAAGGTGAAGTGAAAGGGGGGTATGGAGGGTGGGGGATGGGAGGGAAATGGCTATCGCCTGCGGCGGTTGGGGAGAGGGTCTTCGCTTTTGAGGCGTTTGCCGAGCAACCGGCGGGCGCCGATATAGCGTTTGGCGTAATAGGCTTCGGTGGAGTAGGAAAAGATTACACCGGTAGAGGTTGCGGCGTGGATGAAACGGAAAACTCCGGTGGTGGTGTCGGCCTCGCATACGATACCGGTATGGCCTACGCCGCCTTTGCCCGAGCGGCCCTGAAAGAATACGAGGTCGCCTTTTTGGAGTTTTTTACGGTCTTTTACCTCCTTCCCCAGCCGGTATTGCGGAGCGGAGCCGCCGGGGAGCGTGAAACCGAATTTCATATAAACATAGCGGGCAAATCCGGCACAGTCGAATACGGAAGGGCCTTTGCCTCCATAGCGGTAGGGTTTGCCAAGATGCAGCTTGGCCTCCTCGATGAGGAGGTCGGCGGTGTCGGGCACAGCTTTGGCCACAAGAGGGGAGGGACGGTAGAGGCTGTCGGGCATGCCGAAGATGGTGGTATAGATGCTGCGTTCCATACGGGCAAGGGAACTATCGGTTTGCCCCCAAGCCCATCCGCGGCAGCACATGAGTGCCAGGATTGCTATTGTATGTCGTGCTTTTCGCATGACGTTTGGGGTTGGGTGAGTTGCGGTTCTTTCTTCTCACTATATACATCGAGCGCCACCACTACGGCAGTGAAGGCCCAGAAGGGAACGGAGAGTTTGTCGGTGTCGAGGAAGTTGTTGAACACTCCGTGGATGTAGTAGGTGAGCAGGCTAAGCGTGAAGGCCAGTGCCATATCGGCCACTTGTTTGTCTTTGGCGGTGCGGTAGACACGGACACCGGTGGCGAAAGTGGTCATGAAGATGCATACTACCAGGGCTACCCCCGGGAGACCTTGTTCGGTCATGGGGCCGATGTATTCGCTGTGGGCGTTGCCCAGATTGCCGGCATTGGTGCTGATGGTGGAGAGTTGGTAGCTGCGTTGGTAGCTGGCATAGAGGAACTGGTAGGTGCCGGGGCCGCATCCCATGATGGGTCTTTCTTTCCACATGCGGATGGCCGAAGCCCATCGGTTGAGGCGTTCCAGGTTGCTGGCATCGGTGGAGATGTTTGATATGGACTTGATTTGACCTGCAAGGTCGTATGAGCTGTCCTGGTGGTTTTTGCCCAATTGATAGAGCACGTCGTTCTGGTATACGAAAAATACGCCGACACCGATGCCGAACAGGAGCACCATCCACTTTACTTTAAGTCCAAGACGGATGAGTACATACACGCCTATGGCTCCCAGTACGCTGAGCCAAGCGGCACGGCAGTAGGAGAAGAACAAACCTACTATCAGGAGGGCGAAAATGGCAAGAAACAGGAAACGGGACCACCCTTTGCTGTTGCGGCTGAAGATGAAGTAGAAGGCTGCCGGGAGGAAGAGCGCAATGACGCATCCGTAGGCGGTGTGGTCGTTGTAGAAGGGTTTCATTACACGGTGGAGCGTTTGGAGGTCGCTGAAGTTGCCAACGGTCTTGGCGGTGGCGATGCAGATAACGGCAATCAGCCCTATGGCATAGCACCAGAAGAACTGGCGGATTCTCTTCTTGTCGCGGAAAATCTGAGCGGCGGCAAAGAAGAAGGGCACGATGAACCATAGGCGGGCCAGCCAGTATTTGAAGGATACGAGAGGTAGTTCGGAAGTGCAGCTGGTGATGAGCATCCAGGCCACGGAGGCAAGCAGAGCGATGGATACAGGATGTTTGAGCAACCGCATGTCGTAGCTCCGGCTTGCCAACACGCGGAAGAAGAACATCAGGGAGAAAAGTATCATCATGGGCTCTACCGGCATGGAGAGTTCCATTTTGGGCATGAGGGCCATGTTTACAGCAAAGGGCGTGAGCAGGGCCATGCAGAGCAGGCCGGTCTCGAAGCGGACGACAAAAAGGAGCAGCACGAGACCTGCCAAGGGGAGGAGGGAGAGGTAGTAGAAATCCTTTAATAAGAGAATGGAGTTGGCTATGGCAAACAATAGGGTGACAGCCACTGCTGTGACAGCGGCCTTGTTGTTTCTAAGCCAATCGCTCAAGGACATGGGGGAAAGGGTTAGTTTTGGTGTACGAAGTCTTTCTCTTTTTTAGAAGAGCCGACCAGCAGCAGAACCAGAATGCACATTACAACGGCTCCCAGGGTGCCGAGGGCTACGATAATGATGCGTTTGGGGTAGGCCTTTTTGTCGGCGGGAACGGCTTCGTCCAACATAAACTTATAGCTTACGTTCTCATCCATGTCCACCTTTGTTTGGGCGGCACGGGTTTGAAGGTCGGCCAGTTCGTGGCATTTCTCGCTGATGAGTTGGGTTATACCGAGTTGGTATTGCGGGGTGCGGCGAAGGCTGTCCTGGAGGTCGCGTATTTCCTGTTCCATCTGTGCGCAAACCCCTTGCATGATATCGGCGGCATTGCAGGCACGGGCGTGGTGGATGCGGTGGCATACGGTATCGTAGTTGGCAGCAATGAAATTGGCCATGTCGGCAGCCCATTGGGGGTCGACATCAAGCACGGACACCTCCACACCAAGGAATTCGGTGCGCCGCACATTCACGTTGCCGCGGTATTGTTCGTGTAGTTTGAACATCTTGTGGGGGTCGTTAGGGTTGATGCCATAGTGTTCAATAAGATTGAAACGTTTGCACACATCGCGTTCCATCGACTCGGACGACAATATCTGAATGCAGTATTCGCAGTCGCGCTCGATACCATAGTCCATAAAGTCGAGACTGTAGTGGTAGTCCATGATGGCTTTGCTCAGTCTGTTCGAATTGGTGGGGAACAGTGTGGCGGTGGATTTGTAGCGGGGTGTGATAAGAAGTGAAACCACAATAGAAGCCGCTAAGGCGATGATAAATACCCACATCAGCAGTTTCCACCATTTCTTGAAAAAGAGTATGGTTGTGTTGTGGTCGTAGTCGTTGCCAAATGATTTGTCGGACATAGTGATATATTTTTCTATATACTGTAATTGGCTTGCGCCGTTATTTTAATAATTCTTTATTAACGCCGATTGTGTGATATTATTGCCCGAGGGCGAAAAAATGCTGTGTAATGGAGGTTACACCCTGTTTATTGTACCGATTATTGGCCTTTGTGGGATTGTTTCGCCGCGGAAGGGGTGAAGTAGTTCTGGTATAGGAGGAGATAACGGTGCTGATGTATGCGGATGACTGTCAATGTATGTGGCTCTATGTGCCGTCAGCTCTTTAGGCAATAGAAGGATGTAGGGTTAATAGATGACACACGAACCCATCTTTTGTTGCCGGGTATGGTGATATATTCCGCAGTTGTGGAAAGCCTTGGTGCGGGTAGGGGAGGGGATTCTTGTGTAAATGGGTAGGATAATGTGGCAGCCAGGGAGAAGGGGCTGGACATTATTGGGACGTCAGCGCTCCCTTGATTTGGATGTTGAAGCCTTCATCGATCAGGGGCTGCACCAGGCGGGTCATCTCCTCGGGGGTGAAGAGTTGTAGTCCTTGGGCAGGTGTGGGGCGGTCGATGGTGTATACCATTATCTGGCGGGGTTTGAGTTCACGCACAATGGCCATCCATCCGTCTAGGACTTCGGGCCAGGAAGAATCGAAGTTGTATTCTTTGCTGCGCAACATGCAGGTTTGCAATATGAAGTTGCCCTGAAACTGTTTCAATGATTCTATCACACGGGAAATATCGTAACCGGGAGCTGGTTTGTTGATGCGGGCAATCAGCTCGTTGGTTGGGGCGTCGATTTTCATGATGGGATTGTCGACGAGGGTGAGAGCTTGAAATACCTCGGGAATATGGACGCGTGTGGCATTGGAGAGCACGGAGACTTTCGCTTCGGGGGCAAGCCGGTCGCGCTGGGCAAGGGTGTTTCTAATAATAGTTGGGAATTCGGGGTTCAGGGTGGATTCGCCGTCACCGGAGAAGGTGATAGAGTCTATCTTTACACCTTTGTCTTTTTGAAGGCAGAGCATCCGTTCCAAATCGTTTTTCACTTTCTCGGCGGACGGAAGGACGGTGTCGTTTCGCCCGTCTCTATTCCAACCACATTCACAATAGATGCAGTCGAAATTGCAAATCTTGCCCTTTTCGGGTAGGAGGTTGATGCCTAAGGAAGTCCCTAGGCGGCGGCTGAATATGGGACCGAATACGGTTTCTTCTCGAATCATAATAGCTCAGGTAAGATAGTTTATTTTACCCAATGGATAAAGCCCTCTTTTCGAGGTTTGGGGTTGGGTAGTTGTTGGGCGGGGTAACCGACGATGCAGTTGCCAATGCCGCGATAATTGCCTTCGATGCCTAATTCTTTAAGGATTGTTTTTCCTTCGGGGCTGTTGAACACTTCGCGTGCACGATTAATCCAGCATGATGCCAATCCCAACGCATGGGCGGCATTGAGCATGTTGCCCATGGCGAGACATCCGTCTTCGATGGGTGTGAGGCCGGAGTCCATATCAACGAGTACTACAAGAACCACAGGAGCACCATAGAAGGGGTCGCTATCTGTACCCATGACTTGGGCATTCAGCCGACTCATGCGGTCACGCATGGCTTTGTTGGTGACAGCAAGAACGATGGGGCATTGTGTGCCGTGGCCGCTGGGAGCGTAGGAACCAGCTTTGCAGATGGTTTCTATGTCTTCGTCGGAAGGCATTTGGTTGGTGTATGCACGTACACTTCGGCGGGTTGTGAGGTCGTGAATGGTCTGATTCATGATGGGATGGTAATAGGATAATATGTGTTTAATGTTTATGGTATTTTGCAGTGTCGTTTTTATGGTGTCCCGAATGGATGAACCAGGTGGTTGTGTCCATTCGTTGTAGATTGTGTATTTTTTTTATCATCTGGGTGGAGTTGGCGGGCTGCTGCTCACGCTCGCGGGCTTTGGGGCTGACTTGATAAACGATCATGGAAATAATAAGGTAGCCAGCAAATGCGAACATGATGACGGCACACACTTTATTTGTTATATTGAGTAGTTTCGCCGTAACGATACGTTGCAGCAGGGAAGCCAGTTTGCATTTAAGGATATCGAGGCCCAATGTTGTGCCAAGGACTCCGAAGAAGAATATATAGCGTTCAGTGACGGAGAGGTTGAGTTCGCCGGTCAGCAGTGCAATGACAGAGACCCAATATATCCAAATGGATGGATTGACGAAGTTGATGATGAACCCTTGCATGAAGATGGTTCTTCTGCGCGGATCGGAGCCGATGCTTTTGAATTTGATGCGGGATTCTTTGCCCTCCAGACTGGAGACCTCTTTTTTTAGATAGTAAATACCCATTATGATTAGAACAGCACCACCGATGGAGGCAACCCAGACATTGTGTAGTAATTCGTAAAGATTAACATTTTTGAGAACGGTGAGCATGAGAAAAACTATCAATACATCGCCCGCACTGACACCAAAAGCAAAGGGATATGACTTTCTATAGCCATATTGAATACTGGTCCGAATCTGAGAGAAAAAAGCAGGTCCGAAACTGAAAAACAGCGATAAAGCTATACCGCAGACGATTCCTAATATGAGTTCTATCATAGTTCTAAAAGCGTGCAAAATTAACAATAAAAATTGACATATGATAAAAAAAAGACATTATTAGGATTATTTTTTGTATTTTTGCATTTCAAAATATCGTATAACAATTATACTATGAAGAAAACAACAATACTTGTTACTGCCTTGATTGCTTTGTTTATGGCGTGTGGTTGTAAAGGAAATACGCCTGAATCTGTGGTAAATGATTTCTATACGGCAACACAGCAAAATGATTATGCTAAAGCCATGACTTTTACAACTTCAAGTCCTAAAATGTCGGAGGTTACTATTCAGATACTGGAGAATATGGGGATGGTAATTCATCATTTTGAAGTAATCAATACTGATATTGAGGATGGTGATTCTTTGGCACTGGTTACGATTCACATCTGTTCCTCTAATGCAAAACATCCCGATAGTATCAGTAGGGATATTATTGTCCCTTGCAAGAAGATAAAGAATGACTGGAAAGTAGATATCCCACAATGGATATAATAGAATTAATGCTTGCCCTCATACGGGGCTCGCTGAACAGTACAGTTCCGAACCTCCCGCAGATTTCGTACAAGGAGTGGGAAGGCCTATATTGGCTTTCGCGCAAACATGGTGTCGTGACCATTATTAACGATGCTATCGAAATGCTTCCTGCGGAACAACAGCCACAAGGTGACATAGCTATTAGCTGGACACTTTCAGCAGAAAGAACACGTTTCCACTTCAACCATCAGGCAGAAGTTCTTAATAGTATTACTGCTAAAGCCGATGAAGAAGGACTGCGGTGGATATTGATAAAAGGCATGTCGTTGGCTCGGCTTTATCCTGTGCCCAGTTCCCGGGCATGTGGAGATATTGATATCTGTTTTCCGAATAACTATGAGAAGGGAAATGTTCTCCTGGGTAATCCGAATGCTACTATGGATGGTAAACATGCGGAAATTGTGATTGATGGAGTTTCCATTGAGAATCATTTGCATTTCTTGGACGACCACTTCATTAGTCAACTTCGAGCGGAGCGTTTTATTTGGAAATCAATTCGAACGCTCCCTGATGATGGATTTCTTCCACCGATGGCAAATATGGTGTATCTACTGATGCATACCGTGTGTCACCTCACAGCAAAGTATAAACTACCTCTGCGCAATATTCTTGATTGGGGAATGTTTCTTAAGGCTAACATCAATAATCTCAACCCAGCCGAGTGTCATAAGGTAATGCGTAAAATCGGAATGGTTGACTCCTTCAATATTTTAACCTGCATTTCGGGCGAATTTATTGGTACAGATCTTTCGTCCTTTGTAATCGGCGATATTCGTCAGGATGATGTAACTCGTCTTCGAGACCTGATTCTCACTAAGAAATATTTAGAGCCAGTCCCTAAGAATCTTTCTCTTCCTCATTATATTAAAGCTCGCTATCTGCGTAATCGAGAACGCCGCTGGTTGTACCGTTACCTTCCGTCTACTCGAATAGAGCGTGTTCTCGGTATCATTATCAGGATATTCAAAAGGGATTGAATCTCCTTTGCCTAATTAAGAATCCCTTATTGACTTGAAGTTTGTTAAAAAGGGATTCTTTTTTTTTGTTTGATAATATATAAAAAAGACTGGCTCGATATTCGAACCAGTCTTTTTATAGAGTTATCTATTACTAACCTATACGGCTTTCATAAATTTGACTTCGATTATTGAAGGCTAACTTTATGATCAATGTCGGCATCGAACAGGTTGCAGACGAAAGTGGCACGACGGCTACGTCCGATAGCACGGTCGTTGGGGAGAACGACCTCATCACCTTCGTAGAGGCAATCGATAGTGGTTCCAGCAGCCTCGTCAGTACCAGCAAATACCAGGGTGAAGTAAACGTCCATCTTGACGTGTTTGCCAGCAGCCATAGGAGGAACAGCGACATTACCGAGCAGCCATTCGGAAGTACCGGTAGCAATGATGCCATAACCGCGATCAACAGGAACATTGCAGACTAAAGCACTAGGAGTGGTGGGGGTGCCAGGGAATACCAGTTTGGGTTCTTGGGTGTTAAGACCTTCGATGTAACCATTGCTACCATAAAGGTTCTGGTCGGAAGAGCTGATGACCACCTTCTCAACATTCAGAGTGGGAAGATTATTGGGGTCAACAGTGATGTTGAGATGGTTGTCCTGAACGAATTGGTTAACAAAAGGATATCCGAATTTTACAGAGGGAGTGACCAAAGCGATGTTGTTCTTCAGCTGAATACGGGGGGTATTCAGGTTCTCAAGATAAGCGGTCATAGGCCAGGGCTGATAAAAGGTTTCGGCACCTAATCTAACAGCTTCGTCAGCTACTGTGAACAAATCAACAGTATCGTACATTGTAACAGTCATATCGCTATAATCAGCAGCGGTACCAAGTGTGAAAACATCTGCAGGATACATTGCATAAAGAGGAGTGTATGCATATTCAGCGAGAATAGAAACTTTAGCTTTGTAGCTGAGGAATTCAGTAGCGAGTTCATCGCCAGCTACAGCCTGAGGAGTTACATTGCAAACAGAACCATTGACAATCATCTGGTCACCTTCGTTGAAGAAGATACGGTTAGCAGTACCATAGAAAGACTGCTTGCCGTTATCCTGATGGGTTTCGCCAGACATTTCGAGAGTAATCATACCGTTTTGATCGGCAACAAGGCTTCCGTTATTATCTTTTTTACAGCCAACGAAAGCAAGAACTGCGAAGGCAGCTACGAGAATTGAATACTTTTTCATTTTCATCATACTGTTTTAAGGTTAGAAATCGATGTGGGTGTTACCGATGATAGCCTCAGCGTCACCCATGCTGAGTTGAAAACCGTTTTCGACGGCCACGACTTTGACTTGAACTGCAGGAGTCAAATAGACCTGTTTCTTCTGAATTTGTTTCATTGTGTTTTGACTTTTGATTTTGTTATTAAATCTATTTGTTAATTATTTTGTTTTCTTTTTCAAGTTATTTTTTTGCCAGCAATGTTATTTATGACCACTGCTGGCCTAAAAAAACTCCTTTAATTACTCTATTTTTTCTCATACTTTTTCTGTTTTTATCAACTTGCTAATGTTTATACTTAATACATACTCATTTCACAACCAAATACTTATTTGTATTATTGGATGCTTCGTTCGTATTGTTTTATCATTGCAAATATACACACTTTTTTTTATTCGGCAATTTTTTTTTTCAATTTTTTTTATTCACAACTTTTCTACGACATCATCGTAGTTGTTAAATCATCTACTCGGGCTTGCACTAGCTGAACCAGGTCGGTTGGTTTCAATTTGAATTGTTGCCCCCGTACACCAGCACTTATGTAAATATGATCAAATTCAATTGCGGTTTTGTGAATATACGTAGGGAATGCCTTTTTCATCCCGATAGGACTGCACCCGCCTCTTATGTACCCTGTTAGCGGAAATAGTTCCTTCATCGGAATCAAATCGCATTTCTTGTTGCCTGTGATTTTTGCTACTTTTTTTAGGTCGACTTCTGCGTTTCCCGGAACCACACATACAAAATAATCTGTTCTATCCCCTTTGAGTACTAATGTCTTGAATACCCTACAAATCTCTTCTCCCAATTGTGAGGCGATATGTTTGGTACTAAGGTCGTTTTCGTCCACTATATATGGTATTATTTCATACTCTATCTTCTTTTGGTCTAGAATACGAGCTGCATTTGTTTTAGTGTTTTTAGACATAATACATTATTTTCTTTTTTAACGTACAACCCCCGTGTTTTGTATACCTGTATTGTTAAATATTATTAAATCCACTAGTAATTGTTTGCTAGTTTGAGAAAATGGTGTACTTTTGCAGTGTACTACTAAGCTAATACACCGATATATGTTCGGTTCAAAATGTAGATAGTTAGTATGTTATGTTATTTAATACGATTGTTTAATAAAGTATCAAAAGTCAAAATATTATGATTGAAATTAGAAATTTGGATTTCTCGTACAAAAGTACGCCGGTGTTCCACAACATCTCACTCGACTTCAAACCTAATAATATTTATGGGTTGTTGGGAGAGAATGGGGTTGGCAAAACCACCTTACTGAAATTGATATGCGGGCTTCAGAAGCCGCAAAGCGGCAGCTGTATGGTTGACGGTAGTGTCTGTTTTAACCGTGAGCCGCAGTTTCTGCAGAATATCGTTTTTCTGCCGGACGAAGTCGTTGTGCCGGAAAATGACACACCTATGAAATATGTAAAGTCTTTGGAACCTTTTTATCCCAATTATGCTTATGGCACCTTCCTGCATTTGATGCAGGAACTGGGTGTTGACCCCGAGCGCAAATTCCGTGAGATGTCGTTTGGCCAGCAGAAAAAGTCGCTCATCGCCTGCGCTCTTTCGTTGGGTACAGAATATGTCTTGCTGGATGAGCCTACCAATGGGCTGGACATTCCTTCAAAAGCCGATTTCCGCACACTGCTCTCCAAACGTGCCACCGAGGGCTCAACCATCATTATCTCCACCCATCAGGTGAAAGATGTCGAAAATCTGATTGATCCCATCATTATTCTCACCCACGATGATGTGCTCCTCAATGCGACTATGGAAGAGGTGACGCGTGTTCTCTCATTCACCTACGATAGCTCTGCTTTGCCCGAATCTCTCTACAGCGAGCCTGTGCCGGGCGGCTATATGAATGTGTGTGTCAACCATGATGGCACAGAGAGTAAAGTGAACATAGAAGGATTGTTCAATGCCGTGTTGCGCAACAAGGAGAAAATCAAAGAGCTGTTCAAATAATAAAATAGCCCGATGCCGGAGACGTAATCTTAATGAATGGAACCATCGTTATGGAAAATGAAATGCATACAGGCAAAAGCTCCCATGATTGTAGAACCCAAAGAAATGTAAGCGTCGTTTCTGGCAAATAAGTGTTAATATCAAATCTTGAAAAAAGCAAACAATATGAATAATACATTTGATTGGACCCGATTCGGGAAAGTTGTCCGCAAGGACTTTCAGAGCATCTGGCAAAACGCCGGAACCACTTTGTTAATCATTACATTGCTGCCCATATTGGCTTGGCTCCTTTGGTGGGTCGTCAGCGGATTTGGGGATATGGAACCCATCGCGCCCGAGATTCGCTGGTTTTTTATATTCGGTTCGGTGATGCTTGCTGCAATGGTGACCCCCTCACGCATGTACCGCACTTGCAACATCCAGAAAGAGGGCATCTACTTTGCCATGCTGCCGGCTTCCAAGTTGGAAAAGTATCTGAGCATGATGCTTTTCTCCATCGTCGTTTGCCCGTTGCTGTGCTTTCTTGGGGGAATAGTGCTCGATTATCTATTGGCGCTTCTGCCGTTCGGCCCCTACCGCAGATGGCTGTGGCAGACTGACCATCTGGCCGACCTCTTGGACGGCTACCGTGCAACGGTTGATGGAAGATTCCCCAATGTAAGTGAGGAAAGCGTGCTATTGTTCAGAGATGTTCTTACCCCTTGGCGCGTGGTGTGGACTTGCTTGCTGACATATCTCAGTACGGTGGCGCTCTTTCTGTTCACCACTACCATCTTCAAAAAGCATAAGGTGCTGCAGACTCTGCTCTGGACTTGGCTCATCAGTTTCGTGCTGCAAATGGTTGCAGCCCCCATCATTTTGGGAGCTGCTATGTCCGATAGCGGTTGGTGGATGCGTTTGGTTGAGACCTCCGACCCGTTGAAAATGGTTAATGTGGTGCTCTGGGTGAATAATACTTTGTATGCAGTATTCGCCGTCGGGCTCTTCTGGTGGGCTGGCTACAGATTGAAACAAATGAAATATTAAATGTTGAATACTAATATATAAATTGTCATGAAGAATATAACATTATTGGCAACGATGGCATTGGTGGCAATGCTCCTGCCCGGTTGCAAACTGAGCCGACACACGGACCCAGAGGATGTGTTTGCAAAATATACGAACAAAATGGGGGAACAGAGTATCGGCGACTATGATAAGGATGGAACCTACACTATGGGTGGTGCTTCGCTTGACCCGTCCTTGGTTAAAGGATTGAACATCGACTGGTTGAATGATACTGTCTCTGTTGTCTCGTACGATGGCAGCACGGTGGAAATCAGTGAAATTTCTGCCGACCCGCTTAACGACACAACTACTATGTATTACCGTTTAACCCCCGATGGCCTGTTAAGCGTGAAGTTCAGCAAGTCCGGAGCTGCATTGAGGAGCGGGAGCGTTCCCAGCAAGCATCTCTTTGTCCGTGTGCCCCGTGGCCATCGGTTGGACGAAATCGAAATTAACGGTTTAGGCCAGTATATCGGTATTGATAGTGTCGTGTGCGGTGACATAGAGTTGAATAGTGTGTCGAATTATCTGATACTGAATGAATGCGAGGTGGAGGACAATGTCACCATCAATACGGTGAACAGCCTCGAGTTTGTGGCCTCGTTCAGCAAGTTGCCTCGGGAAATGGAAATAAACAGTGTTGGCAGTTCGGCAACTCTTTATGTCCCTGAGGATGCTGGCATTGAGCTGGAGGTTAACGGATTGTCGAGCGACTTCCATAGCGAGTTGCCGGTTGTCAGAAAAGGGCAAAAACGGGTGATTGGCAACGGGGAATGCAAGATTGAATGCAATTCTGTATGCAGGCAGTTGGATGTTAAGGTCAAGAAGTAAGCCCTGCAGTAGTTGCTATTTATTAAAGCGAACAGTTATGGACTTTAGAAAACAGAAACCGATATACTTGCAGATAGTCGACCGGATGAGCGAGCGCATTGTGGCTGGCGAATGGTTGGAGGACGAACGTGTGCCGTCGGTGCGCGAGGTCGCCGCCGAATTGGGGGTGAACCCAAACACCGTTATGCGCACATTCGAATACCTTCAAAATGCTGAGATTATATACAATCGTCGTGGGATGGGCTACTACGTCTCGCCTAAAGCCAAGGAGAAGATTGTGGAGCTGAACAGACGCTACTTCTTCGAGGACGAACTGCCATACATTGTCCAGCGCATGAACATGTTGGGTCTTTCGTGGGACGACTTGAAGGACCATCAGAACGAAAACGGACAGCAAAAGATGTAATGCCGATTGTGGTTTGTCTCTCACTGTGCTGAGTTTTGAGGCACGCTAGTTGTTCAATACCCTTCGCGGGCGAGCCGCTTTCTCGCGGCACCCGCGAAGGGTTCTTTTTGTTCCAGATGGTTATTTGTTCTGGTCTGCTTGGCCTCCAATGTCGGCATGCTTTTCCAAGAATGGGATATCTTTTGGTTACCATACTGCCTTCGCTATTTGTTAAGCTCTTCCTCATCTCTTCTTGAGCCATTCTTAACCTCGGCGGTAAAAAGGTGTTTGGTAAGTGGTTGTTACATAGTGAGAAGTGAAGGGAGGGGCAATGGAGATGATTGGAACCGAGAATTCGAGTGAAGCGAATGGAATGGGTGGCGGTGTTTTATGTGTATTTGGTGGGTTGGGGGAGGGCGTTTTTCTTTGTCTGGACGTGGGGTGTGGGTCCGGAGTGGGTTCGGTATAGGTTCGGTGTGGGTTCGCTTGCAGGGAGAACAATGGGTGGACTATCGCTGAACTATCGCACTTGGGACATCAGGGAGTATCGGCATTGGTTGGGTTGGGGTGCTGTATGACGTTGATTTGATGATGGATTGTGGCGGTTGTTGTTTGAAGGGGAAAGGTGGAGAAAATGTGTGTGTGATGTGTATGTGTTGATTGTTGCATTAATAGGCAATTTATCAATGAGTTGTGTTTTGTGTAGTGTATTGGTTCGGAAAATTTGACATATTGAAATGGACAAAAAATTCCGTATTTCGGAAATTTTGGCATAATTTGGAGTTTGGCACAGGGATTGATATTATAGAGGTGTCTGCGGACGAAAAGGAACCGCAGGCAGAAAGAAAAAAAAGCCGAAAGGCAAAACAAAAACAAGATAAGTAAAACAATTAAAAAATAGGAGATTAAAATTATGTTACTCGCATCAAGAAATCAAGATTTCATGCCCACGTTGTTCAACGAATTGCTGAACTGGAACAATTGGAACAACTGCTCGTACGAAGAGCAGAAAGCAATGCCCAAGATGAATGTGAGCGAGACAGACACCAACTACGAACTGGAGCTTTCGGTTCCCGGACTCTCGAAAGAAGACCTGAGTTTGAGTGTCGACAGCGATAACAACCTTGTGATTGAGATGGTGCAGCACGAGGAGAAGAAAGAGGAGAAGAAAGATCGCCATTATCTTCGCCACGAATTCAGCACCATGCAGTTCAAACAGCTCTTCAGTCTGCCTGAGAATGTTAAGAAAGAGGCCATCAGCGCCAAGGTGGAACACGGCATACTCTATGTGACCCTGCCTAAAGTCACCGACGAGGAGAAAAAAGCATTGTCGCAGAAGATTACCATCTGCTAAGGCCAAAAAGAGCCACCTTCCGTGAGCGGCGAGGGTGAAACGGCGAGAGGAATGCACGGATGGTTTGAAGGCTTGGAAACTAACTAAAAAACAAGGGATAACCACTAAGGTTGTCCCTTTTTTATTTATAATATTTGTACGTATAAAATAAAATTCGTATTTTTGCAAAATCGTAAATAGTGTAGAAATGGCAGAAATAAAGCATCTCGACCCGAAAGATATAGGGCCTAAACATGTTGATATACAAAAGGTTTTGGCGAACAAGAAGGTAAAGTTGCCAAATTGGATGGTGAGCTGGATGGAACGGTTGCTTCACTTGGACGAGGTGAATAGTGTTATTTACCAGTATCGTGATAAATTCGGCCTCGACTTTGTGCATGCCTTTTTGGAAGGCGACGGCGAGCACGACCTGAATGTTCGCATGGTAGTGGAAAATCCGGAGAATATACCCGTTGATGGGTATCCCATCATAGCGGGCAACCATCCGTTGGGCGGGCCTGACGGCTTGGCTTTGATGGGTGCCATTGGCCGGTATCGTGAGGATATCAAGTTTCCGGTCAATGACTTCCTGATGTATCTGCCGGGGCCTGCGCCGCTGTTTGTGCCTATCGACAAGGTGAACCGGAACACGTCCAATGTGAACGCGTTGGAGGAGGCTTTCGCCGGCGAGAATGCGTTGCTCTATTTCCCTGCCGGACTGTGTTCGCGCAAGCAGAAGGGCGGCGAGATACGCGACCTGGAGTGGAAACCCACCTTTATCAAGAAGGCGGTCAGGTATCATCGTGATATTGTGCCGTTCTTTTTTGACGCGCGTAACCGCGAAAGGTTCTACAATCTGGCCCGTTTGCGCGAGCGGCTGGGCATAAAGTTCAATTTCGAGATGGCTTTGTTGCCTGCCGAGATGTTTGCCCAGAGAGGGAAGACGCTGCGCCTTATTGTGGGTAAACCGATACCCTACAGCACGTTCGATAACCGTCACAGCGCCCGCGAGTGGGCGGATATGGTGAAGAGCTATTGCTATAAGCTGAAAGATGACCCGCAGGCTGTG
This sequence comes from uncultured Bacteroidales bacterium, assembly GCA_900319865.1. GTDB lineage: Bacteria > Bacteroidota > Bacteroidia > Bacteroidales > P3 > Colimorpha. The sequence continues at coordinate 22,438 of ONQD01000023.1, read as the reverse complement.
TTCGAGGTCTGAGCGGGGACATGTGTTATTTGAAACAGTTATTATCCGATTGAGTTATGGACATAGATACATCGTATATTATACCCCCAGTGTCGCGGGAGTTGCTCAAGGCAGAGTTGAAACATAAGTACTTCCTCCGCAAGACCAATTGCGGCAACAAGGAGATTTATATCACTACCGCCCACGAATCGCCCAATTTGATGCGCGAGATAGGCCGTTTGCGCGAGCTGAGTTTCGCACTGGAGGGCGGCGGCACGGGAAAGGACTGCGACATAGACGAGTTCGACACACTGCCCGAGCCATATTGCTTTAAGCAATTGTTTGTGTGGAGCCCCGAAGATGAGGCTATTGTGGGAGGTTACCGCTTTATTCACGGTAGCAATATGAAACGTAATGAGGACGGTACTTTTGCCACCCCGACGGCTGAGCTGTTCCATTATTCCGACGAGTTTATAGAGCATTACCTGCCTTATACCATAGAGTTGGGCAGGGCGTTTGTGCAGCCAGAGTTCCAGCCTTCCAACAATCTGAGGAAGGGTATGTACTCGCTCGACAACCTGTGGGACGGCCTGGGCGGAATCGCGTTGGAGATTCCGGAGTCGTCATACTTCTTCGGCAAGATTACCATGTATTCGCAGATGAACCGCAAGGCCAAGGATATGATTCTTTATTTCTATCAGAAGCATTTCCCCGACAAGGATGGTTTGGTGTGGCCTATCGAGCCCATGAAGATAGAGACCGATTTCAACGAGCTGCACGAGCTGTTCAACGGCCACAACTACAAGGAGGACTACCAGATACTGTTGCGCAGTGTGCGTGCGCTGGGCAGCCAGGTGCCGGCCATGATTAATGCCTATATGAACCTTTCGCCCAGCATGCGGTCGTTCGGTACGGCCATGAATGTGGAATTCGGCAACACCGACGAGACGGGTATTCTGGTGTCGCTGCGCGACCTGCTGCCCGAGAAGCGGAAACGCTATGTGGAGTCGTATGAGATAAAGAACAGATTGTTCGACAGGCTGAACCTTTTCCGCATCAATATGAAGAATATGCCTTGGTGGAAACGGATGAACGAGACGGAGAAGACCGAGTTGACCCGACTGAAGAAACTGAAGGAGGATGCCAAGGATAAGGGCGAGGGCCTGCGGTATAGGTTTAACCGTAAGGGAAGGAAGAAAGCACGTTAGTAGCAAAACATCCCTTCCGGGGGACAGACTATCAGAGCGCAATGGAGATAAAGAAGGCAATGTTTGTGGTTAGCAACAGCGACTATCGTAAATGCCCCGATACGGGTTTGCCGGAGTATGCCTTTATCGGCAGGAGCAATGTGGGGAAGTCGTCGCTTATCAATATGCTCACAAACAACAAGGGGTTGGCCAAGACCAGTGTGCGGCCGGGCAAGACACAACTGATAAACCATTTCCTTATCAACGGGGAGTGGTATCTGGTGGACCTCCCGGGCTACGGGTATGCGCGTACCTCCAAGTCGTCACGGGCCTTGTGGCAAAAGATGATAAGCGACTATATGCTTAAGCGCGAGGCGCTGGTGAATGTGTTTGTGCTGATAGATTCACGCATTCCGCCGCAGGAGATAGACCTGAGGTTTATAGACTTTCTGGGCACCAACGGGGTGCCGCTGAGCTTGGTGTTTACCAAGATTGACAAGCAGAAACAGCGTGAGGTGGCAGCAACGGTGAACCAGTTTAAACGTGTGCTCTCCGAAACGTGGGAGGAGCTGCCCGAAATGATGCTGACATCCTCGGTTACCCGCTATGGTAAAGATGATATATTGAACCGGATAGAGGAGATAAACAAACATTTAAAGGAAAACAAAACGCAATCGAAACAATAATGAAGAGGAACAGGAAGATTCTATTGATATTGTTGCTTACAATGGTGTGCGGCTCTTCGGTTGCACAGAATACAGACCGGATAGACTTTGTGGTGAGGCATGTGTCGCGCAAGGCGGCTGTGAAACATGCATCGTTCTCGGTGTGTGTGCACAACATTTCGAAGGACAGCACCATCTATTCGCGCAATGACGATATGGCAATGGTGCCGGCTGCCATCAACAAGCTGTTTACCACCGCCGCTGCCTACAGCCGCTTGGGGCCGAGGTTCAACTTTGAGAACTATCTTTATTATAGCGGTTCTATCGACAGCAAGGGAACGCTACAGGGCGACTTGATAGTGACGGGCACGGGCGACCCATTCTTCTGCTCCGACCGTTTCCCCCACACCGATTCCACGTTCCACCGTATGCTGGAGAGCATCCGCAAGAAGGGCATCCGCAGGGTGAACGGCCATGTGTATGCCGACACTTCTATTTTCGTGGGCGACAACATCAACCCCACCTGGCGATGGAGCGACATCGGCAATTACTTTGGCAGTGGTGCCTACGGATTGAACTATAATGAGAATTCGGTAGATGTGCATTTCCGTGCAGGCCGCCGGGTGGGCGACCCCGCTGTGATTACCAGCACGCATCCCGATATCCCGATAGTGAACCATGTGGTGACCGGCCCGAGGGACACGGTGTTCGATGTCTGCTTCTACGGTGCACCCTACGAGAACGGGCGTGTATGTCGCGGTGTGGTGCCTTTGGGTACTGCCGACACCCATTTCCGCGCTTCGTTGCCCAATCCGGCCTACCAGATGGCCAAGGATTTCACAGCCTATCTCGACAGTAGGGGCGTGAAAGTATCGGGCGAGCCTTCGGTGCACTTCACTATGCCCACCCACTACAAGAAACTGCATGTGGACACGGCGTTCAACCTCTTTATGAATGCGGCCCTGACCACCCAAACCAACAACAACCTTGCGGCCGAGAGCCTGTTTAAGTTGATGGGCTATCTGCGCGACGGTCATGGTAATTATGAATCGGGGCGCAAATTCATGTACGAATACTTTAACGAGCTGGGGCTTGACGGCACCGAAATCAACATGGTGGATGGTAGCGGCCTTTCGCGCGACAATCATGTTACGGCCTATTTCGTTTGTCAGTTCCTGGATGCAGTGGCCCGCCAGCCTTTCTTCCCCGATTTCGCCCGTGCTATGGGCATCAGCGAGAAAATACCGGAATATGACATTATCCCCGAGGTGTCGGACGATTGCTCGTTGAAAATAAAGAGTGGCGTGATGACAGGTGTGCGCAACTTTGTGGGCTATTTCACCAACGAGGACGACCAGATGTTCAGCTTTGCCATTATGTGCAACAACTACGACTGCGACGACGCCACGATGAACCGCCTGATAAAGGATATTATCGAAGAGATAATACGGTTATAACTATAGCTCCTGTAACGTTGAGGAGTGAACAAAAAATAAGCCCCGACCGTTTGGCTGGGGCTTTATTGTGGTGTCTGTTACAACTATCGGATAAGGAAGGAGAACTTGGAGAAGTTCTTGAGTGCAATGCCTGTTCCGCGAGCCACAGCACGAAGGGGGTCTTCGGCAATGTGGACCTGTAGTTTGGTCTTGGACGAAATGCGCTGGTCGAGGCCACGCAGCAGCGAGCCGCCGCCGGCCAGATAGATACCGGTGCGGTAGATGTCGGCAGCCAACTCGGGCGGTGTAGCGGAGAGGGTGTCGAGAATGGCCTGCTCGATACGAGCGATAGACTTGTCGAGGGCATGGGCAATTTCTTTGTAGTTGACGGAAATCTCTTTGGGCAGACCGGTCAGGAGGTCGCGGCCCAGGGTGGGGTAGTCCTCTGGCGGCTCGTCCAGTTCGCTGACAGCGGCACCCACTTTGATTTTCACCTGCTCGGCGGTACGTTCGCCAATCACCATGTTGTGCTGTTTGCGCATGTATTCCACTACGTTCTCGTTGAATTCGTCACCGGCCACACGGATGGAGTTGTTGCACACAATGCCACCCAGCGAGATAACGGCAATTTCGGCGGTGCCACCTCCGATGTCCACAATCATGTGGCCTTCGGGTTCGAGCACGTCGATGCCAATACCGATGGCGGCAGCCATAGGCTCGTGAATCATGCGTATCTCCTTGGCACCTGCCTGCTCGGCCGACTCACGCACGGCACGCTCTTCCACATTGGTGATGCCGGAGGGAATGCAGATGACCATGCGGAGCGACGGGGGCATGAACGAACGGTTGATGTTGGTCATTCCAATAAGCTCGCGAATCAGATGCTGGGCCATCTCGAAGTCGGCTATCACACCACCGCGCAAGGGGCGGATGGTTTCAACATTCTTGTTGTCGGTCTTTCCGGCCATCATTTGGGCGCGTTTACCGACGGCGATGATACGGTTGTTGTTGCGGTCAACGGCCACAATCGAGGGCTCGTCAATTACTACCTGGTCATTGTAAATGACAATGGAGTTGGCGGTTCCCAAGTCCATTGCGACCTCTTTGTTGAAGAAAGAAAATAAACCCATTATGTTATTATTTTTTATTCGAAAAGGGATTGATAATACTTATACGCAAATTAATGAAAAAAGTTTCATTTAGTGTTTAAAATGTCTGAAACCGGTAATAGCCATACCCATGTGGTTTTTCTCGCAGTAGTCTATCGAGTCTTGGTCGTGGATAGAGCCGCCGGGGTGTGCCACAGCCACAATGCCTGCTTCGTGGGCAATCTCCACACAGTCGGCGAAGGGGAAGAAGGCGTCGCTGGCCATTACGGCTCCATTGAGGTCGAACCCAAACGACTTTGCCTTGGCGATGGCCTGTTTCAGTGCATCCACGCGGGATGTTTGGCCAGTACCACTGGCACACAGCTGTCCGTTCTTGGCCAGCACAATGGCATTGCTCTTGGTGTGTTTCACCAGGATGGTGGCAAATGCCAGGTCTTCGGCCTGCTGGGGAGTGATGGGTGTGGAGGTAACGCTCTTCTGCATGTCGGCAGCGGTGGGCACTACAGTGTCGCGGTCCTGAACCAACACACCGTTCAGCACACTGCGGAACATGGGGTTGGACATCTTGAAGTTGTGACGTTTCAGAATTATGCGGTTCTTTTTGCCTTTCAGTATGGCAAGGGCGTCATCTTCGTAGTCGGGAGCGATGCACACTTCGAAGAAGATTTTGTGCATCTCTTCGGCCACATCCTTGGTGATGGTGCGGTTGGTGATAAGTATGCCGCCGAAAGCCGACACGGGGTCTCCGGCCAGAGCATCGGTCCAGGCTTCGAGCAGCGTGGGACGGCAGGCCAGACCGCAGGCGTTGTTGTGTTTCAGAATGGCAAATGTGGTGGCACTGTAGTCGTCAATCAGTGCGCAGGCGGCATCGATGTCGCCCAAATTGTTGTATGATATTTCCTTGCCGTTGAGTTTTGTGAAGCAGGCTTCAAGGTCGCCATAGTAGTATCCCTTTTGGTGGGGGTTCTCGCCATAGCGCAATATGTTGGCATGATTGCAGCTCTGTCGGAATGCGGGTATTTGTTCCTGCTGGTTGAAGTAGTTGAAGATGGCCGTGTCGTAGTGGGAGCTTACGGCAAAGGCGCAGGCAGCGAAATGTCTGCGTTGCTCCAAGGTGGTGCTGCCCTCTTGCTCGTTGTATATATTGAGAAACTCAGCATAGTGGTTCACGGCGGGCACTATCACCACGTCTTTGTAATTCTTGGCAGCTGCACGAATCAGCGAGATGCCTCCAATATCAATCTTTTCAATGATATCCTGCTCGGGAGCGTTGCTGGCCACGGTGGCTTCGAAGGGATAGAGATCCACTATCACGAGGTCAATTTCGGGTATTTCATATTGAGCCAGTTGCTCGCCGTCCGAATACATGTCGCGACGGCTCAGTATGCCGCCAAACACTTTGGGGTGAAGTGTTTTCACTCTGCCGCCCAAGATGGATGGATAGCCCGTCAGCGACTCCACGGCCACAGGGGTGATGCCGAGGTCGTTGATAAACTTATATGTTCCGCCGGTAGAATAAATGGTAACCCCCTGACGGTCGAGGGCTCTCACGATGTCTTCCAGCCCGTCCTTGTAGTAGACGGAGATGAGGGCTGATTTTATTTTTTTTAGTTCCATTATTACTATATATTATATGCTATATATCCATATAAAATACTGACAATACATCACTTGCGCGATATATTGCATTTGTACTTGCAAAATGCAAATATACAATATTTTTCTTATTCAGTCAACTTTTTTATTTGTTCTTCATACCGCATGCCACAAAAAGAAAAACACCTCAGGGCAGTCCCTTGTGGCTTTTTCTCTTTCGTTGTGAGACTTTTCTTTCGGAAATGCGTAAGTGTTTATTCTGTCACTTGGAGTATTACATGGGTGTTGCCTATTTCTCCATAGTGTTTTCAGCCAGTAAGCACATTGAATGTGAGATGCCCCATAATGTTTGACAAAAAGGTTTCCCCACGGTCAACCTGTTTTAATAAATTAGAGCTGCAAGGGGGATGCCTTGCAGCTCTGTGGGGTATTGTGCATTATATGCTGGGGGTGAGCAACAAGTCCTTTCCGTGTTACTCACCAAATTCTATGCCGAGGCCTTTGGCTGTGTGGACCAGTGCGCCGTTGGGGTCTACGAGGTTCTGTGCACGGACGGCCTCTTCCAGCGACACGGCCACGATGTCGGGGTGGCGGTAGGCCACCATTTTGCCATAGTTACCGTTGATGACCTCTTCCATAGCGCGCACGCCAAACTGTGAGGCCAGCACGCGGTCGAAGGCGATGGGTGTGCCACCGCGTTGCAGGTGCCCCAGAATGGTGCAGCGGATGTCGTGCTCCACGCCGGCTTCTTTCAAATCTGCTGCCAGCTGGTGGCATATGCCGCCCAAACGGATGTGCTGATAGCCCACCTCGGTGGCTTGCGAACCTACAGCGGACCCACCCTTGGCCTTGGCCCCTTCGGCCACCACAATGATGCAGTATCCGTGCCGTTTGTTGTACCGCTGCTCTATCTTGTTTTTAATCTTGTTGATGTCATAAGGTATTTCGGGAATGATGCATACATCAGCCCCGCCGGCTATGGCGCTGTGCAGGGCAATCCATCCGGCATCGCGTCCCATCACTTCCATGATGAACACTCGGTTGTGGCTGGCGGCGGTGGTCACCAGCTTGTCGATGGCCTCGGTGCATATCTGCACGGCGGTCTGGAACCCGAAAGTGTAGTCGGTCGACGACAGGTCGTTGTCTATAGTCTTGGGCACGCCCACAATGTTCAGTCCCTTCTGGGCCAGCCCCAAAGAGATGCGTTGCGAGCCGTCACCACCAATATTAATCACGGCGTCCACGCCTAGATACTGCAGTTTGCGGATCATCTCGTCGCTGCGGTCCACGGTGGTCCAAGTGCCGTCCTGTTGTTTCACGGGCCATGCAAATGGGCCTCCCTTGTTGGTGGTGCCCAATATGGTTCCGCCTTGTATCTGAAGACCTTCTACTGTCTTCTCGGTCAGCTCCATTATCTCGGTGGGCTCACGTAGCACGCCGTTGAACGACTCGATGCAGCCTATCACTTCCCAGTCTTTTTCTTGCGACGCACGTTTCACTATGCCGCGTATCACTGCGTTCAGGCCGGGACAGTCGCCGCCTCCCGTGAGGACCATAACTCTTTTCAATGCCATGTTATTTCTCCTTTAAATAATTGACTAATAGTGGGGTTATATCCCGTAGGCTCCCCTTATTAGGGGATACAAAGATACAAAAAATATGACACATGAAAGGAAAAACAAAGGTTTTTTTCTTTCCCTCATTCCCGTTTTCCACAGTCATCCGGATTTCCGGTCATGCATGTGGCTGGCTGTGTGGCCATCCGTATGCCGTGTGCCGGTTGGGTGGGCGTGGTTTCGTCCTCGTTCCGTGGTGAGTCGTGCTGCTATTCGTTGTCCTTGGCGGCCTGACGTGCGGTTTCTTCTATGGCGTTGTTGTGACCGGTCAGTGCGGCAAAGGGTGCAAACTGGGCGGCCCGCGCCTCGAGCGGCATTGGTGCGTGCCGTTGCGACACGTGGTGCGGTAGGTCTATTATGTCGTCATATTCGTCTGTCATGCTTTGTGTCCTCCTATCTGGTTGTTGCGGTCACGCGCGGTGGCGCCTTCCTCAAAGTTCAATCCTTTCAGTATGGCGTTTTTGCCAAAGCGTTTCTTTATCTGTATCTGCACTTCCTGTATCTTGCGTTCCTTGTCCCTCTCGGCCTCTTCGGCCTGCCGCTGCCGTTCCAGTGCCTCGTAGTCGGTAAAGAGGTCCAGCTGTTGCGGCTCTGCTTGTTGCTTGGCCACCTGCTCGTCCATAATGTGGTTGGTGGTCAGGTTGATGTAGCGTATCAGCAAATCGGGGTTCGTTATATTGTCATACAGCTGCATCACGGCTTCTATTATCACTTTCGACGACGACCCCGCACTCTTCAGCTTGGCTGTGCCGTGTGCCGCCTTGGGCACCGAGCGGCCATAATAGTCTGTGGTCCGCGGCCCCGTGTATTTTCTGCTTATGGCGGGATTGGTCAGGCTCTCGGCGTCGTAGCTTATGGTCAGCACCAGTTGGTCGGTCACCAGCCGTTTCTCCACCAGCTCCAGCACCATCGTGTCGGCCATTTCTTGCACCACCACTCGCGCTTTCTCCCAGGTGTAGGGGCAGCTCAGCACCTGTCCATGGCTGAACGAGTTGCTCTCGGGGCGGTAGGCCTTTATCAGGTCTATGGTGCAAGGCTCCCAACCCCATGCATGGTCTATCAGCAATTCGGCGTTCACGCCGAAAAGTCGGTACAGCAGCTCTTCGTTCTCCACCGAGCAGCGCGCCACCTTCCCCATGGTGTCTATGCCGTAGGCGGCCAGCTGGTTGGCAATCCCGCGCCCCACGCGCCAAAAGTCGGTCAGCGGTCGGTGGTCCCACAGTTGGCGGCGGTAGCTCATCTCGTCCAGTTCCGCTATCCGCACCCCGTCCTTGTCGGCGGGTTGTTTCTTGGCCATAATGTCCATTGCCACCTTGCACAGATACAGGTTACTCCCAATGCCAGCGGTGGCGGTGATGCCCGTCTGCCGCAGCACGTCGCGTATCATGGTCATAGCCAGTTGGTGGGCGGTAGTGTGATACAGGGTCAGGTAGTCCGTCACATTCATCAGCACCTCGTCTATCGAATACACATGTATATCCTCTGGCGACAGGTACTTCAAATAAATCTTGTATATCCGTGTGCTGTACTCTATATAGTAGGCCATTCGCGGCACTGCGGCAATATAGTCCACCTCCAGTTCCGGACGTGCCTTCAGCTCTGTGTCCGAAACCGACTTCCCCTCAAATGCCCGCATCCCCAAGGCCATACGGCGGCTGTAGTTCACCTCACGCAGCCGTTGCACCACCTCAAACAGCCTTGCCCGTCCCCCTATGCCATATTGCTTCAACGACGGCGACACGGCCAGGCATATCGTCTTCTCCGTCCGGCTCGCGTCGGCCACCACCAAGTTGGTCGTCAGTGGGTCCAGTCCCCGCTCCACGCACTCCACCGAGGCGTAAAACGACTTCAAGTCTATGGCTATATATGTCCGTTGTTTATCTTCCAAGGGGTTAAATGTTTTGTAGGGTGTTATATTCCCGCTGCAAATATACTCATATTTTCCCATTCATCACAAAAAAAACTCTTTCACCCTCCCAGAGACAATAATCCTCTTTCCCATCCCCTCGCAAGCGGCTCCCTGCCTCCATTTCCCGCACCGCCAACCGTCCTATATTCCCTTACGCCTCCGGTCGCAAATGCCTGAGACCTTTGCCCTTTGCTCTCTTTGCAAACATTTTTCGCTATACTTTTCTTTCCAATTGGAAAAAAAGATGTATCTTTGCTGCTCAGTTGTCGGCCGCCTGCCGCACATTCAATTGTTGACGGTGAAACGTTTAATGCCCCGTCGTGCAAACAGTTGTCCCCGTTGTTGGTGGCCGTGGTAATGTGTAATTAATGCAATTGGCTATATGAAACTGCAATTTATGGGTGCTGCCCGCGAAGTGACTGGCAGCAAACACCTCATCACCACCAAGAAGGGCTTGAAAATCCTGCTCGACTGTGGAATGTATCAAGGCAAAGGCCTCGAAACCGACGCCATGAACCGCGACCTTGGTTTCGACCCCACCGAAATCGATTACCTCATCCTCTCCCACGCCCATATCGACCACTCCGGTCTCATCCCCTACATCTACAAGCTGGGATTCCGCGGCACCGTCCTCTGCACCCCCGCCACCCGCGACCTCTGCGCCATCATGCTGGCCGATGCAGGCCGCATACAGGAGGCCGATGTCCACACCTTCAACAAAAAACTCAAGGAGCAACATAAAGACCCCGTCGAACCCATCTACACCGAGAAAGAGGCACAGGAGTGTATGCACTGTTTCATCAGTGTCCCCTACCACAAACCCTTCAACATCGAGGGCGAAGTGACTGTCGAGTTCTACGATGCCGGCCACATCCTGGGCAGCAGCTGTGTGTACCTCAAAATACGCGACGGCCGCCGCATCATCAAGCTGGGCTACACCGGCGACATAGGCCGATACAGCAAACACATCCTCAAAGACCCCGAACCCTTCCCGCAGGTCGACTACCTCATCATGGAATCCACCTATGGCGACCGCATCCACGACACCCTCAAGGATGCCGAGCAGGAACTCCTCATGGCCGTGCTCGACACCTGCACCAAGAAGAAAGGCAAACTCATCATCCCCTCCTTCGCCGTCGGCCGCGCACAGGAAATCATCTATGCCCTCGACCGCCTCGAGCATGCCGAACTCCTGCCCGACATCGATGTCTTTGTCGACAGCCCTCTCAGCATCTCCGCCACCAACATCATGCGCCTCCACACCGAATGCTTCGGCCAGCCCATTCTCGACTACATGAAGAAAGACCCCGACCCCTTCGGATTCGACCGCCTGCAGTACATACAGTCCGTCGAGGCCTCCAAGGAACTCAACCTACGCCACAAACCCTGTGTCATCATCTCCGCCTCGGGCATGATGGAGGCCGGCCGAGTCAAACACCATCTCGCCAACCACATCGAAGACCCCTCCACCACCATTCTCTGTGTCGGCTACTGCGAACCCAAAACCCTTGGGGCCAAAATCATGCGCGGCGACAAGGAAGTGTCCATCTTTGGCCATCCCCATGAGGTCAGAGCCGAACTGCGCCGCATCGAATCTCTCTCCGGTCACGGCGACTACAAAGAAATGATGAAATACATCGACTGCCAAAACAAACGCAAAGTGAAGACCCTCTTCCTGGTCCACGGCGAAGAGCAAACCCAGCTCAACTTCCGCGACACCCTCCTCAAAGCCGGCTGGCGCAACATCGAAATCCCCGAATTCCGCCAAGAAGTAGAACTGTAACGCACTTGAATATCAGAGAGTGACATTTTTTATTTGCTCAATTGAAAAATTTGTTGTATTTTTGCAACAGCTTTTTAAGCAATTCACAATAAGGATTATTCCGTTGTGAAAACTATCAAGGGGGCGGGAGCGATTAACTTCCGTCGCCTTTTTTTAGATAAAAAACCGACTCTAACAAGCACCGGAATCTATTGGCTTTGGATAGCACTCTGAATTGCTAAAAAGTTCATTCGATATTAGTTCTTTGACATTCAATGAATGGTGTCGGTTCCGCTTAATAGGCTGTGAATTGCTTAAAAAGTTAGTTCGATATTAGTTCTTTGACATTCAGCTCGACCCAACAACCATTCTGGCTGTGCTGTGAATTGCTTAAAAAGTTCATTCGATATTAGTTCTTTGACATCTCGGTGCAGCAAGGTATACGCCGAAGGCGGCTGTGAATTGCTTAAAAAGTTCATTCGATATTAGTTCTTTGACATTTATGGCGGAACCGGCAGCACTAGCACCGGCGCTGTGAATTGCTTAAAAAGTTAGTTCGATATTAGTTCTTTGACATTTTGACGCATAGTAACCGCCAGACTCATACGGTTGTGAATTGCTTAAAAAGTTAGTTCGATATTAGTTCTTTGACATTCAATCTTCGCTGACGTAAAATGTGTTCTCTGTTGTGAATTGCTTTCGATATTAGTTCTTTGACATTTCCACCACCGACTTTGTGAATGACTTTATGTTGTGAATTGCTTAAAAAGTTAGTTCGATATTAGTTCTTTGACATTTTGAGAGCCATAAGTCAGACCCCATTGTGTGTTGTGAATTGCTTAAAAAGTTAGTTCGATATTAGTTCTTTGACATTTGCTGAGCCGGGAACGTTCATCGACTGCTGTTGTGAATTGCTTAAAAAGTTAGTTCGATATTAGTTCTTTGACATTCAACCGATACAACCCCACCGCCGACAGCAGTTGTGAATTGCTTAAAAAGTTAGTTCGATATTAGTTCTTTGACATTATGCGGACTTGAAACTACAAACCAGCCTCTGTTGTGAATTGCTTAAAAAGTTAGTTCGATATTAGTTCTTTGACATTAATGGCAGTGAATAGCAACAGTAAGTTGGTGTTGTGAATTGCTTAAAAAGTTAGTTCGATATTAGTTCTTTGACATTAGTCGGCGAGGTTTGTGTTGTCCGATGGGGGTTGTGAATTGCTTAAAAAGTTAGTTCGATATTAGTTCTTTGACATTTGCGCGCCGTGTATGTGTCGCAGTCGTACCGTTGTGAATTGCTTAAAAAGTTAGTTCGATATTAGTTCTTTGACATTATGCAGGGGTTCAAGGTTGAACTCGATACCGTTGTGAATTGCTTAAAAAGTTAGTTCGATATTAGTTCTTTGACATTAACCGAAAACGATATACGTAATGCAGTTAGGTTGTGAATTGCTTAAAAAGTTAGTTCGATATTAGTTCTTTGACATTGTTGGGGAAAGTTCATGTGGAGCCACATGTGTTGTGAATTGCTTAAAAAGTTAGTTCGATATTAGTTCTTTGACATTAGTGCGTGTGCGTGGTGAAATTGAGAGCCTGTTGTGAATTGCTTAAAAAGTTAGTTCGATATTAGTTCTTTGACATTTTAACAAGGTGAATGGAGACCCTTGCGATGTTGTGAATTGCTTAAAAAGTTAGTTCGATATTAGTTCTTTGACATTTCAAAAGTTGGGCCTTGACACACATTCCCGTTGTGAATTGCTTAAAAAGTTAGTTCGATATTAGTTCTTTGACATTAAATCAAAGTTATATAATGTGGTCAAATAGTTGTGAATTGCTTAAAAAGTTAGTTCGATATTAGTTCTTTGACATTATCTCATAGACATTGTTGCTGGTGTCTTCGTTGTGAATTGCTTAAAAAGTTAGTTCGATATTAGTTCTTTGACATTATACCGGGGTGTATACTCCAACCCGGTTGGGTTGTGAATTGCTTAAAAAGTTAGTTCGATATTAGTTCTTTGACATTTGTCAATGACGGAATATCAACCGAAAACACGTTGTGAATTGCTTAAAAAGTTAGTTCGATATTAGTTCTTTGACATTAAATAAACATTACAATGAAGTACATAATTGGTTGTGAATTGCTTAAAAAGTTAGTTCGATATTAGTTCTTTGACATTAAACCTATGAAACTAATAGAAACAGAAACAGTTGTGAATTGCTTAAAAAGTTAGTTCGATATTAGTTCTTTGACATTTTTTTAAAAGAATAAAAATAGTAACTCATGTTGTGAATTGCTTAAAAAGTTAGTTCGATATTAGTTCTTTGACATTTTGGGCGCAAAAACGCGAAAACCGGGCTGTGTTGTGAATTGCTTAAAAAGTTAGTTCGATATTAGTTCTTTGACATTTTCTTACATTAATTAGTAACCTTGAAAGCGTTGTGAATTGCTTAAAAAGTTAGTTCGATATTAGTTCTTTGACATTGTGGCACTTGGAAGTTTTTGTCGCCAAGGAGTTGTGAATTGCTTAAAAAGTTAGTTCGATATTAGTTCTTTGACATTACGATGTCAGTAACTATATGGAATACAATGTTTCAAAACGTGTCATGAACTAAAAAAATCCCGCTCTTTTGGGCGGGATTTTTTATTATGTCCTATGTTTTTTCTATTCTATGGGTGTTAAAATAACTCCAATTGTTGTCCTGGTGCGTTAGGTGCTACCTCTTTCTGACAGTTATATAATTCGATGTCGGCAAACTGCTTGTCGGTGATGGTGAGGCATCCTACTTGCCCGTATTGGGGAATCATGGTTCGCACACGTTTCAGGTGCACGTCCGCATTCTCCCTGCTCGCACAATGTCTCACATAGATAGAAAACTGGAACATAGTAAAGCCGTCGGCCAGCAGATGCTTCCGGAAATCAGATGCCGCCTTGCGCTCTTTCTTTGTGTCGGTAGGCAGGTCGAAGAACACAAGCAGCCACATGATTCGGTATTCGCTAAAGCGGTCCATCACATCTCTGGATACGTTATTTTGCGCGCTTCCCCGGCAAAGCAGCGTGCCAGCGAGGCTGTGGTCTGGCTTGCCGCCACCATGAGCGGGCTTCGCTGGCCATTGATATGCACTTCGAGTGTGGGTATTGTGAGTAGGGAGCGTTTTATGTCGGTAGTGATTTCGTCGTTGTTTGGATATCTTTCAATGGTTTGCACCACGAGCTTGTCCACATACGGGCGGTAGGGCTCCATAATGTCGTCGGCCAGGCAATAGGCGTTATATCGGTTGTGGTGGTGTATGCCCAGGGTTGGAAGCAGCCCGCTGCTCACCAGCGCCCGCGCTATCACTGCCCGCAACACCGCATAGCCATAATTGAAAAGGCTGTTGGGGTATACACCTTCCCGGTCGCGTGTAAAGGTTTCTTCGTTGTCTGGAAACATCTGACTCCAGTAGTAGGCAGCTGCACGCCCCTCAAGATTGCTACTGTCGCCCGACTTCACCGCTGTGGCCCATTGCTGCATATTGCCTGTCTCGGCATGACGCATTTCCCGTAGCACTGCAGCCTGATTCAGTATCTTCTGTTGCACTGTTTGTTGCCACAGCTGTTTGCGTAGTGGTAACGATGCCGATAGCTGGTCTTGAAAACGCTCGCTCTGCACTGTGTGGCCTTCCAGGGGCAGCATTAACCCCACAGGCATGTGGCGTACATTGCATGTGATGACAGAAGCATTGTTGTCAAGCAGTGCGGCCATCAAGCCGTGGGTAAGTGTGATTTGTTGGCAGTCTATCACCACCATGCCGATATCCTCGATGGGAATAGTGGTTTGCCGTTCTGGCATGTCGCCTTGCCGTTCAAGTCGCACCACCAGCTGCCCGTTCTTCATCGACAGATAGGCTGGGTTGGAGAAACAGAGCGTCTTTTTTATCATGTTTATCCTATTTGTTTTACATTTCCTAAACGGTCTACGGTCACAGGGATGCAAATTTCTTTAATCATCTCTCCAGTGATGGCCCGTTCCATCTTGTTTAGTGCTTCAAACTCTACTTTTTGTAGAATTACGGATGCAGTGGAATAGGGCAAAAAGAGACATTGTCTTCCCGTGAAAGAAATGCATTTATATATTCTTTTGGGGTCAATATGGTCGATATCTACGCGTTCATCTTCCAACGGAACATACACCAAATCGTTGGGCGATAGTATGTAGAGAATATCAGCATCGGTCGGCATCAACATGAGGTCGTCTTGTTGTAATCTATCGGAAAGATGCTCTTTCCATTTCTTTTCGTATTTCTTTTGTAGCTCAATTACTATATTAAGTGGAATTGTGGCAAACCCTCGAGTACCTTTTTTGTTCTTGTATATCACAAAGAAAAGGTTAGTACCTTTAGCCGCCTCAACAAATTTTGTGGCTTTTTGCCCCGTGTTTCCAATGCTGTATTTGTTGGCTTGCTCATATACTCTGACCTTTTTTATGGGTTGATGTTTATGGCCTCCGTTCAAAGCCATTATATTTCGGTTCATCCTCTCAATCCCGTCGGCAGAGAAAGCTTCTGCTGCATTATTCCCTTCGGCCGCCAGATGTGCCTGTAATATAGAACGGATACCACTATCGGTAATGCTGTCTATGGTCTTTTGGGCAGCAGCAATGGTTGTGTCATCTTTCATTATATCTATCAAGTCCTTGCGGGTGGCGTAATACCGTTCTTTTGTGTCCTTGGTGTAATAGTACACTTCAACCTTCCCGTCAGCAGTCTCACTCCAGATGTCCTTATTGTCGTCAAAGTATTTTATGATTTGTTTTTCGGTGTGATGAAGTGATTTGAAATTCTTTATTTTCTCTTTCAACTCTCGGTTGACTATGCTGTTTGGATTGGCGATAGCATCCTTAATCCTTATTCTTTTCTTCAATTGCAGGTTTACCTCTCCAAATACTGTTTCTTTGTGAAGGGGTTCCCGTATTGCCCAACTGTCACCTCTCGTTTGTTTTATGGCAATATGTTTTCCTTCATGTATTACTTTATAGAAGTTGGAAGTTTTGTTGATGACGCGTTGTTGATGCTTGAAACTGACAATAATCCTTTCAAGTGTCCGGTACACCTCTTCGGTGAATGTAGGCCAAGGCTTTTTGAAATCGCCAAAATGGGGTTGTTGTTGGCCGTTCTTGTCATTATGGTATTCTATTGTCCTCAGTTTGTTTTGTAAGTCATAACGGTTTTTGCTTTTGGCCGCTTCGTTATTGAGCAAGTTTATATGGTCGCGGGTAGTACACGCTATGACTATGGCATCCATTGCATGATGTCGGTGGTCTATGCGCTTTTTGTTAAATCCTTGACGCATGCTGAGAGGTACAGAAGGAATGGTGTTGTTGTTTTCGGTTCGGGTGGTGTAATCCCTTGTGCCGGTTATTGTGTTCAACCGTTCAAATCGGGGTAGCACAATCCGGTTCCACACATCGTTTATTCCCCAGTCTTTTTTCAGCCTGTCGGTAATGGATCCGTTACACGGAATGACGTTTTTGGAAGTGGTACTCTCTTCAAGGTTCCCTTTTTCATCTTCAGTACGCACAATGTTTGACAGTAGATGCATCATCAGCCGACTTATATAACGGCTGTCGTTCATCTGTCTGGATGTGAAATCATCAGGTATTTCATCCATCATGAGTATTTCACGTTTCTTCTTGCTTGCAAAAGTTGTCTTTACATGTCTCTCATATGCCTCCAATGATAATATTTCCACATCTCCTCCAAGTGTCAGATGAACTTTTTCGCCATGATGATTGGCAATGAATTCATGCCCTAATTCTTTTCCTTTCATTCTGTTGACCTCAGCTTCACAAATAACTTTGTTCGACATGGAATCATCGAACCAAAGACTTTGTGGTATAACGTGTTCTATCTCATAGGCAGGGGTGAACAGTTTGGCTAATGGGATTGGCTTTCCAGTATATGGAGATATGTATTTTTGGTCAAGCCATAACTTATATCTTTTTATTTCTGCTGCAGTGGGTTGGTCTTTTATCGCAGTAAAGCGTTTTTGGATATCCCGAATGTCGTCGGGAATCTCTATATTGCTATTGAAGACCCCGTCCTCGTATATTTTTAATAGTTCCTGCTGCGATGGGGAAAATGGACGTACTTTTTCTATTTCATATTCGGGGTTTATCAGCTCGTTGAGCAGTAGTCGTATACGCTGATTTGTGGCTTCGCCCTCGGCAATAACTTTAGCAATATGTTCTCGCTCGTTTTTGGTTTTCTTCAATTCACGGCCCAACTCAATGTGTATTTCGTCAATATGACCTGTTTGTTCCCAAATATCGTGCACAACGCGAAGACTCTCTGTTACTACCTGTTCAACTACCGGATTGTTCAATGAGTTGTGGCGGAAATGTGATAGATACTTGTTTATGTCCTCAGGAGTGTTCCATTTTTGTGCGTCTATGGCTTCAGAGTGTCTGCCATATACCAAATAGCATGCTTGCCATGTGTTCATTCCTTGGCATTGATCGATATTGTTAATGTAGTTGAAGCGTTCCCGCAACGAGGCTTTAATGGTTTCGTCTTCCTCACCGGTGACAATGTGTTCTATACGATTGCGGGTTTTCATATCAATATTGTCCGCTTTCCAATACCGGCCTTGCCGCATCAGTGGTAGCAGTCGGCCTATTGCCTTTGCCGAATAGGACCCATAGTCTTTTTCTTTATAAATAGTAAGTTTGTCGAATGCTTGGGCAAAGGCTTCTGTCTTTTCCGCGTCCCAACTCTGGCGGTGGGCATAGGTTCTCAATGCTTTGCGATATTGCTTCTGGTCATCAACCGAGTAGAGGATATGCCATAGCTGCAGTTCTTTCTCTTGTGTCAGAAAATCTTCAGCAATGCCAGCCTTGTGTAATCCGCCCAACAGGATGGCACGGGTTTCGCCAACAGGATATTTCCTGTCTTCCACATAATTCCAGCGGTAGGAAGGCAGCTCTTTTTTGCCGATTTTGAAATAATGTAGTATCTCCGATTGGTCAACCTCCTTTTGCGTTGAGAGGTATTGATATAGGTTTGCGTATGCCTCAGCATCGGGCAGCAGGGTGGCTGTGATATCTTCGTCATTTTGGTAAATTCTCAAATTGGTCACGAATTGCCATATACGGAATTCTTGATACAGCGGATGTGATTTTGCAATACATTTGATTGCTTTTCCGTTTCTCTCTTCAAATGGGCAATCGTCAATCAGCCCCCGTTTGCTTTTCAGCGGTCGTTGATAGAAAAGTATATTGTCTATAAATAGATATTTGAAGCCGCGATGAGCTATGCTTTTACGGTAAGAATGATTGGAAGGATAGAGTTCAGCGATACAACGGTTATATAGCTCTTGGTCGTTCAGTTCAGGAATGTATTGTATCTGTTTGTCCAAAATCCGGCATAATTCATCAACATATAGCTCTCGGTCAATGGTCTGTACCAAATCTCCTATTATTTTTCTGTCGGGATGCCGCAGTAGACTTTGGTAAATATATGCCCCTACTGTAGAACCAGATTGCTTTATATCGTTCTCTGTTTTTATTTTTCTCAGCCCCCAATCGTCTTCACTGGGCGAACTGATGGAGGGTGTGTCTGTTTTGTGTTTGCCATTCTTGTCCAATTTGAATGTGGCTATGAATCCCCGGGTCTTGCCTTCCCAATCGGGTGCTATCTTGAATGCCCTTCTGTAAATCCATCCATTTTCAAGTGTGATATTGTACCATATTCCCCCTTTCTTATCCTTCTCACCAGTGTTTTCTACTTTTACTATTTGTAGCTCATGGTATGACTTCTCCTCTTTTTGGTTCTCGGTGGAATCCAAACCTTCATCCGCTTTACCCCGCAATTGGTAGTAACCTCGCTTTTGGTTGAATTGCAACAGTATCCAAGCCAGCTCTTCTTTGCTTATGGGTTGAGTTAGCGCTTTCTGGCGAAGATAGTATATGGTCCAGTCGTAAGGAATCTTCTGGTCTACCCCGTTTCTCACGAAGTCAGACACCATTTCATTGAACGACGATTGGAACAAGAATTTTTTCTTACCTTCAGTTCCTTCTTTCCAAGCCAGTTTTGGTTCATCGTCCGAAACTATTTTGCCGTATCTTGATACTGTTGAGGCAAAATGTTCGGGCAAGAAACCTAAAATATTCAGTATTCTCAGCAACCTTTCGCGCCGCAATAAAAAGCGTTCACGCAGTCTCCTCATTCCCCTGTATTGAGTTCTTTTACTGGTATACGAAACGGGGTTGCCTTTTTCGAAGTCACCCAAACGTGCTGCATCCATGGGGATTATGCGAGATCCGGCAGATTCGATTATCTGCTTTTCATTGTCGATAACTGCCCAACCAATGCTGTTGGTACCCAAGTCAAGTCCGATTATTTTTGCCATAGTGAAAAAGAGGTTTTTGAAAATGCAAAGATAAGATTTTTTTTCTGATTTTTTTGTGGATTGTGATTTTTTTTATCGAAGGGCGGTGCTTGATGGGGATGATTGGTTGCCGTTGGGGGTGTTAAAATGTTGTGCGGGCGGTGTGGGTTCGGTGTGGGTTCGCTTCTGTTTCAGTGTTTTATCGCTACTATGGCTGTATTTCGACGCTTTAAAAGCGTTGAAATAGTGTTGAAGTACTGTTGAAATAGTGTTGGAATAGTGTTGAAGTGGCGGGGCTGGGGCGATGTTGCACGGGAGGAGGAACGGGGATGCTGTGGGTGGCCGGGGGAGGGGGTTGTGGGGAGGTGTGGTTTGCTGGACAGGGGTTTAGGAGTGTGGTTGATGGATGGGGTTGGGACGAGTTATTGATGGGTGGGGTTGGAGGGATGGGAAGTGGGTGCGGTTGGGGCGGAGGAAAGGAAACGGGTCCTTGCCGTTGGTGGGCAGGGACCCGTGGGTGGATGGTAGCGGGGCTGTGGTGTGGTTGGCCGGGCTGCCACTTGTTATGCCGCGATGTTGGTCGCGGGAGGGGATTAGAAGAATATGCGGTGGCTGAACATGATGTAGCCCACACGGCGTTTCATGCCATTCAGTGAGCCGTCGGCATAGGCTTCGTTGAAGAAGTTGTGGAAGGGCATGGAGAAGCGGAGGATGGTGCGTGAGTAGCTGCGACGTGTGGAGCCGAAGGAGAGGGCGAGGTCGAGACCCCAGCCGTCGAGGAACATGTCTTTGGATGTAGGACGGTAGGAGCCGCTGCAGCCCACTACTTTGTCGTAGAAGGTGCCGACTTCGAATCCGAGGGTGTTCTTTCCGATGAGGAGACCGGCGCGGGGCTGGAAGTAGTTGGCACGCATGTTGAGGTCGTTGGGCATGAAGCAGACTTCCTGGCTTTTGAAGTAGCCGCCCAGATAGAGGCCTATGGCGCTGGGGGTCCAGGCGAGGTCGATGCCGATGCCGTAGTCGCCGAGTTGTTTAAACGGGGTGCTGAAGGCGCGGTGGTAGGGGCCGTAGATGTCGTTGGGAGCGTAGAATCCCTCTTTGGCCAGGCCGATGGGGAAGACGGTGCCGCAGTAGGGGAGGATGCTCTCGACGATGATTGAGTCGTGCGTGTTGCCTTTGAAGGCGAAATGGGTCACCAATCCGCGGGCGGTGGAGTAGATGATGTCGTTCCAGTAGTTGGTTGTCCAGGCGTTGGTGTTGATGGAGAATTGTCTTTTGGTGTCTTGCGCGAAGACGTTGCACGACAGTATAACTGCCAGAATTGCAATGAATAATGATTTCTTCATAGGATTGTACGTTTTTAATGTTCGAGGTGCAAAGATAACTAATTTTTTGTAAACAGAGGGGAGTGGGGTGCATTTTTTTTCACACAAGGTTGGTTAGTGGCGGGGGCGAATGCAGGAAGGGCGAGGGGTTGCGGCGGCAGGGCGAGGCGGGTGTGAGGGACGAAAAAGTGCGGGGCGGCGGTAGGGAAAAGCGCGTTTGGCGGGAGCGGCTGTTGAGGGCGTTTGGCGGTAAGGGGGTGATAATTTGCGATGTATGTCTTTTTTTTCGCGGACGGGTTTTTATGTCGGGAAATTTGTGTAAATTTGCAAATCCAAAAAAGTAAAGTATTATGTTATCGTTTATCATTGCTGTTGTATTGTTACTGCTTGGGTATCTGTTGTATTCGAAGGTGGTGGAACGCATCCTCGAGGTTGACCCCAAGCGGACGACTCCCGCTGTGGCGCATCCCGACGGGGTGGACTATGTGCCGATGAAGCCTTGGCGCGTGTACCTTATCCAGTTTTTGAATATTGCTGGGGTGGGGCCTATATGCGGCGCCATTATGGGGGCGCAGTTCGGCACGGCGTCGTTTTTGTGGATTGTGTTCGGCAGTATTTTTGCCGGCGCAGTGCACGACTTTATAGCGGGTTTTATCTCTTTGAGGCGCGACGGGGCGTCGCTGCCTGAGATACACGGTGCCTATCTGGGCAACGGGGCGAAGCAGGTGATGCGCTATTTCACGGTGCTGTTGATGATATTGGTGGGTGCGGTGTTTGTGAATACGCCCGCGGTGCTGCTGAACAATAACTTCACTCCCGACTGGAATATTTTCATCTGGGTGGGTATTATTTTTGCATACTATCTTGTTGCCACACTGCTGCCTATCGACAAGCTGATTGGTAAGATATACCCGGTGTTCGGGTTCCTGCTGCTGGCGATGGCGGTGGCCATTGTGGTGGCGTTTGTGGTGTATCAGCCGCCTATTCCCGAGGTGTGGGACGGGCTGGAGAACCGTCATCCCGACGCGGCGCATAATCCTATCTTCCCCATGATGTTTATATCGATAGCCTGCGGAGCCATCAGCGGATTCCACGCCACGCAGAGCCCCTTGATGGCGCGTTGCATGACCAACGAGAAGCAGTCGCGGCCGGTGTTTTACGGAGCCATGATTACTGAGGGCATCGTGGCCCTGGTGTGGGCGGCGGCGGCCAGTTATTTCTTCGGTCCCGACAGTCCGGTGGACACGGCAGGCAAGGGCGGTCCCGCGATGGTGGGTGTGATAGCCAACACGTGGTTCCCCAAGGTGATATCGGTGATATGTGTGCTGGGCGTGATTTCGGCGGCAGTGACGTCGGGCGACACAGCGTTGCGGTCGGCCCGCCTTATTGTGGCCGATTTTCTGCATTACGAGCAGAAGCCGATAAAGAACCGTCTGTTTGTGGCATTGCCTATTTTTGCCATCACGGCGGGCGTGCTGGTGTATTCGC
>ONQD01000028.1 GCA_900319865.1 uncultured Bacteroidales bacterium | reverse complement strand
GGCTCGTCACTTCCCTGTTGGAACACCTCCACCTCCAGCGGGCTGCTCCAATCGCCGTACTCTCCCGTCAAACTGCAGTATCCGCGCACCAAGGCAAAATACACCGTCCCCACCTCAAGCCCCGTCAGTGTCAGCGTGGGACTGGTGACAGTGTCGAAGGTGTAGTCGTTCCAGCTGTCCAGCATCTTGCCGTGTGCCACTATCCATGGACCGCCGTCGCCCGAGTCCCACGTCAATGTAGCTCGGCCGTATCCCCGCATCGCCACACGCAGGTTTCGCACATCGTGGCACATCACCGTGTCGAACCCAACCTCGATAATGGGGAAGTGTGGGTAAGAACTATGATGCCAATATACGGTCATTGTACTATCCCTTGCAAATCCCGCTATTGAATTCCTTTGCCAATCCATTTGACGATATTTGAGCCATCCTATCGTACAGTGTCTTGATAGAGGGGCGATGCGATGTTGTAGAACCTTGTGGGGTTGTGGTCCCACAGCCACATTGTTTCCGAAGCCGCAGGGCAACAGGGCGGACTCACCAACCCCGCGCTCATCTCGTTGTTCAGGGCGGTGCTCGCCACAATAAACGAGTCCTCCACTACCACCGCGCTGTCGAACATCACCTCATACAGCGGCAATACTGGGTCTTGATCGTAATTACTAAACAAAGTCCATGGCATCGAATAGTTCTCATGAATATATGCTCTAATTAGCCTGTATTGTACCGGTGGCAGATGGATAAACCTGTGGGGGTGTTCTATTCGCCACGGGGCTGACGCCAACCTCTGGGGACCGGATGCTGTTACCTTGTACAGAATGGCCGAATCCGTTATCCTGTTCTTTAAGGTGGTGTCCCATGTGTTAAGAAAGTAACGGTAACCATCAAAGAAAACCCTAACCGTGGTGTCCATTGGGCGTTGCATATAGGCGCATACCGCTATGCCCACTATCTTCAGGGGACGCTCGGTGAACATCTGCATCCCGCCTATATAGTTTCCATCACGCAGATGCGAATTACGCATATAAGGAGCAATAGATGCATGCATAATATTAAAATCAAGTGGATATGTATGCCATGCCCCCCTTTCCCCTATAGGCCAGCACTGATGAAAACTACTGCTGCTATAATAATCTTGTTCCGGCATTGTCAAGGTGTCTCCCACGGGCCGCTGTGCCTGCACTGCACACACCGTGACAAAAAACAAACAAATAACAAATATCTTTTTCATGTCTTTACTTTTTTATTATTTTCATACTTTACTTGTCATTCAAACATATAGCCACAACCGTTCATACAGTTCATCACCAATCTGCTTTGCCCCATCAGGGCATTGCACAGCACACAAACCATCAGAAATAATAACGTTTTTTTCATAACTTTCAATACCTTTATATCTATAAGCAATGGTCTAATTGTACAAATATCAAACGATTAAAGCTTTAAAAACAAAACTCTTTCGTATTGCAAATGTAAATATCATTTGCGAAAAATGCAAACGATTGATACACTTTTAACATTTTTGGTTGATATTTGGCCGGCAATTCATCGAGGAAAGAGACACAATGTGTAGCAGCCCAATGGGCGCAACATCTCACATTGTTCAGTGGTGTATTTCAACCCTAAAAGCAACCTTTCCATCTCCATTCCAGGTTCGCTAACTCTTAAGCTCTTACTAACACCTTAGTGACCTTCTATTCACCTCAGCAGTGAAGAATGCCTGTAAAAAAGAGTGATTTGGAAGTGAACGGGAAGCAAAGCTGGATTTTTCTCAAAAGATTACTGTTCCGCCTTCGTAGCGAGTCGGTGTGCATTCCTGCCCGCGGATTCAGCGGCAATGGAGCTTGAAACAGGTTGGCATTCAGTATAATTAATGGAGCGCAATAGTGATTCTACTAAGCATTTGTTGGATGAACCAAAAATATGTGTACATAAAGCTGGCTGGATGAAAAACTTGAGCGAAAAGAATGTTAGAAGAATGGAATACAGAGAGATGCCTTATGTTAGCTGGATGAAAAACAAAAGCCGGACTGGGATGTCCGGCCTATAATGTATATGTCATATTTCTGAGGAACGACCAATGGCTTGTGTGCCATATATAGGGTGATGGAAGCCGAAGGGATTCCAACCCACGCGGGCTCGGTTTAGATGTCATCCTCGCTTTCCGGAACCATTTCGGACCAGTCAATCTGCATGGGATAAATATTGTCGCGGATGATGGTGCCAGGGAAGTCGGCACGGATGCGTTGCAGGAAGACGTAGGCCTCGAGACGGGTGCGGAAATCGCCCACTTTGACCTTGAAGTTCGGCTCGTCGAACACGACATAAGCCTCTACCCCGGGATAGGTTTCGCGGATACGTTCCTTCATGTCGAAAGCACGGTTTTTGGAAGTGGAGCCCGAAAGCGACGCCACTTGGATGCGGTAGCCCGGAATGGTGCGGACGCGCTCGTTGAGTTCAATGTGCTTCTGCACCAGTCGAGACACTTCCACATCGCCCTTTATCTCCACATGTCCACGACTATGGTTTCCACCATAGTTGTAACGGCTCTGCGCTTGACAGGTTACGCCAAACAGTGCCAACGACATCAGTAACAAGACTACTTTCCTCATAATTACAAACTGAACAGAAACAATGGATTCAGGATGCTGTGCCGAGTGCTATTTCGAGACTGAGTTGACCTGCTCGGGACGCACCGAAAGGACGGGACGATGGGAGAGGGTGAGCATCTGCTGGGCGTAGTTGCCAAGAAGGAAACTGGTGAGGCTCGACTCCTGCTCGGTCATGATAACAATCATGTCGGCATCGACAGAGTCGGCATATTCCAAAGTGGTGACAGTAAGATTCTTAGGCACATTGACGCAGGTGCATACGTGTTTCACTTCCGCTTTTTCGAGGTAGGTGTCGACCATGTGGACATAGCCGTCGACGATGCCGCGGATGGAGGTGTTGTCGGAGGTGTAGAGGCCAAGGATATGCAGCTCGGAGTCGAACAGTTTGGCGAATTTGGCTGCCACGGGAACCTTCTGACGGGTGTCGGAAGAGTTGTCGATGGGCACCACGATGCGCTCCAAACTCTTCTTGAAATTGAAATCTTCGCGGATAGTGAGCACGGGGACGTCCGATTCTGCGATGGTGCGATAGGTGTTGCGTCCAATCCAGTTTTTCTCGAAACCCGACATGCCGTGGGTGCCCACAATAATCAACTGGGCATCGCAATCCTTTGCCTGGGCGCACAATTCCTGAGACACCTTGCCTTCACGAATCACATAATCCATTTTGATTCCGTTGAGCAAATGGGCCACGCCTGCATTGCGGCGTTCAATCTCTGCACGTATGGGCGTTTCGTCTTCGTCCTTGGTTTTCACGTAAACCAACATAAGGTCCATCTGCATGCGATTGGCGATGTCGATAGCAAGATCTACAGCGTATGCAGAACCGGTAGAGAAATCGAAACCAACAAGTACTGTACTCATAAATACTTTTTATTTTTGATTATAATTGACGCGACAAAATTACACATTTTTTTCGTATCTACAACTATTTTGATGAAAATAATTTGTAAAAAGGTAAAACTTAGGGTGAAAAATGAGGTGAAAAGTGAGCTATGGTGGTATCCGAAAGGCTGAAAATCGCACCTTTCAAATCTATAATTGTCAATATACTGGAACGGTTGCACCGACCTTCGAATACAAAAGGTTAGGAATGAAGAAGTAGAATGGTAAAATAATAATGGGAATAATGGGGACTTCCATTAATCACCTCGGAGAGATGAGACTATTCATAACACGGTACAAGCCGAAGGCGCAGTGCCGTGACATTCAGATATCTGAGAACTGCGTCCCAAAAGGACGCGACATATATTCAGAACTTACAGAACCCACCTAATATTTGATGTCGAGACAACGCAGATATGTGGTGCTGCGCGTTATGGTCTGAGCCAAGTGACGGCCAACTGCAAGGCATCAGGAATGGAGACGCGTGGAAGGCTCTATATATGAATGGGAAAGGCTCACTATTTGAGGGATGATAATATGCTGAGCTTCGGTCAATCGGAGACTGTCGGGACGTGGGGATTATAATCTGATTCTATGAGTTTTACAAGTATCGAAGATGTTTTAACGGCTGTTGCGTTGAGATTACAGCCGATTATAGCAGAAGGGGGTGCAATGTCTGCAGTGGCGGGATGCCCGGAGAGCGCGACGGACTCCGCGCTGTGATGCGTGGTGGTTTGGGATAGGTAGTGGGAAGGTTCGCCCGTCAAGCGAAGGTAGAGCGAACCTACAGCGAACCTTCCCTAAAAGAACGGGGAGGCTGCGGCAAGAGGGCGGAAAACGGGTAAACAGGATGGGCAAAACGGTGATTGTGGCGGTTGGGAAACCGCGGGCAAGGGATTGGAGGGGGCAAGATTTATTACCGAAAACACATCATAGAATCAACACATTAACCGATAAAAGCGCAATAATAATGATAAAATTTCAAAATATTATTTTGTAAACAAAAAAAAAGGAGTAAATTTGCATTTTATAATAACAATTGCATTAAAACTAACAAAACACAGATAACACAATGACTAACATGATTTTGAGTGCAGTATTGGTATTGGGACTGATTGGTGCCATCTTTGCCGTAGTACTGTTTTTTGTTGCACAAAAGTTCAAAGTTATTGAAGACCCCCTTATTGACGAGATTGCCGAGGTATTGCCGGGAGCAAACTGCGGTGGATGCGGAAAAGCCGGATGCCGCGCTATGGCAGAAGCCTTTGTGAAGCAAGGCAATATGGACGGGTTGAAATGCCCCGCCGGCGGCGAGGAAGTGGCCAAGAAGGTGGCAGCCCTGCTGGGATGCACCCCGGAGGTGAGCGAGCCTCAGGTGGCGGTGTTGCGTTGCAACGGCAGTTGCGCCAATGCTGTGTCGAAGAACCACTACGACGGTCTTCAGGACTGCGCATTTGCCAACACCGTGTATGGCGGTGAAAGCGGCTGCATATTCGGTTGCCTGGGTCTGGGCAACTGCTCGCGTGCCTGCCAGTTCGGAGCGTTGAGCATGGATCCCGAAACGGGATTGCCATTGATAGACGAAGAGAAATGCACTGCGTGCGGTGCTTGTGTGAAAGCATGTCCGCGCGGAATCATAGAGTTGCGGAACAAAGGGCCTAAGAACCGCCGCGTATATGTGGCCTGCCGCAACAAGGAGAAGGGCGCAGCCGCCCGCAAGTCGTGCACGGCAGCCTGCATAGGATGCGGCAAGTGCGAGAAGACCTGCCCGTTTGGCGCCATCAAGGTTGAGAACAATCTGGCCTATATAGACTTCAACGTGTGTAAGCTGTGCCGCAAGTGTGTGGCCGAGTGTCCCACGGGAGCCATCCACGCCGTGAACTTCCCTCCCCTGCCCCCCAAGAAGGAGACTGCCCCAGCCGAACCTTCGGCTCCCGCCCCACAGCCTGCCCCCAAGGTGGAACCCGCCCCTAAAGCAGAACCCGTTGCAGCACCCGCACAATGGTAGCCGCCGGGAAAGGTGAATAAACATAATAAGACCTCGTAATAAAAACAATATACCCGAGAAGATGAAAACTTTCAAAATGGGTGGTGTTCACCCCGAAGAAAACAAGATATCGACCAACGCCGTCATCGAACAGATGCCGCTACCCAAGCAAGTGGCTGTATTAATGAACCAACATCTGGGAGCTCCCGCCACACCCATCGTGGCCAAGGGCGACAAGGTGAAAGTGGGACAGCTGATTGGCGAGGCACAGGCTTTCATGTGTGCCAATATCCATTCGCCCGTGAGCGGCACAGTGAACAAGATAGACGTATGCAAAGATATGACCGGTCTGCCCAAGACAGCCATTTACATTGATGTGGAAGGCGACGAATGGATGGAGACCATCGACCGCACACCCGACATCAAACGCGAGAACAACCTTGAGCCCAAGGAGATAGTGGCAAAGCTGAAAGAGATGGGTATTGTGGGACTTGGCGGTGCCACCTTCCCCGCCCACATCAAATACAGCATTCCCGAAGGAAAAAAGGCTGAATATCTTATCATCAACGCTGCCGAGTGCGAACCCTACCTCACATCGGACCACCGCGTGATGATGGAGCATGCCGAAGAGATATGCATAGGCGTCAGCCTGCTGCGCAAGGCTTTGGGAGTGCCGAACGCCTATATCGGCATTGAGAGCAACAAGCCCGAGCCCATCAGGGTGATGACCGAGGCTGCCAAGAACTATCCGGGCGTGATTGTGGAACCCATGAAAGTGAAATACCCGCAGGGAGCCGAGAAACAGCTGATTAATGCCA
The DNA here is from genome assembly GCA_900319865.1 of uncultured Bacteroidales bacterium. GTDB lineage: Bacteria > Bacteroidota > Bacteroidia > Bacteroidales > P3 > Colimorpha. The sequence goes on along the minus strand of ONQD01000028.1, from coordinate 48,879 downwards.
TCACGGGACGTAAGGTGCCCAGCGGCAAACTGCCTATCGACGTGGGTTGCGTGGTGAGCAACGTGGGAACCGCCTTTGCTGTATACGAAGCATTGCAGAAGAACAAACCCTTGATTGAAAACATTCTCACCGTTACGGGAAAGAAACTGCCCAGCCAGCACAACTATCAGTGCCGCATCGGCATTACCTATAACGACATTATAAAACACGCCATAGGCGAACTGCCGGCAACCACCGGAAAGGTGATTAGCGGCGGTACGATGATGGGCAAAGCCATCAGCAATCTGGATGCCCCCACCACCAAGGGAGCCGCAAGCGTGCTGGTGATGGACGAAAACGAGGCACGCCGCGAACCCGAAAGCAACTGCATACGGTGCGGCAAGTGCGTGAACGCCTGCCCGATGGGACTGGAGCCCTACCTCTTCTCCGCTCTGGTGAAGAACAACCGCATTGAGGAGGCCCAGCAACACAATATACTTGACTGCATAGAGTGCGGATGCTGCTTCTTCAGCTGCCCCGCACACAAACCTCTCACCGACGAGATACGTCTGGGCAAGAACAAAGTGCGCGCCATGATGGCTGCAAAGAAATAATTAATAAATACGAACAATATATATTTTAAGATATGAACTTACTGAATATCTCCGGTTCTCCGCACGTCCATAGTGACGAATCGACAAAAAAGATTATGTGGCGAGTCAATTTGGCACTGGTGCCCATGTTGCTCACCGGCATTGCTTTCTTTGGACTCAATGCATTGCTCATCAGCCTTGTGTCGGTGGCTTGCTGCTGCCTGTTCCAATGGCTGATCGAGAAATTCATATTGAAAGTACCCAGCACAGTGTGCGACGGTTCGGCCGTGGTGACTGGCTTGCTGCTGGCTTTCAACGTTCCCGCCACAGCCGACATGATATGGCTGGTAGCCTTGGGCGCACTGGTTGCCATAGGAGTGGGCAAGATGAGTTTTGGCGGACTGGGCAAGAACCCCTTCAATCCCGCACTGGTGGGACGTGTGTTCATGCTTATTTCCTTCCCTGTGCAAATGACCACCTGGCCCACAGTGGGCAAGTGGTTCCCGATGAGCCTCGACACCGTGAGCGGCGCCACACCGCTGGGTGTAATCAAAGAGGGGTTGAAGAACGGACAGAGCATGAGCGAAATCATGGCAAATAACGACCTGCCTTCGCTGGTGGATATTTTCCTGGGACACATGGGCGGTTCGTTCGGCGAGGTGTGCGCTCTGGCTATCCTTATCGGTGCCATATACCTGTTGTGCTGCAAAATTATCAGTTGGCATATCCCTGTGGCCTTCATCGGCACCGCCTTTATCTTCAGCGGTATCCTCTGGCTGGCCGACCCGACACAGTTTATCAATCCCGTGACCACAATACTGACCGGCGGTATCATGCTGGGTGCCTGCTTCATGGCAACCGATATGGTCACTTCGCCTATGTCCAAGAGCGGACAGCTGATTTTCGGTGCGGGATGCGGATTGCTCACCATCATTATCCGTAACTGGGGAGCCTACCCCGAGGGCGTAAGTTTCGCCATTCTGCTGATGAACAGCGTGACACCGCTCATCAACCGCTGGTGCAAACCCCAACGCTTTGCCTGCTAGCACATTAATACATCATCATTAACAACGCATAAACTATACATAATTATGGCTAAGAAAGCACAATCAACACTAATCAATATGCTTCTGTCGCTTACGGTGATTGCTATCGTGGCGTCAGCGGCTCTGGCATTTGTCAACCTTGTTACAGCCGAACCCATAGCGCAAGCCCAGAAAGCCAAGAAAGAGGCGGCCATCAAGGCTGTGCTGCCCGCATTCGACAAACTGGAGGAAGTCACCATCGACAACGTCCCCTGCACCAAAGCCTTCGACAAGGACGGCAAAATGGTGGGAATGGCTGTGGAGTCGAGCACCGAAAAGGGTTTCGGCGGACACATAGGAGCTATGGTGGGATTTGATGCCGAAGGCAACATCAGCGGCTACCAGATACTGGAAACCGCCGAGACACCCGGTCTGGGTGCCAAAGCTGGCGAATGGTTCCAGAAAGGGGCCAAAGGCGACGTGATAGGAAAGAGCCCCTCAACCGAACTCAAGGTGAAGAAAGACGGTGGCGATGTGGATGCCATCAGTGGCTCCACCATCACCTCCCGTGCATTCTGCGACATGATTAACAACGCATACAATATTTTCCAGAAAGGAGGCAATGAATAATGAAAGCTGTCGATATTATTAAAAACGGTCTTATCAAAGAGAACCCCACATGGGTTTTGGTATTGGGCATGTGCCCCACACTGGCCACCACCACGTCGGCCATCAACGGCATGTGCATGGGACTGGCCACCGCCTTTGTGCTGACAATGTCCAACATTGTCATTTCCCTGCTCAAGTCGGTCATCCCCGACAAGGTGCGTATTCCCGCGTTCATTGTGGTCATTGCCACATTCGTCACCATCGTCCAGATGGTGATGCAGGCCTATCTGCCCGACCTCTACACCACACTGGGTCTTTTCATCCCCCTGATTGTGGTAAACTGCATTGTGCTGGGACGTGCCGAAGCCTTTGCATCGAAAAACAATGTATGGCATTCGCTGCTCGACGGCCTCTTCATGGGACTGGGTTTCACCTGGGCACTGACGCTGGTTGGCTTGGTGCGCGAACTGCTGGGTGCCGGCTCCATTTTCGGCCACAACCTGATTGGCGGCAATGACGGTATGCTGCTCTTCATCCTTGCCCCCGGAGGATTCCTTGTATTGGGCTTCTTGATGGCGCTTGTTAAATACATACAGAAGAAATCGTAAAATGAGTTAAATAATAGGGGGCTCACGAGCCGAAAAAGAGACATCTGACACATATAGGTAGGAATAAAAAAGAGTTTCCCTTGAATGAGAATAAAAAAAAATACGACTATGAAAAAAATTGTTTTAACCGTTCTGATGATTGTTCTGGCAGGAATAGCAGCCGGTGTCAATGCCCAAGACTGTGAGGCGATAGTAAGACCCTATTTCCAAGCAAACAATATTAATCCGGACGACCTTGTAGCAGAGAAATACGAATGGCGCTGCCACTTCTCTTACAATGCCTTCTACATCACCAGCCAGGTTCCGGAAGGAGCCACAGTGTTCAACTTTTCGGAGCTGACCGACCTGGTGACGAAAGAACATCCCTCGGGCAATATCACCATTGACCTCAACACCTTCAGCTATTGGCAATACGACTTTGTAGAGTTCCAGGTGCAGGACTATCACAAAACCATCTATTTCAGAACCGGCAGCAGGAGCACTCCATACTTGGCATTGCGCTGTTGGGACGAGATTTACGACAGGACCAATCATCCCGAATACTATAAACAATGACCCGTGTTATTGGCAATTAACCCATCGGATAAACTAAGAAATAATAATATACCATGAAAAAGTTAGCCTATATTCTTTTCATTCTGTGCATGGCGGTCACCGGCGGACTGTCAGCCCAGAACATCACGGCTGTCAACATTGACGCTTACGATGGTGACACCATTGATCTGGCCACAAACAATATAGCGCTGTACGACGACGGTGGCCCCCAAGGCAGCTACTCGTTTGGACACGACTACATTGTTACATTGATAACGCCGTGCTCTGTTTCGGATGACACATCGTTGCACTTTACCATAAGTCTGCAAGGTGAAACGGATATCGGATGCCTGGATACTTTGTATTTCTACGACGGTGGCAGCATTAGCTCACCGCTCATGTTCAAATACAACAACTGTTTCGAGACCTCCCCAAACCGCACATTCACTGTATCGCCCCGCAACGTGGAAAAGATGATTACGGTTCGTATGCGCACAGCCCCACGGGCCGACACAAGTGAACGGTTCAGAGGATTCCAGATAGAATTCGACTGCAAGAAAGCTTGCGAGAATATTACCATTCAGCTCGACACCATCTATCACAGAACCGACAGAAACGGCAATGTGCTGTCCACTCATACTTTTACCGCATTCCCTGAAATCGACACAGTATTCCATAAGATACCTGTAACAAACGATTCGACAGGAGCAGTGGAATGGATTGTAACCGACAGCGTCATCCGGGTCGATACCACCGGATGGATACCGGGTGCTACACTATGTCTGGGTCAAGGCATCCTGCTGCGTGCATGGGGCACCTACACCCACAACACCGGCTGGTACACCCCCCACGACTCCACCTCAGTATTTAAATGGAACTTCGGCGACGGCGACACCGTATCGGAGATTTATCTCACCCATCCTTTTAAATACTACAAAGATATGGACTGCTACGATGTGGCGGTGAGCATAATGGACGAACATGGCTGTTTAACCAAACTGGATGCCACTGTGCAGGTACGACTGGCTCAAAACCCAATGAAAACCCTCTTCGACCTCAACCCCATCTGCAACACCGAATCCTTGATTGTGAACGTGGGGTATGAAGGTGAGAACGCACAATTGACACTGAAAAAGAACTCATTTGTCCGCACCACATCCAAGACCAATAGAAACCGCCAGTTTATCCCCGACGGAAAGAGATGTGGTGTCCCCTGCTACGATACACCTGTCACCTTCGAAGAGTACGGTACAAAAACCGTAAAGTCAAAAGATGATATCTGCTCCATCTGCGTCAACTTCGAGCACTCGTTCATGGGCGATTACAGCCTCTCCATCTGTTGTCCTCTCTACGACGAGCTGGTGTCCGAAACAGCCTATAGGGCTTATCTGAAACACCAAAACCAGAGTTTTTCAAGCAATCCAGAAGAATGTAAGAGAGTTGGCACCTGCGAAGGTGGCGGAATGTTTACCGGCATACCTTTCCTCAATCCCGGTGATAGTGGCGGTGATGGTATGTGCAGCGGCGGTCTATGCGACTCTATTAACAACCCCTATGGCATAGGTTGGAACTACTGCTTCTCGCGCAACGGCGACTATACCCTTGTCACCGGCGAACCCTGCAACGCCCCCGACCCCAGCAATTCCGGTCTTGCCGGCTCAGGTTTCACTCAGAACCCCTCCACTACATTCCCCCCCATCCCCGCTGGTTACTGTCAGGCAGGGTCTGTTATGGGTCCCCACAGCTGCACTACCAAGGATTCGAGCGACCATCTTAACAAAACCGGTTACTACTTGCCCCACGACGACTTCTCCAACCTTATCGGCTGCCCCCTCAACGGAACATGGAATATTAAAGTGTGCGACCTCTGGCCTATTGACAATGGCTGGGTGTTCAGCTGGTCAATGGACATCTGCGGTGTTTCCACTGGTGGTGGTTGCGAATATCAGGTAGGTATCGACTCCGTGGTCTGGGTACCCGACACCAACCGTGCCACCGACTTTGTCGACGGAGTCTATCGCGGCTTGAGAATCGACAAAATGCCTGGTGACTCCACCTCGTCTCTCATCTACTCACCCGACACCGCTGGTGACTTCAGAATCCATGTGAAAGTCTACGATGAGTTCAACTGCGTGTGGGATTCACTGACCCGTATCTCTACGGTCTACACCCCCATCCCCGACCTTGGCAAGGACACCATCCTGTGCGATGTCAACACCATCACACTCGATGCAACCGACCGATACACTGCACACGAAAACTATGAATTCATGTGGGAGCCCTTTGGCGAAAGAACCCCGACCATTCAAACTACACCCAACACCCTTGCAGAACACCAATATGTGGTAGAGGTGAAGAACTCCCGCATAGGCAAGCAATGCGTGGCGCGCGACACTATAATCATATCCGTCAACCCGCAACCTATGCCCAACTTCGACCCGGGTGTTTACCCCCTCGAAGGTTGCGAACCCTTCACCATCAACATCAACAACACTACCACTCACGGCTATAAATACCGCTGGGAATTCGGCGACGGAACCTACTCCACCCTTAAGAACCCGAGCCACTCCTACGCTGCCGGCACCTACGACTTCAAATACTACGTAGAGAGCGATAAGGGCTGTAAAGACTCCCTCATCTACACCGACCTCATCACCGTCCATCCCAGCCCCAAGGCCGCTTTCACCTGGGCACCCGACTTCCCCACCGTGTTGCATCCCAGCATCTCGTTGGTGAACCATACAGCCCCCGACAACGGCAACAACAGCTACTTCTGGGAAATCCAATACGACAAGAACAACCCCTACTCGTTCCACACCCTCACCGACGCCAACCCCACCTTCACATGGACTCCCCCCGCCACCGGCGAGGACGTTTCCGGAAACTACACCATACGCCTCATCTCCCGCAGCGACAACCGTGGACTCAGTGGCCGACTGGTGCAATGTGCCGACACTGTTGAAAACAACATTGTCATCATCAACGACAACCTCATCTTCCCCACCGTCATAACGCCCAACGGCGACGGCATCAACGACCGCTTTGTTATACTCAACCTTGTGGAAGGTCTTGCTTACCCCAACAACGCACTCGACATCTACGACAAATGGGGTTCACGCGTGTTCCATGCCACCAACATCTCCAGAAAAGACCAGTTCTGGGATCCCTCCAACGGCAACATCCCCACTGGAACCTACTTCTACCGGTTCTCCGGCTCTGGATACAAAGGTACTATAGAACATAATGGAGTGGTTGAAGTTATCAAATAAAGCAAATGCTCATATAACAGCAGAGGGTGCCCTACGGGACACCCTTTTGCTGCTATTTTTCATATTCATCTCTGCCCTGCCCTCGTTCGCCCACCATCGCGACACTCTCGGCACAGGCAGTTTGACATATTTTGTCGAAAACCGCGGCCAGTGGAACCACCCCTTCCGTTTCCAGGCACAAATGCACAATGCCGCCTTCTTCGCCGAACCCAACTGCTTCACCATCGCCCTCCGCCAAACACCCGACCAACACACCGAAGGCCATTTCCACCACGCCATCAGTCAACAAATGCACGCCTACAAAGTCCACTTCGTAGGCTCCAACATCGATGTGCAGGTCTCTGGCACCAACATCGACCCCTTCAGTGGCTACGACAACTACTACTACGGCCACGACCCCAGCCGATGGGTGTCGGGCATCCCCCACTGCAAAACCCTCTACTACGCCAACCTATACCCCGGCATCGATATGGACGTACAAGTAGCGCAACACGCACTTAAAAACAACTTCTACCTCTCGCCCGGTGCCAAAGTGTCCGACATCGTTCTGCAATACGACGGTGTCGAAAAACTCTACCTCAGCGGCAGCAACCTCATCATCCGGACCACTGTAGGCGAGCTAATCGAATTGGCCCCCTATGCCTATCAGGAAACCGACACAGGCGTGGCCGAGATACCCGCCCGCTACCAGCTACGGGGCAACACTGTTCGATTCATCGTCGACTCCTACAATCCCGCCCTCCCCCTCACCATCGACCCCGTGCTCCATTTCTCCACCTACACCGGCTCCCAGGCCGACAACTGGGGAACCACCGCCACCTACGACAACTACAAAAACACCTACACCGCCGGCATCGTCTTCGGCATCGGCTATCCCGTCTCCGTAGGTGCGTACGACGGAACCCACAACGGCATTGCCGATATCGGGATATTCAAATTCAACAGCGACGGCACCCAACGCCTCTTCGCCACCTATCTTGGCGGCAGCAATGCCGACATGCCCCACAGCATGTATGTCAACACCTTCGACGAACTTGTCATCTTCGGCACCACCGGGTCGCCCGATTTCCCCGTCTCCCCCAACGCCTACGACACCTCCTTCAACGGCGGAACCTCTCTGCAGTTCGAAAACACCTACTCCGTCAATTTCCCAAATGGCAGCGACATCTTCATCAGCCGCTTCAACAGCACCGGCACCGAGCTGCAAGCCTCCACCTTCGTCGGTGGCACCTACAACGACGGAATCAACTACCGCGCCCGATACAACAACGGCAATATCATCATGAACGGCAACGACTCGCTCTACTACAACTATGGCGACGGCGCCCGTGGTGAACTCATCACCGACGACCTCAACAACATCTACGTCGGCAGCACCACCTTCTCAACCGATTTCCCCACCACCCCCAACTCCATCATGCCCACATGGCCCTATGCCCAATGCGGCGTTGTCTTCAAAATCGACTATAACCTCCGCAACCTCATCTGGTCCACCTACCTCGGCGGTGGTGGCGACGATGCAGTCTACTCCATCGATGTAGACACCAACTACAACGTCATCGTTTGCGGCGGCACCAACTCCACCAATTTCCCCACCACCCCCGATGCATTCCAGCCCGACTATGGCGGCGGCAGTGCCGACGGGTTCATCTCCAAAATCTCCTACAACGGCGACCAACTCATGGCCTCCACCTACTACGGCTCGCCCCAATACGACCAAATCTTCTTCGTCCGCATCGGTCGCCACAACGAAACCTTCATCTTCGGCCAAACCAGAGCCCAGGGCAACACCATGATATACAACGCCAACTACAACGTGCCCGGCAGCGGCATGCTTCTTGCGCGTCTCCACCCCAATCTCAACGGCCGCGACTGGTCCACCGTCTTCGGCACCCCCCTCGACCACCCCAACCTCTCGCCCACCGCTTTCGCCGCCGACATCTGCAACCGCATCTATGCCGCCGGTTGGGGTCGCGACTTCGTAGGCTACGGCCCCCGTTGGAACGAGGCCGGCACCACAGGCATGGAAGTCACCCCCGACGCCTACCAGTCCACCACCGACGGACAAGACTTCTATGTCATGAGCATGAGCGCCGACGCCTCGCAGCTCGACTATGCCACCTTCTTCGGCGAACTCCATGGAGGCGACGTTCGCGGCGGCCAAGACCACGTGGACGGAGGCACCAGCCGCTTCGACAAAATGGCCACCCTCTACCAAAGCGTCTGCGCCAGCTGCTCGGGCAACGACGCCTTCCCCACCACCCCCGGTGTCTGGAGCTCGCACAACCATAGCGACAACTGCAACAACGCCGTCTTCAAACTCAACATCCACGACGACTTCGCCGTGGCCGACTTCGTGCCGCCCCCCGTGGGCTGTGCCCCCTACACCGTCCAGTTCACCAACACCGGCCGTGGCACCTCATTCCACTGGGACTTCGGCGACGGCTCCACCTCCACCGAACGCGAACCCCAACACACCTTCAACCAGCACGGAGTATACACCGTCCGCCTCATCGCTTCCATCAACAACGGCTGCAAACCGTCCGACACCGTCGAATACACCATACGCGTGCTCCAGGATGGCGGCCGCTTCGTCTCCTCCACCACCGCCTGCAACGGCGCTCCCGTACAAATCGGCATGCAGCCCATGCTGGGATGCACCTACGAATGGATACAAGGCAACGTCTCCGACAACAGCGTTGCCAACCCCTTTGTCTACGAAGACGGCACCTACATCCTCCGCATCACCTCCAACCAAGGCTGCTACGAAACCGACACCTTCAGCGTAATCTCGGTCTACCTCGTCGACACCGTCATCGTCAACAACCCCACCTGCCCCGGCAGCAACAACGGAAGCATCAAAGTTGTCCTCTATCCCAACGTGCGCGACTCTGCCCACTACTATTGGGACGGCGTCGAAGGCGACTCCATCCTCTCCAACCTCAGTGCCGACGGCACACCCCACACCCTCGTGGTCGAAAGCCACGGCTGCCGCCACGAACAAACCTTCACCCTCACCGACCCGCCCCGACTCAACATACAGAACGAGCACTCACCCGTACTCTGCCACCCCGAATGTGACGGCTGGATACACCTCACCTATGGCCTCCCCGGTGCCACACCCACCGACACCCTCATCCAAAACCTCTGCCCCGGCACCTACATCATCAACCTCCACGACCCCGCCGGCTGCCCCTATAGCGACACCTCAGTCATCATCCAGGACACCTCCCTTTGGCACCTCCGCGCCTGGGCCGACGACTCCATCCTCTTCCTCACCGAAAGCGTCCGCCTCCACGCCACCGAAGTGCCCGGCGCCTCCTACTCCTGGACCCACGGCAACACCCTCGACCGCCCCACCTCGCCCAATCCCTTCGCCACCCCAACCGACACCGTCACCATCTACGGTGTCACCGTTTCCGACTCACTCGGTTGCTCCTGGTATGGCGAAATACCCATTCACTGCATTGAAGTAACCTGCGGCCGCCACGACCTCTTCATCCCCAACGCCTTCTCGCCCAACGGCGACGGAGTCAACGACCGCCTCTGCTTCACAGGCAAATTCATCACCGACTTCTACATCGCCATCTACACCCGCTGGGGCGAAAAAGTATACGAATCCACCGACCTCAACCAGTGCTGGGACGGCCGCTACAACGGCAACTGGTGCATGCCCGGAGTCTACACCTACACCTGCCGCATCAAATGCGAAACAGGCCTCCAAAACCTCCTCAAAGGCGACATTACAATCATCCGATGAAAGACCAATTTGTCATAGCCTACCTCGCCGACCTCTCCATGAGCCAAGCCGTTGTCTCCCATGCGGCACAACTGGCCAAAATGCTCAACAAAGGCCTCATTCTCCTCTATGTCGAAGACCAGCGCTACCGCAACCCCTCCGTTGCCAACGCCGCACAACCCATAGCGCAACTCGAAGCACAACACCCCGACCTACAAATAGCCCACGTCGCCATGAAAGGCAAAACACGCCAAGTCATCGACAACCTCCCCACCATGCTCAACGGAGTCATCGCCGTAGCCGGAGTCGCGCCCCATGCCCGCCTCGGCAGCCCCACCCATCCCCGCCAGGTGCTCCACCTCTTCAGCCAGTGCAAAATAGCCTACCTCACCGTCCAATCGCCCCTCGCCCCCTCCAACACCTACCGCAACGTTGCCTTCAGCATCGACTTCCGCAAAGAAAGCAAAGACAAACTCATCTGGGCCAGCTACTTTGCACGCTTCAACCACAGCCTCCTCACCATGCTCCACTTCCACTACTCCGACGAAAACCTCCGCACCAAGTGGAACAACAACATACGCTTCATGGACAAATTCTTCCAAGGGCTCAACGTCACCTACACCCCCCGCCAAGTCGAAGGCCGCTCCATGTTCCCCGAAACCATCGTCTGCCGCTCCGCCGCCCAAATAGGGTGCGACCTGCTCATCTCCGTCACCACCGACACCCGCGACCTCGACATCTTCGAATGGGTGGCCGGTGTACACGAACACCGCACAATCCGCAACGCCGCGGCCCTCCCCGTCCTCTACATCAACCCCCGCAACGACATCTACGTCCTCTGCGACTAGCCCCTCCCCGCCGCCCCGCCGCGCAACAACCTCGCCGCCAACCACCTCCCCGTTTCTGGATACTCTACAGCATCCTTTTTTTTGTCAAGTCAACATTTATTCGTACATTTGCAACACAATCCGCAACACCCCCATGAACGACATTGACATCATAAACAGCCAATTCAACACCACCCTGCCCCTCGAAATCACCCCCGAGCTCCGGGCCGGATTCCCCAGCCCCGCCGAGGAATACCTGCACGACAGCCTCGACTTCAACCGCGACCTCATCAAACACCCCGAAGCCACCTTCTACGGCCGCGTCACAGGCGACAGCATGACCGATGCCGGCATCAACGACGGCGACATAGCCGTCATCGACAAAGCCCGCGAACCCCACAACGGCTCCATCGTCGTGGCCTTCGTCAACAAAGAATTCACCATCAAATACCTCGACACCACCCACAAAGACCAAGGCTACATAGAACTGCGCCCCGCCAACCCCAAATACAAACCCATCCGCATCGGCCCCGACGACGAATTCGAAGTGTGGGGCGTCGTCATCTTCACCATCAAACCCTGGAACTGACCCATGCCCTACTTTGCCGTCATAGACTGCGACAACTGCTACGTATCCTGCGAGCGCGTGTTCCGGCCCGACCTCAAACACACGCCCGTCGTGGTATTGAGCAACAACGACGGCTGTGTGGTTGCCCGTTCCAACGAAGCCAAACAACTTGGAATCAAAGCCGGCACCCCCTACTTCAAACTCGCCGCCCAATACCCCGACAGCAACATCGCCGTCTTCTCCAGCAACTACGAACTCTACGGCGACCTCACGGCACGCGTCATGACCATCATCGCACAAGAGTCGCCCGCCTACTTCCGCTACTCCATCGACGAAGCCTTCGTCCTCCTCCACGGCATGGACCCCTCCACCCTCAAACCATGGGGCGAACGCATCCACCGCACCATCATGCAGCGCGTAGGCATGCCCGTAAGCATCGGAATAGCGCCCACCAAAACCCTGGCCAAAATGGCCTCGCACTTCGCCAAACACTACCCCGGCTACCACCACTGCTGCCTCATCGACACCGAAAGCAAACGGCGCAAAGCCCTCAGCCTCTTCCCCATCGACGAAGTGTGGGGCATCGGACGCCGCTTCGCCGCCAAACTCCAGGCACTCGGCGTAACCAACGCCCTCGACCTCGCCGACAAAAGCCCCGAATGGGTACACGCCACCTTCAACAAAATTGTAGTCACCCGCACCTGGCAGGAACTCAACGGCATCGACTGCGTTCCCAACGACAAGCCCGCCGACAAAAAAAGCATCTGCGTCAGCCGCAGCTTCCCCGGCATGATATCCGACATCAACCTGCTGCAAACCTACGTGGCCAACTACGCCGCCCGCTGCTCCGAAAAACTGCGCAGGCAAAACACCGCCGCTGCCGCCATCGGCGTGTTCCTCTCCACCAACCCCTTCCGCGACGATCTGGACCAATACCACAACTTCGGCGAAACAACACTCCTCACCCCCACCAACTCCTGCATCGACATCACCAAGAAAGCCCTGCAATGCCTCGACCAAATCTATAAGCCCGGATTCCACTACAAACGGGCAGGCGTCATCGTGTTCAGCACCGAAAGCGGCGCCGGCATACAAACCAATTTCATCGACTTCGACGCCGACCACCACGACAAAATGAAGAAACTAGACCGCGCCCTGGACCGCATCAACCGCACCAACGGCACCGAAACCGTCATCCTCGGCACCCAGCAATTCCCCAGCCGCACCCCCTCCGGCAAGTCCACCCTCTTTGCCGACGCCATCAAACACCAATTCCGGAGCCCCAACTACACCACCCGCTGGTCCGACATCATCCGCCTGTCCTAACCGCCGCCGTTCCCTCCTCCCCGCCCCCGTTCCAACCCCTTCCCTCCCCCCCTCAAACCCCTTCACGCCCCCTTGCGGCACCCCTCCGCATTCCCTTCCCCCTTCCCTTCCCCCTTCCCCGCGCTCCCATGCCGCTCCGCTCCCTGTTCACCCCATCCCGACCACTTCTTTCCATCATCTCCACCCGGCAGGTCAAGAGAAACTTTATAAGGGCTTAACAACGTCTGAAGACAAAGCGGAGCGGAGCCGCAACGCGAGACATTGACGAAACAAACTGTGTTTTCATGAAATCGTTTGACAGATTTTTGCTGGTTAAACTGATTGGCTTGTCAAGACAAACTGGGAGGCAGGATGCATCGAAACGGGAGGCATGATGCACCGAACCTGAAGGCTGGATGCATCGAAACGGGAGGCATGATGCACCGAACCTGAAGGCTGGATGCACCGAAACGGGAAGCCCATCGGCCTGTAATGCAGGGGCAACCGCAACGGGACGAAGGCAACAACCGGGACAACAGCGCGGGGAAAAACAACATTTAACACTAATTACTGACAATATGTCAGTTTTATTGTGTATCTTTGCAAAATAAAAAGCAAGACACAGAAGAGCCAAACGTAAACACATTCACACAATCAACGGCAAGGCCGCCACCTGCAAAAGGGACAAAGGACACACCTTCCGGCACAACACCGGCCCCAAAAGACGGACAAAGCACACATGATAAACAAGGAGACCATACAACGGATCATGGACACCACCCAGATTGAGGAGGTGATAGGCGAATTTGTGTCGTTGAAAAAGCGCGGCTCGAACCACATTGGCTGCTGCCCTTTCCACAACGAAAAAACGCCGTCGTTCTATGTATCGCCCAGCAAAGGCATATACAAGTGTTTCGGTTGCGGCAAGTCGGGCAACGCCGTGGGTTTCCTGATGGACCACGAGCACTACACCTACCCGGAGGCGTTGCGCTACCTGGCCAAGAAATACAACATCCCCATTGAGGAGGAACGCCTCACCGAGGAGCAGCAGGAACGCCAGAACGAGCGCGACGGGCTATTCCATCTGAGCGAGTTTGCCCAGAAATACTTTGCCGAACTGCTGTATAACGACGAGATGGGGCGGGCCATAGGGCTGAGCTATTTCCATCAGCGCGGACTGAGCGACGAGGTGATAAAAACATTCGGGCTGGGATATTGCCTGGACGAGTGGTCGAATTTCACCGACCACGCACGCAAAAACGGCTACAGCAACTCCATGCTGGAAAAGACGGGACTGACCATATTCAGGGATGACGGCAAGTCGTTCGACCGTTTCAGGGGGCGTGTGATGTTTCCGATATACAGCATATCTGGGCGTGTGCTGGGATTCAGCGGGCGCGTGCTCTCGAAAGAGAAACAGGTGGCCAAGTATGTCAACTCGCCCGATTCGGAAATATACAACAAAGGCCACATACTTTACGGCTTGTTCCAGGCCAAGAACGCCATAAGCAAGGCCAACAAGTGCTATCTGGTGGAGGGTAATGTGGACGTGGTGTCGATGCACCAATCGGGAGTGAGCAACACGGTGGCGTCGTGCGGCACCTCGCTCACCACCGAGCAAATCAGGCTGATAAAACGATACACGCCCAATGTGACAGTACTGTACGACGGCGATTCGGCCGGCATAAAGGCGGCGCTGCGGGCGGTGAACCTTCTGTTTGAAGAGGGCATGCATGTGAGGGTGGTGCTTTTCCCCGACGGGGAAGACCCCGACAGCTATGCCCAAAAGTATGGCTCCACCCAGCTGCAAGAGTATCTGCAGAACCATGAGGAGAACTTTGTGGAGTTCAAGACTCATGTGCTGATGGACGATATACAGAACGACCCCATCCGGAAGACAGAGGTGCTGAAAGAGATAGTCAGCACCATAGCCCTGGTGCCCGACATGATAGAGCGGCAGGAGTACATCTCGCTGACAGCGTACAAGTTCCAGATGTCGGAGCAAGTGCTGAACCAGCAACTCACACAGACCATTGCCAACAACATGGCAAAGGCATTTAAGGAGGAAAACAAACGGCAGGCACAGAGTGCTTCGGACACCCCAACACCGCCGACCGCACCCGAGAGCGCCCCCGCGCCCGTAAACATGCCCGCCATCAACGAATACTCATCCAACATCCTGCCCAGTGGATACACCGCCCCAACCCAATACCTGCCGTCGGAGCGGCCCGCCGAGCCTCAGGAGAAACAGCTGATAAAACTGCTGCTGAACCACGGGGCGAAAGAGATACCGCAGGAATTCCAGGATGAGAACGGCAACAGCACCACCGTCAATACAAGGGTGGCCGAAGTTATTGTGTACGAAATAATCGAAAGCGGCTCCACATTCGACAACCCCGTATACCAACAAATATTCCAACTGTACAAGACCGCGATAGACGAGCAACAGCCATTGCCCGACGCCAACTTCTTTGCGGTACACAACGACAGCCTGATACGCAACACCGCGTTGACACTGATGCTGAACACATATACGGTGAGCAACCTGTGGCAGGAGCGGAAAAACATTTCCATACCGTCGCTGGACACCCACCTGCTGAGCGATGTGACGGAATCGCTACTCACATTCAAACAGAAGAAGTGCGAACAGATGATGCAGCAAAACAGCTATGCCTTGCGGCAATGCAAAGACGAGGAAGAGATGATGGTGTTGTTGGCCAAGCAACAGCAACTCAACAATCTGCACCTGAAAATATGCAACGAATTGAATCGGGTGGTGGTATAGACGCCGACACGCCCCAACCCATACAACTAACATAAAAACACAAGAACTACATATAACACAATACGATTAATGGACATTCAAAAAATAAAACTGCGCTACGGAATAATAGGAAACGACCCGAAACTGAACATGGCCATCAACAAAGCCATACAGGTGGCCCCCACCGATTTGAGCATACTGATATCGGGCGAGAGCGGAGTGGGCAAGGATGTGTTTTCGCGCATCATACACGAGAACAGCCTACGCAAACACGTAAAGCAGGGCAAAGGCCTGATATCGGTGAACTGCGGAGCCATACCGGAGGGCACAATAGAGAGTGAGCTGTTTGGACACGTGAAGGGAGCATTTACGGGTGCAGAGCGCAACCGCAAGGGCTATTTTGAAGAGGCCGACGGGGGCACCATATTCCTGGACGAGATTGGCGAGTTGCCGCTGGCCATGCAGGTGAAGCTGCTGCGTGTGCTGGAAAACGGCGAGATAATGCCCGTGGGCTCATCGACAGCGCAGAAAATCAATGTACGCATAGTGGCTGCCACCAATGTGGACCTGGTGGCGGCGGTGCGCGACGGACATTTCCGCGAGGACCTCTACTACCGCCTGCAACAAATATCAATAAGCATCCCCCCGCTGCGTGAACGCAAGGACGATATTCCGCTGTTGTTCCGTAAATTCTCGTCGGATGTGGCCGAGAAATACAACATGCCGCCCATCTTCCTTACCGAGGATGCACGGCAATACTTGATGAACTACCCTTGGTACGGCAATATCCGCGAGCTGAAAAATATGACCGAGCAGATAGCCGTGGTGGAGACAGAGAGGACTATCACCCGGGCCATATTGCAGAACTATCTGAACTATGTGCCTGAGGAGAAGATGCCCGCACTGGTGACCCCGACAATGAACAGCAACACGACCATCTCGGACAGGGAGCTGTTGCTGAAAGCCCTTTCGATGGGACAGATGATAAGTGAGATGCGCAACGAGATAAACGACCTGCGGAACGCTGTGACACAACTGGCACATGGGATGGCACTGCCCGCCGACAACGCTGTGCAGAGGCCTACATACCAATATATTGACCAGCCGGCCACGCACGGAGGCAACCCCCTGCCCAACTCGCAGTTTGCGGTGCTCGACACCAAGCATCCCGAAGAGGAGTTTCAGGAGAGTGTGCCTGTGGAGGACGAGCCCCTGGCACTGGAGGAGCGCGAGAAAAAGGCCATAAAACTGGCCCTGCAACGGCATGGGGGCAAGCGCACACTGGCCGCACAGGACCTCCACATTTCGGAACGAACGCTATACCGCAAGATAAAAGAATACAACATAGATATCTGATAAACAGGGATGACGGAAAAGATGTGCCGTTTCCCCCTACACAAACAACACCTGTAAGGCGTGAACACCAACGACATACACATAGAGTTGCCTGCATCGAAGAGTCTGAGCAACCGCTGGCTGATACTCAACTACCTGTACAACTCGTCGTTTGTGCTGCGAAACCTCTCGACAGCAAACGACACCCAACTGCTGCAGGCCCTGCTGAACCAGTTGAGGCACGGCAGTTCGAACCTCTTCTATTGCAACAATGCAGGGACAGTGGCGCGGTTTCTGATTGCGGTGCTGGCCATCACACCGGGGCAATGGGTGCTGACCGGCGACGAGCGGCTGAAACAACGGCCCATGGGACCACTGATAGACTCACTGCGCAGCATGGGGTGCAAAATAGAATGCACGGGCGAGGAGGGTTTTCTGCCCGTGAACATCACGGGATACATACCGCAATACAAGATGACGGAGATAGACCCGTCGACCAGCAGCCAGTTTGTGTCGGCCATGCTGCTGATAGGCACGCAACTGCCCAACGGATTGACGCTGACGCTGACCGACAGGGCGGCATCGCGACCCTATATCGACATGACCTGTGCCGTGCTGAACCAGGCAGGGATAGAGACCTCGGTGAGCAGGAACAAAAGGGTGTACCGCGTAAATCATTTTCCGCAAGAGAAATGCACGAAGAACCTAGTGGTCAACATAGAGCGTGACTGGTCGTCGGCATCATACATCTATGCGGCAGCGGCGTTGCTGCCAGGTATAAGGCTGCGCATGGCGGGCCTGACCCTGACCTCGAGCCAGGGCGACAGGGTGTTGGCTCAACTGTTTGAGAAACTGGGGGTGAAAACACGCGAAGTGCGTTCCCCCTACCGTGCCAACCAACGCTCGGTTACAATAGAAGGCACGGGAATGCACGAAAGCCTGTTTGAATACAACTTCATTGACTGTCCCGACCTGCTGCCGGCGGTGCTGGTGTGCTGTGCCGCATTGGGGGTAAAGGCGCGGCTGCGGGGAATAAAAAACCTGAGGCTCAAAGAATCGGACCGACTGGAAGCCTTGAAAGAAGAGCTGGGCAAGATGGGGGCCACCATGAACATGACAGCCACCGAGGCACGGCTGGTTCCGTCGACGCTACATCCCACCGAACCCGTCAAAACACATGGCGACCACCGCATTGCAATGGCCTTCGGAGTGCTGACGCTGATATACCCCGACCTTGTGATAGAGGATCCGGACCAGGTGAGCAAATCATTCCCTGATTTTTGGCAGCAACTGAAAACCTTAAAAAAGGCTGCGAGCACCCGGAACCAATAAAAAAGTAAAGGGCTGAAGCGGGGAAGGGAGCAGGGACTGTGTACCGCCTTGTCAGAATGCATACGCCACGATACCAATTAGGCCCGATGCCACAATGAGCAATATCGGGCTTACTTTTTTTAAGGAGAGGATGAAGACACCGACAAAAATGAGCAGACTGAGGACAAACTGAAGGGTGAAGCCCGGCTGGCCGAAGCTGTCGACCGAAAGCAGCTGGAGTGCCGCCGCGGCAATGAGGCCCACAACCGTCATTCTGAGTACACGGAACACATTGGCAACGTCCTTGTTGCCTTTCATGTACTGAAGGAAAATCACGGCCACAATCATCAAAACTATGGGCAGCAGAATTACCGCCGACGAGGCCAGAATGGCTCCAAGCACCGCCTGCCAGGGCTCGTATCCGGCATTGAGCACAGCGGTATAGCCGGTATAGGTGGCAGTATTGATGCCCACAGGTCCAGGGGTCATCTGGCTTACGGCAAGGATATCGGTAAACTCCTGCGAGGTGAGCCAGTGGTGATTAACGGTGACCTCGTTTTGGATAAGGGCTATCATTGCATAGCCGCCGCCGAAAGTGAAAATGCCAATCTTGAGGAAAGTCCAGAAAAGTTGCAGAAAAACCATATATCAGTTGTTTATCGGAATGAAACAAATACCAGTTGTCAAGACTATTTGTCGCCATTAGGGGTGGAGTTGCGGCGGTCGGACCACCGGCCATAGAGGAACCCCAGCACCAATGCGGCAATGATAATGAAGATGGGGCTTACGTCAAAAAGCCAAATAAGCAGTGCCGAGAGTATGGGAATCCAGCAAGTGGACCACGTGACTTGTGCCGACTTGGCGAGACGGAACACCGGGGCGGCAATCAGTGCCACCACAGCAGGACGCACCCCCATAAAAAAGTGCTCGACTACAGGATAGCCCCTCAATTGGCGGAAGAACATGGCCAGCAGCAGGACAATCATTATCGGAGCCACAATGTTTCCGGCCACGGCCGACATGGCACCCCATGCGCCCCGCAACCGGTAGCCAAGCCCAGTGGCCATATTCACGGCCAAAACGCCTGGCATAGACTGGGAAAGGGCCAGTTGGTCGAGGAATTCCTCGCGGCTCATCCAGTGACGTTTGTCCACCAACTCATCCTCCATGACGGGTATCATGGCATACCCTCCCCCAATGGTGAAAGCACCTATTTTTAAAAAAGAGTAGAAAAGTTCACAATATTTTACCATGTTTCGCGTTATTAAATGTTTTTTATAACGTAGTAATACGAAAAAAATTGTAATAGAATTAATAACAAAATAAAAATAAACAACACAAAAAATAGACATTTATGGTACTATTAGACATTTCTAACGGGTGGAAAACCGTTATCATGATTTTGGCCATGATAGCAGTGTTCTACTTCTTCCTCATCCGACCCCAAAGCCAAGAAGCCAAACGTGTAGCAGCATATCTGGACAGCCTGAAAGAAGGCGACCGCATAATGACCTCAGGAGGACTGCACGCCACCATAGTGAGTACCGATGCAAGCCAGGCCGTGATAGAAATAGCGCCCGGCACACGCATCAAAGTGGCCAAATCGTCAATCCAGCCTATTCCTGAGCGCAAACAGAAAAAATAACCTCCTGCACGAAAGCTATTGGTCTCATATATAAATACAACTCAAATCTATCATAACCATGCATGACGACTCTATCCGCAAAAGAATCATCGACACTGCCACACGCTTATACGTTACCAATGGTTGTCACAAAGTGTCCATGAACGACATCTCTGCCGAGATGCATATTTCCAAGCGCACCATCTATCAACACTTCGAAAACAAAGAAGAATTGTTGAAAGAATGCTTCAACAACTTGAGACAACAATCCGACGCTGTTATCCGTGACTTACGCAACCAAATAGAATCGCCCATCATCATTATGTTGGCTAATTTCAAATACATCACGGTATACAGTTCACAACTGCACACCTTGATTAAAGATGTAATAAATTATTATCCCGACGTATACGATAGTCTATTTCCGGCTGATCCCGACAAGCTTTCGGGTAATATGTATTCCGCACTCTATCGCATCAAACAGAAAGGATTGCTTCGTCCCAACGTCAATATCAACCAAATGGTCCACGTGTACGGAATTATTATGCATAATCTCCAGACCAAATTCTATTCTGTTGAAGCCACAAACCTGATTTTCGAGAATTGCTACAACATCCTGCGTGGAATACTCACCATCGAGGGCGTGAAATATCTTGATGAAAACGAAGATGCTATCAGGCAAAGCATCGACAAGATAAAAGACATACATTACGTTTTATAACAGTCTATCCCACCCACCAGTTGCATTAATCCTCTCTATCAGTCCGATACCCGTCGAAATACAGAACAAACAATATAACAAACAATCATTCGAAAACATGAATTCAACATTCAGAACTACACTCGTATTTGCCCTGTTGTGTTCAACCATGCTCGCCGCCACGGCCCAAACGTCCGACCGTTTGCGTCTTTCGCTGAGAGAGGCACAGGACTATGCAGTAGAACACAACTACGCCATGCAGAACGCCAGCCTCGACGTGAAGAAAGCCGAAGCCTCCCGTTGGCAAACACTTGCAACGTTATTGCCCCAGGTCAAGACCGGATTTGACTACCAGAACATGTGCGGCTATGTTATGAATTTCGGAGGACGCGGCGGCTCCATGTCGTCCATGTTGCCCGACTCCATCACCATCGGAGGTACCACCTTCCCCATCTCTTTCCCCACCAGCAATGCAAGTTCCACATCTTCCAGCGCCATACCGATGAACCCCAACGGCACTTTCAGCATCACCGCATCGCTGGCAGTTACCGGAGCACAAATAGTTGGTACACTAATTAAAGACATAGCACTCAACGTGGCACAGACCAGTGCCCAACAAACCGAGCAGAAAACCCGCGCCAATGTAAAGAACGCCTACACCTCTATCCTGATTATGGAGCGTACCGCCAAGCTCCTTGACACCAGCCTGCAGAACATGCAACAGCTGCTTGCCACCACACAGGCCAGCGTTGCCGCCGGTGCCACCGAGCAAGTCAACGCCGACAAACTCTCGGTGCAGGTGGCCACGATGCGCAGCAACATCAACTCCACCCAGCGCACGCTGAACATGCTCTACAACTCCCTCATACTCCTGCTTGGCACCGATGTCAACACAAAGCTGGAACTCACCACACCGCTCGAGCAAGTGCTCGACATCGACTATGCCGCAAAACTCACTCTGGGCGGTTTCCGCATTGAAAACAACTACGACTATAAGCTGCTCCAACAGAGCGAAAAGCTCTCTCGCAAGCAACTCACCCTCGCTTGGATGGACTACACTCCCACCCTGTCGGCGTATTATCAGTACAGCAACAAAACATACTTCGGCAAAGATGCCGGATTCAACATGACCCCACCCAACATGGTGGGTGCCAGCGTGAGCCTGCCGATTTTCCAAAGCGGTGCACGCATTGCCAAAACCAAAGAGGCCAAGATAAACTACCAAGAAACCTTAAACAACAAACAACAGGCTGAAGACGGACTTAAGGTGCAGTACAATCAATTGTGCTACGACCTTGTGTCCGCCATCGAGAACTACCAAATACAGAACGAGAACCTCAACGTCACCCGTCGCGTGTTCCGCAACATATCCGAAAAATACACCTACGGCCACGCCAGCAATCTGGAAGTAACCAATGCCAGCACCGACATCATCACTGCCCAAAGCAACTACATACAAGCCGTAATGAGCGTGGTTCAGGCACAGGTAGCCCTCGAAACTCTCCTCGGAATGTAATCCCAACCCCACACGAAACAAAACAAATAAAACAACAATAAAAAAACATTTCATCCCTATATGAACAAAATAGTAAAAGACCTCACCCTCCTGCTCCTCGCCGGAGCACTGGTAGCCTGCGGAGGCAAAAGCGCCGAAAAACAAGCCACCACCACCAAAAAGGAGTCCGAAAAAGTCAAAGTCCAAACCCTCTCGAACGAGCGTATAGCCAAAAATCTGGAACTTTCGGCCACCCTCGAAGGCTACGAAACCATGAACATCTCGCCCAGCATCACCGGCCACATCGAACACATCTACGTAGAAGTAGGCAGCCGAGTGCAAAAAGGCAGCATGCTCGTGCGCATGGACCAAACCCAACTCAACACCACCCGCATCAACCTCAACAGTACCAAAGTCGAGCTCGACCGTGTGACCAGCCTCAAAGCCTCCGGCAGCATCAGTGAGCAGGTCTATGACCAGACCAAAGCTGGCTACGACCAACTGGTCGAAACCGAGCGTTTCCAAAATGAGAACACCTTTGTGCGTGCCCAATTCTCAGGCATCATCAGCGCCAAAAACTACGAAGACGGCGAAATGTACACCGGTGCTCCCATCCTCACACTCACCCAAATCAGCCGCCTCAAGGCCATCATCAATATTCCCGAGACCTATTTCCCCCTCGTCAAGCAAGGTATGAAAGTTGATGTTCGCAGCGACATCTACCCCGACAAAACATTCCCTGCCACCATCGAGATAGTCTATCCCACCATCGACCCCTCCAGCCACACCTTCCAAGCCAAACTCAACATACCCAACGGCTCCGAGAAAATACGTCCCGGCATGTATGTCAAAACCACTTTGGCCCTGGGTCAAATCGACGCCATCGTAGTGCCCTATCAGAGCGTCCTCAAACTCACCGGAAGCAACGAACGCTATGTCTTCACCAACCATGACGGCACCGCCCACCGCGTAGCCGTCACCCTCGGTCAGCGTTTCGACGACCGCATCGAAATCATCCCCGTCATCCCCGGCGACCTCAAAGAAGGCGACCAACTCGTAGTCACCGGTCAGGCCCGTCTAGTCGACGGCAGCAAACTGGAAATAGTAGAGAACTGATAAAGCCCCGCAACTATGGCCATATACAAAACAGCAATCAACAAGCCCATCACCACCGGCCTCATCTTCGTGGCCGTCATCGTACTGGGTCTCTTCTCCCTCACGCGTCTGCCCATCGACCAGATGCCCGAGATGGACCCCCCATACGTCACCGTGATGACCACCTACGCCGGTGCCAACGCCAGCGAAATCGAGACCAACATCACCAAAATCATCGAAAACTCCTTGAACTCGGTCGACGGTCTCAAAAACATAACCTCCACATCGAAAGACAACATCTCAGTTGTAAGCCTTGAATTCGAATGGGGCTCCAACATCGACGAAGCGCTCAACGACATCCGCTCCTTCGTCGACCTTCTCTACGACAACCTCCCCGACGGCGTGTCGCGTCCCATGATCCTGAAGCTCAACTCCAGCGCCATGCCCATCATGGTCTACGGCTTCACCGCCGATGAGAGCTACTCGGGTCTCGACCGCATACTCGAAGACAACGTCACCAATGTCCTCAACCGCGTTGACGGCATCGGCAACATCACCGTCAGCGGCGCCCCCGAACGATACATCTACATCGACCTCGACCCCAAACAACTCGACGCCTACGGCCTCAGTCTTGAAATGGTCGGCAACGCCATCAGCGCCAACAACCTCGACCTCGCCAGCGGCACCGTCAAAATGGGCAAAGAGCAATACCAGATGCGTGTCAAGGGCGAATACGTGGAAAGCTCCGAAATCAACGACATCGTAGTCACCACCACCCCCACCGGCAAGCAAATCTTCGTGCGCGACCTCGCAACCGTGCGCGATACCATCAAAGACCTCTCCCTCGACGAGAAAATCAACCGCCAGGACGGCGCACGACTCATCATCACCAAACAAACCGGTGCCAACACCGTGGCCATCGCACGTGAAGTGAAAGCCCAGATGCAGGAAATACAGAAAACACTGCCCCCCGACATTCAAACCACACTCATCCGCGATGCCTCCGAAGAAATCGTCAATGCCATCAACGGCCTTACCGAGAGCATATTCTACGCCCTCCTCTTCGTAGTACTCGTCGTGCTTATATTCCTTGGCAACTGGCGCAGCACCATCATCATCGCCCTCACCATCCCCATCTCCCTGGTCACCTCGTTCATCTACCTGCTCCTTGCCGACAGCTCGCTCAACATCATCTCCCTCGCCTCCCTCACCGTGGCCATCGGTATGGTGGTTGACGATGCCATTGTGGTAATCGAAAACATCACCAAACACATCGAACGTGGCGAGAACCCACGCGAAGCCGCCATCTGTGCCACCAACGAGGTTTGGACCTCCGTCATCGCCACCACACTGGTGCTTGTGGCCGTCTTCGTGCCCCTCACCATGCTGCCCGGCATGATGGGCATCTTCATGAAAGAACTCGGCTGGATTGTTACCATCGTGGTATGCGTCTCCACTACCGCAGCCATCACCCTTATCCCCATGCTCTCATCCAAGATGCTGAAGGAAAAGCCCTTCTTCCTCACCGAGCAAGCTCGCAAGGAAGCCGAAGCCAAAAAAGCCAACAAGCGCTTCACCTACGAGAACACTATCGGCAAGGCCTTCAATGCCATCGAAGCCGCCTACGCCAATCTCCTCCGCTGGTGCCTCAAGCACAAACTGGCCACCCTCCTCTTCTTCGCTGCACTCTTCATTGTGTCGCTCATTCCCATCATCACGGGTGCCATCGGCATGGACTTCATGAAAGAGCAGGACAACGGCCGCATGAGCATCACCGCCGAGCTGCAGCGCGGCACACGCATCGAAGAAACCTTGAAGCTCCACCTCGGCCGGTTCCAACGACGACGCCGGCATGTCCGCCCTCTTCAACAGCACCACCAACAACAAAATCAGCATGACCATCCGCTGCACCAAGAAGTACGACCGTAAAAAGACCATCTTCGAAATGCAGGAACAGCTTCGCCAATGCTTCGCTGAATATCCAGAGCTCATCAACTACCAGGTGAACCAAGGCGGTGGCATGGGCGGTGGCAGCAACAACAGCCTCCAAGTAGAAATCTACGGCTACGACTTCGACCAAACCACCGCCTTCACTAACCAGTTGCGCCAACGCGTAATGGAGAATGTGCCAGGCGCACGCGACACCAAGATCAGCCGCGACGAAGACCGCGCCGAGCTCAAAATCACATTCGACAAGCAGAAACTCGCCCTCCATGGCCTCAACGGCTCCACCGTCGCCATGTACGTCCGCAACCGGGTCAACGGCATGGCTGCCGGATTCCTCAAAGAGGACGGCGAAGAATACAACATTGTTGTACGCCTGCAGGAGGTATACCGCTCCTCCATCTCCGACATCGAGCAACTCTCCATCCCCACCCCCACGGGCAAAATCATCAAACTCGAAGAGTTGGCCCAAATCGAGGAATACTGGTGTCCGCCCACCATCGAGCGCAAAAACCGCCAGCGTTACCTCACCCTCACCGTCATGCCTTACAAAACCTCGCTGCGGCAACTGGCCCAGAGCGTACAAAAAGAGATTGACGATATGGGCGTACCAGCCGACATCCATGTGGCACTCGCCGGTAACTACAAAGACCAGCAAGACTCCTCCCGCGACATGGGACTCCTTGCCGTCCTCATCATCATGCTTGTCTACATCGTCATGGCCTCCCAGTTCGAAAGTTTCGGCAAGCCTGCCATCATCATCACTTCCATTCCATTCGCTCTCACAGGTGTCGTCTTCATACTCCTCCTCACCGGGCAGAACCTCGACATGATTGGCATGCTCGGACTGGTGCTGCTCATCGGCATCGTGGTCAAGAACGGTATCGTGCTGGTCGACTACATCAACCTCCTCCGCGAACGCGACATCCCCCTCTACGAGGCTATCGCACTTAGCGGACAGAGCCGTCTACGTCCCGTACTCATGACCGCTTTCACCACCATCCTCGGCATGATACCCATGGCAACCTCCCGCAGCGAAGGCTCAGAAATGTGGACCACCATGGGACTCGTTGTCATCGGAGGTCTCACCGTCTCCACCTTTGTCACCCTCCTTGTCGTCCCCGTACTCTACGGTGCCTTCAACCGCCGTGGCGACCACGAACGCCAAGAAAAAATACGCAAGAAATTTGTATTCATGAACATCGAACTCGACAACACCAACCCCAACAATAACAGCTTATGAAATCAGTCCTCATAGTATTCAATCAAGCCAACACCGAACGTGTTGAATACATGCTCGACATGCTTGAAATCCGTGGCTTCACCTTTTGGGAAAATGTGCAGGGACGCGGCCATGCCAACGGCGACCCACACCGGGGCACCCACACCTGGCCCGAAATGAACAACGCCATCATGACCGTCATCGACGACAACCAGGTCGAACCCCTCCTCCTTGCTGTCCGCAAACTGGACAAACGCAACGAAGAGGTAGGTGTGCGCGCATTCGTCTGGAACATCGAGCAAATGGTATAAAAACCAATCACTTGTATCCCATCCAAGCCTCTCTTCCCAGCGTAGGAAAGAGAGGCTTTTTCACTACCATTAGCTACCCATTCTCAAAAAATCACCTTCATTCATTACCATCCACCTTCCAAAAAGGCAGTATTTTTGCAATCGAAATCAAAGAGAACAATCAAACTTTTGTCATAAGATAACACTTTGGTTTTTAGGATTAATAACTGTACTCAAAGCCCCGCCCAATGCGGGGTTTTGAGTTTTATAAAACCGATGTTCCCCTCTCTCCCCGCCCTTTCACCCAGTCATCACTCTTGGTCCTTACCTTCCCACTCCCAACCCCACTCACAATTCTTTCCAACCCATCCCGCACCCACCGCACTCCCCTCTCCTACTCATCCCGCTCCCCTATCCCGTCCCCTGTTGGTTTGTCTTGACAAGCCAATCAGTTTAACCAGCAAAAATCTGTCAAGCGATTTCAGGAAAACACACATCCCCTGTTAGTTCGCTTACTGTTCACCCCTTATTCACGTCTTCCATAGCTCTTATTCACTAGTAAAGTTAATATGATTTCAACAAGGAGTAACAGACGGGTGGAAGGGAAATGGAGGCGGAACTGGCAATGATTGGAGGCGATTGGGAGGCAATACACAATCCTCTACACCGGGAACTATTGCAGGATGCAGCAATAATTGAAGGCAATTTGGAGGCAATACACAATATAATTATAGAGGAGGCGTTATACAAGCATGATGCAAAGGAAACTGATTTTGACACTTGCCGCACTGATGTGGCTGCTGCCCCTTAGGGCACAGGAGGAAACAGAGGTTGCCCAAGGGCTCACTGCCGCACAATTGACCGAGAAAGGGGTGAACGCCGAGCAGCTGGGGCTTACCGAGCTGGCCGAGAAATATTACCGCAAAGCCATAGAGAACGACAACAGCGGTGACGAACAGCCCTACCTGAGGCTGGGAATACTGCTGGAGCAGAAAGAATACTACGACGAAGCCGCCCGGCTGTTGAGCCGCTGCAGCAACGCCGAGGCATTGGGGCACCAGGCTTTCTGCCTCATTCAGCAAAGGCTGATCGACAGTGCCTCGCACTGTGCCGAACGCGCCATCGAAGCCGACCCGAAATCAGCCTTGGCCATGTCGATGATGGCCTATGTGGAAACCGAGCGCGACCAGCATGTGAATGCCATAGCATGGGCCAACCGCGCGTTGAAAGCCGAGCCGAACTATGCACGTGGCGAGAATGTGATGGGATACATACAATTCCGCAAAGGCAACCACACCGAGGCCATGCGCCACTTCAAGAAAGCCATCCAGCTGGACAGCACACTGGCCGAGGCATACTACAATCTGGGTACCCTGTACTGCATACGCAACAGTCAGGAAATGGCCATCAAACTGCTGAAACAGGGTCTGCGTCGCAATCCGCGCAACATAAAGCTCTACACCGCCATGGCCTATGCCTACCGCATGCGGGGCGACGACCCGAAAGCAATGGAGTGCTATAACCAGATACTGGAATACGACAGCATCCATACACCGACCCTGAACCGCATTGGAGTGCTGTACCGCGAGCAGGGCCACTACGAAAGGGCCATCGCCTTTCACCGCCGCGCCCTCAGCATACACCCCAACGACGCTTCGGCCTACAAGTATATAGGCAAAGCCTATATCGATTGGGGCAACTACGACAAAGCCATACAGAACTTTATACGCGCCACCAATATCAGCACCACCGACGACGAGACCTATATGTATCTGGCCGAACTGTACGGCAAACAGAAAAAAGGGGAGCGCAAACAGCAGTCCGCCTACAAGAAAGCCGCCCGACTGGGCAACAAGGAGGCCCAGGCCTGGCTGGTGAAAAAAGGCATAGGCTGGTAGCGTAACATACAACCGCCCACCAAGAGCGGGGTGAAGCACCCCGGCACAGAGACCGCAAAAGCCCCAAAGCCTGCGACCGCGAAGGGGAGGAAAAATGAAGAAAGAGAAAAAAAATTGTGTAATTGAAAAAAAATGTGTTACTTTGCAAAATAAATACACGCGTACAATAAATAATATATAATAATGGAATATACGTCCTCATAGGACATTGCCCCATTCAACAGACGAAATAAAAATAGACACAACATACATGAAAAATTTAGTAATCGTAGAGTCTCCAACCAAATCGAAGACCATCGAGAAGTTTCTCGGTAAAGATTATGTAGTGAAATCGAGCAACGGCCACATCCGTGATTTGGCCAAGAAAGAGATGAGTATTGACATCGATAATCAGTACGAGCCCGAATACCACATCACCGAGGAGAAGCACAAACTGGTTGCCGACCTGAAGAAAGCAGTGAAGGAGGCCGACCAGGTATGGCTGGCATCCGATGAAGACCGCGAAGGGGAAGCCATAGCATGGCATTTGCAGGAGACACTGAAACTGAATCCTGAAAACACAAAGCGAATCGTATTCAACGAGATTACCCAGAAGGCGATACTCCACGCCATCGAGAATCCGCGCAATATCGACATGAACCTGGTGAATGCCCAGCAGGCACGCCGGGTGCTGGACCGCATAGTGGGTTACGAAATCAGTCCTATTCTGTGGAGCAAAATCAAGCCCGCCCTGAGTGCCGGCCGCGTGCAGAGTGTGGCGGTTCGCCTGATAGTAGAGCGGGAAGAAGAGGTGAAACAATTTGTGAGCCAAAGCTACTACCGCGTTACGGCACAATTCCACCCCGCCAACGGCAAGATGCAGGTGATGGCGGAGTTGAGCCGGAGGTTCGACTCGCTGGAGGAAGCGGAGTCATTTATGAAGAGCCTGATAGGATGCGCCTTCAAAGTGCAGACCATCGACACCAAGCCCGCCAAGCGCACACCGGCTCCCCCGTTCACTACCTCCACATTGCAACAGGAAGCCAGCCGGAAACTGGGATTCAGTGTGGCGCGCACAATGCAGATTGCCCAGCAGCTGTACGAGAGCGGTTTTATCACATACATGCGTACCGACAGTGTCAACCTGAGCGATTTGGCTCTGGACATGGCCAAGAATGAAATCACAGAGCTTTACGGTGCAAACTATGTCAAGACCCGCCGCTATCAAACCAAGACCAAGGGGGCACAAGAGGCACACGAGGCCATACGTCCCACCTATATGAACAATCAGACCATCAATGCCGACGCTGCCCAGCGCCGACTGTACGAGCTGATTTGGAAAAGGGCGATAGCCTCGCAGATGGCCGATGCCGAGATTGAGAAGACCATTGTGGAAATCAATATCGCCAACCATGAAGAGAAATTCATCTGCCAGGGTGAACAGGTGCGCTTTGACGGATTCCTGAAGGTGTATATGGAGTCGACCGACGACGATACCGACGAGTCGGCCGGCAGTAGCCGCACACTGCCAAAACTGATTGAAGGCATGATATTGAACCTTGATGTGGCAGAAGCCGCCGAGCACCATACCCAGCACCCGCCGCGCTACACGGAAGCCAGCCTGGTGAAGAAGCTGGAAGACCTGGGTATTGGCCGTCCCTCAACCTATGCGCCCACCATCAGCACCATCCTGAAACGCGAATATGTCATTAAAGAAGACCGTGAGCCCCAAACCGTGACGAACACTGTGATTGTATTGAAGGACAACACACTGTCGACCGAGTCGAGGACAGAGAAAACCGGAGCCGAGAAGGGCAAGCTGTTCCCCACCGATATCGGAAGCGTGGTGAACGCATTCCTGATGGAACATTTTGCCGACATTATCGACTACAGCTTCACCGCCACAGTGGAGAAAGACTTTGACGACATAGCCAGCGGCAAGAAGGAATGGCGGAAAGTGATAGACAAATTCTATGTGCCATTCCACAAGAACATCAGCCAGACACAGAAAAACAGCCACCGCACCAGCGGCAGCAGGCTGATTGGAGTGGACCCCAAAAGCGGCAAGAACCTCTATGCCAAGATAGGCCGCTACGGCACATTGGTGCAGTTGGGCGATACCTCGAACGAGGAAAAGCCGAAATTTGCCAGCATGAAGAAAGGACAGAGCATCGAGACCATCACCCTTGAGGAGGCTTTGGCCCTGTTCGAACTGCCCCGCACTGTGGGACAATTTGAGGGCAACGACGTGATAGTGAGTATCGGTAAATTCGGCCCCTACGTGCGTTTGGACAAGAAATTCTACTCGCTTTCGAAAAACGACGACCCCTACGAGGTGGATTTGGACCGTTGCATAGAAATCATCAAGGTGAAACGTGCGGCAGAAGCCGAGAAGGAACGCCTACGCGAACTCTATCCCCACTCTATCGGACTGCACGACGGCGAGATGATTACCTCGAACATAGGTCGGTATGGCCCGTACCTCACCTACCGCAACGAGAACTTCCGCCTGCCCAAGACGGCAAACCCACTTGAGATGACGATTGAAGAAGCCGTTGAAATAATCAATCAGGCCGGGGTGAAAAAGCCTCGCGGACGCAAAAAGAAGACAGAGTGACGCTCAGCGTAATCATAGTCAACTACAATGTCAAGTATTTCCTTGAACAATGCCTGGAATCGGTGTACCACTCCCAACTGACTTACGGGGGTGGTGCCGACTGCATGGCCGAGCCCGACGGAGGTGCCACTGTAGCCCTAGCCGACGGCGGCATGAAGGCATTCGAGCTGGAAGTGTTTGTTGTTGACAACGCATCGGTGGACGGGTCGGTGGAAATGGTGCGGAGGAAATACCCCCAGGTGCACCTCATTGCCAACAACGATAACCCCGGATTTGCCAAAGCCAACAACCAGGCCATACGCCAGTGCAAAGGCGACTTGATATTGCTGCTCAACCCCGACACGGTGGTGGAAAGGGATACTTTCAGCCAATGTGTGGAGTTTTTCGAGAAGACACCCGACTGCGGGGGACTGACTGTGAAGATGGTGAACGGAGAGGGAAAATACCTGAAAGAGAGTAAAAGGGGATTTCCTACGCCGGCAGCCTCGTTCTATAAGATGAGCGGACTGATACACCTGTTTCCCCATTCGAAACGCATAGCGGCATACTATATGGGGCATTTGGGCGACGATAACATCAATGCCATCGACATCCTGCCCGGGGCATACCTGATGTTCAGCAGGGAAGCATACAATAAAGTGGGGGTTCTGGACGAGTCGTATTTCATGTACGGCGAGGATATCGACTTTTCGTGGAGAATAAAGCTGGCCGGATTCCAGAACTATTATCTCCCCACAGCACGCATCATCCACTACAAAGGCGAGAGCACCAAGCACGGCAGCATGAACTACGTGTACACGTTCTATAACGCAATGTCGATATTCGTGAAAAGATACTTTTCGGGAGGGAACGCACGGCTGTTCAATTCGCTGCTGCATGTGGCCATCTGGGCCCGCGCCTGTCTGGCTTGGCTGAAACGGATGGTGCAGGCCATAGTGGTGCCGTTGACCGACTTTGCCGTAGCGTTTGCCGGTTTTCTGGGACTGAAATACCTGTGGGCCACCTATTGGGCATCGAATGTGCACTATTATCCGGCAGAATACACCTATGTGGCCATTCCTTGCTACATACTGGTGCTGATGCTGGGGAGCTGGCTATACGGAGGCTACCTGAAACCTGTGCGGTTGATGCGGATAGTGAAAGGGATGCTGGTGGGGAGCGCGTTGCTGCTGGTGTTCTACTCGCTGTTGAACGAAAGCCAACGCTACTCGAGGGCATTGCTGCTGCTGGGGTGTGCCTGGACGCTGCTTTCAACACTGGGCATAAGGGGATTGCTGAGTCTGCTGCATGTGCAGGGCTATGATTTAAGACCTACAAAGAAAAGGTCATGCCTCATCATTGGCGGCGAAGAAGAGTCGCTGAGGGTGAAACAATTCTATGAAGGACTGGGGAGTGTGAAGACACAGACCATAACGGATGCCGCACCCGACAGCAAGAGGGTGAACGAGATAATACACTATTACAAAGTGGACGAGGTGGTGTTTTGCAATAAAGATATTGCAACCCAGAAAATTATAGACATGATGACGGAGCTGAACCAGATGCCGGGCAGACGTTGGATGGTGGAATACAAGATAGTGCCCAGCGACAGCGACTTCATCATAGGCAGCAACAGCATAAACAGCACCGAGGATCTCTATGCCGAAGAGCTGCGAACCATTGCCACACCGCTGAACCGACGGAACAAAAGGCTGCTGGACATTGTATCGGCAATGCTGCTGTTGATTTTCTCGCCTGTCATGATATGGGTGCAGAACGACAAGAAACATTACTTTGCCCACTGTTGGCACGTGTTGACAGGAAGAAAAACATGGGTAGGTACACCCGGCAGCGAGACCAGGGAACCGATATTCGGACCCGAAGACGCCCTGCCCCGCCGGACTACACCCCTAAGCCCGGAAGTGCAGAAACGGCTGTATCTACGCTATATGCGAAACTATAAACTGACTACCGACATACAAATACTTCTAAAAAACATCCGCCGCATAGGCGAAGTCGACCCCAAAAAAGGATTGGCAGGGTGAATGCCCCGATAGAGGTACGGATGGAACCGAATACACGATACTGAACCAGAACTAATAAAAAAGAGCATAATGAAAATGAGAAAAACGATAACGATAATAGCATTGCTGCTGATTTTGTTGCCTGCGGGCCAAGCCCAAAGCATCAATGCATTCGTGGCAGCGGGAACCGCACTTTCGCAGGTGGAAGGAGACGAGTTGAAAGGGTTCGACCACTGGGGACTGGCTGGAAGTGTGGGCGCGTTCATCAATCTTGACCAACGGGACATGTGGGGAGCATCGATAGAGGCAGGATACAGTTGCCGAGGTATATACAACATTAAGTTCAACAGCAAAAATTACTATAACATCATCCTTAATCTGCACTATGCAGACATCCCGGTTACAGTGTTTTTCAAAGACCCCTTTGGCGGATTGCGCATAGGTGCCGGACTGGTATACAGCCGGTTGATTGCACAGCCCGAGGGCTCT
Organism: uncultured Bacteroidales bacterium; assembly: GCA_900319865.1. Lineage (GTDB taxonomy): Bacteria > Bacteroidota > Bacteroidia > Bacteroidales > P3 > Colimorpha. The sequence goes on along the minus strand of ONQD01000028.1, from coordinate 15,057 downwards.
ATTGCTTTCAACCCCGACTACTTCATACCCGACACCAGCAATATGAAGTTTCTGAAAAACGACTTTGCGGCGGCGGCCGAAATGCGAATCAAGATTTGGAAAGGATTGCAATTCAGTCTGCGCTACCAATATTCGCTGCTGCCGGTAAAGAAAGATGTAACCTATAGAACCAAGGATAGAGAGTGGAAGAATAATTTTTATAATTCGGCTGTGCAGGTGAGACTGTTGTGGCAGTTCGGATACGACGACAAACCGTCGTATTCGAAGAACAGAAGACACAGAAGAAGATAGCCGACAAGAAATATCCACCAACACTGCAGCATGATGAAATCAGCTATATTTCCTGGATCATTCGACCCCATCACCCAAGGACATGAGGCAATAGCCCGGAGGGCATTGGCGCTGTTCGACAAGGTGTATATTGCCATAGGGGTGAACACCGATAAGAAATATATGTTCACAGTAGAGGAGCGCAAAAGAAAAATAAATGAAATGTTTGCCAACGAGGAGCGCGTGGAAGTGGTGACATATAGCGGCATGACGGTGGACCTATGCCATAGGCTTGGGGTTCGGTTCATAGTGAGAGGAATACGCGATGCAAAAGATTTGGAGTATGAGCAAACCATCGCAGCTGTGAACCATAAGCTGGACCCCGAAATAGACACTGTGCTCCTGCTTGCCGACATGGAACACAAAGATATTAGCAGCACACTGATAAGGGAGCAGATGGCACATAAATAGACTGAGCATGCTTGACGGCGAGATAATATACCTGAAGGGCGTTGGGCCACAAAAAGCCGATGTGCTGGCCAAGGAATACGACATACATACTTATGGCGATTTGTTGGAGTATTTCCCATTCAGGATGGTGGACCGCTCGCATATCAGTACGCTTGACAGTTTCAACGCCGACGAACCCTATATCGTATTCAAGGGGCGCATCAGCGAACTACACATCGTGGGAACGGGCCGAACGACCCGTTTGGAGGCCACATTTACCGACGGGACGGGGGTAATGCAACTGGTATGGTTTCAGGGCCTGAAATGGGTGAAAGAGCTCTTACAGAAGAGCCAGATTTTCATTGTGGCCGGAAAACCTTCCATGTATGGATACTCGCTGCAGCTGGTGCATCCTGACATCGAAATAGCCACCAACGACGAAGGGACAGGGACTCACCCCTTGATGCCCGTTTATCACACTACCGAGAAATCGAAATCCAAAGGTATTACGTCCAAGACCTTTGCCCGACTGACCGACACTCTGTTGAAACAGCTGCCGGCATATCTGCCCGAAACATTGCCCACCGGCACCGTTGCCAAGTTTCACCTGATGAGCAGAAACCACGCTTTGAGAAACATGCACTACCCTGCATCGATGGAAGTGTGGCAGCAAGCGTTGTTTCGCGAGAAGTTTGAAGAGCTATTTTTCCATCAATTGGACTACCAATACAGCCGCGTGTCGAGGCAGCACCATTCGGTGGGCAGGGTGTTCAGTGTGGTGGGCGAGCATTTCAATGACTTTTATCACCAACATTTGCCTTTCCCCCTCACCAATGCACAAAAGCGGGTGGTGAAAGAGATTCGCCACGACATGAAAACCGGTAGACAGATGAACCGACTGCTCCAAGGAGATGTGGGAAGCGGAAAGACCTTGGTGGCTCTGCTCACCATACTCATTGCGTTGGACAACGGATGCCAAGCCTGCCTCATGGCACCGACCGAAATACTGGCCAGCCAACATTATGCGAGTTTCCAAAAAATGCTTGACGGAATGGATATCCGCACCGAACTGCTTACCGGCTCCCTGAAAGCAAGCCAGAAGAAGAAAATAAAACAACGGCTGGCTGAAGGCGAGATAGACATACTGATTGGCACCCATGCACTGATAGAGAAAGATGTGCGTTTTAAACAGTTGGGATACGTGGTGATAGACGAGCAGCACCGTTTCGGGGTGGAACAGCGGTCAAAATTGTGGAGCAAGAGCGATATTGCACCCCATGTGCTGGTGATGACAGCCACACCTATTCCCCGGACGCTGGCAATGACACTGTATGCTGACCTGGACTGCTCGATAATCGACGAACTTCCTCCGGGACGTCAACCCATACGCACAACACATGGTACCGATGCACAACGTGCACTCTTGTTCAACTTCATGAAGCAGGAAATTGCCAAGGGCAGACAGATATATGTGGTGTACCCTCTTATCAACGAAAGCGAAAGCCTTGATTTGAAAGACCTGATGGATGGCTATGAGAGCATTTCCCGTAGTTTCCCAATGCCTCAATACCAGCTCAGCATAGTTCACGGACAGATGCCCGCCGAGGCAAAGGCATACGAGATGGAGCGTTTCAAAAAAGGGGAAACAAACATAATGGTATCGACAACAGTGATTGAGGTGGGTGTGGATGTGCCAAACGCAACGGTGATGGTGATAGAAAACGCTGAACGGTTTGGGCTGAGCCAATTGCACCAGCTGAGGGGCAGAGTGGGCCGAGGTGGAGGACAATCCTATTGCATACTGATGACCAAAGATGACCTTGGGACCACCAGCCGTCAAAGAATAGAGACTATGTGCAATACAACCGACGGCTTCGCCATAGCCGAGGCCGACCTGAGACTGCGAGGTCCCGGAGACCTTCAAGGACTGCAGCAAAGCGGAATGCTTGAGCTGAAACTGGCCGATATAGTGGACGACGAGCCCTTGGTGCGTGCTACACGCGACGAAGTTCGCAGCATACTGGAGTCCGATCCGGACCTGCTGCAACCGGGAAACGAGCCACTGCGGAGTTATATCAACCAATCGAAGAATGCCACCCGCTGGGACAAAATAAGCTGATTAGCTCCCCGCTAAATCCATTATGTGGCATTATTCCAATTGAGGAATGAGTTCATATACCTGCAGCACACATGAGCTTCGAACAAAACAAACCGATGTGAACGCAAAAGGCAAAGCGGTCAATAGGGAACAAAAACAGTATTCTTTTGCCTCACTTGCACTACACGGTTGAATCTATAAGCAACTTTTCTTGCACAATGACACAATAATATAGGATGAGTAACGTTTTTTTAAAATGGTATAGAAAAATGCCTATTTCAAGGGGCACATACATCCAATGCACTCCATCGAACAAGAAATAACGGGAAGAACAAACTGATAATAAAAACTAAACACACATTCTCTGCAACAAAACAATGACACTCAAAGCACAACAAGGGGACTCGCTCTCGTCTGGAAAACTGACACTCTATGCCTTTGATGACTACAACCGCGCCGTGGGTTGTGTGGAATTGTATAATTACGACCCTATCAACCGCAGGGCAGCGGTAGGGATAGTGGTTTCAAACGAATACCGTCACTTGGGTTTAGGTTCGCAGATGGTCCAGTCACTCACCCGGTTCTGCCAGGAGAACACTTCTCTACACCAAATCTATGCCGACATAGCAGCCACCAACACCCCCAGCATCCACATCTTCCAGAAAGCAGGATATCTCCATTGCGCTACCCTTCACGATTGGGTAATCCGTTCCAACCACTTCATCGACACCTATCGTTATCAGCTTATATTGGAAAGCACTCCGTCACGTTGACAACCCAACGGACGACAATCATCATAGCAATAACAATCTTATCTGAACCCCATGAAGAAAAGTCGAAAAATAGCTTGGACAGTAGTAGTATCCCTAATCCTCATTGCCTTAGTGGCCGGATTCGGGACACTCCGGCACCAGGCATTACCCATTACTGAGGACGTGCGTGTAAACATACCGCAAGGGTCCACATACCAGGCATTGGTGGACAGTATGGATGCTCACGGGTGCATTGTGAGCCGGACGGCATTCAATACCATTGCCGGCCTAAGAGGTTTGCCCGACCATGTAAAAGCCGGCAGCTATCTGTTCCACCCCGGCACGGGCATCATAAGGGTTATTCAGAAACTGTATTCAGGAAACCAGGACGCAGTGCGTGTCACAATCAATAAACACCGCACAGACAAAGACTTGTGTCAATTTCTAAGCGGATGCCTTACCTTTCACGCCGACAGCCTGCTTTCCCTGATGCGGAACGACTCGGTATGCGCGCTCTATGGAGAAACGCCCACCAGCATTATTGGGATGTTCCTGCAAAACACCTATGAATACTATTGGACCATCTCGCCCTCCCAGTTGCTGGAGAGAATGCATAAGGAATCAGAGCATTTCTGGAAATCGAGAAACAAGCAATTGGAAGACATGGGCTTAACCAAGCAGCAGGTCCTCACTATTGCCTCGATAGTGGAAGAAGAAACCAACGACAACGACGAGAAACCCGACATAGCCTCGGTCTACCTCAACCGCTATCGCATCGGTATGCCGCTCCAGGCCGACCCGACTGTGAAATTCGCCATTGGCGACTTTTCCATTCGTCGCATCAAATCGAACATGCTCTCGATAGACAATCCATACAACACCTACCGCTATGCCGGACTCCCTCCCGGACCCATTTGCATACCCTCTACCAAGTCTATCGACGCAGTGCTGAAAAACAAGAAAACGGACTATCTTTTCTTCTGTGCGAAGGAAGATTTCAGCGGAAAACACAATTTTGCCGCAACAAATTATGAACACACTATCAACGCACAAAGATTCCACAAAGCTTTAAACGACAAAAACATACACTAAACCTTTCTTTACTCCTTCCCCATACGTGCAAAAAAATAAAGATATTTTTCTTAAGTCTTATACGACCAGCTCCCATTGAATCCCCCAGGGTAGGAATACAGCAAGGGTGTTTGGTTGTAGCGGTGCGATATAAACAGCTTACCCTTTTTTTGTGTCCATTCATAAACTAACATTATATAGATTCGATTAAGAAATGACAACACCCATCATCCTCTCCTACCTTCTCATTGTGGTGGGAATCGTAGTTTGGGTATCCCTTGTACCAAGCGGAAAGCATGCCAATCCTAAACTGTTGAACTACATCACCGTCTTTGGTGGGGCGTTCCTCCTTGCCTCTTGCTTCATCAATTTGGTGCCACACATATTCCTAGGTGAGGATCCTTTCCGTTTTGTGACACCCGGCATCCACTTCAAAGTCGCCGCCTCAGTCATGATAGGCTTCCTCATTCAGCTTTTGCTCGAGCAACTTACCCGCGGTGCCGAACATGGACACAACCATTGTCCCTGCTGTGAAGAGGAACACGATGCCGAAGAACATCATCATGCCCACCATCCCCACCCCGGTCACTGCCATAACAACAAAGTGCATCCCGTGACAGGTCTGATGATTGGTTTATGCATTCACGCATTCCTCGAGGGCATGCCTATGGTCGGCCTCGATGGTGACATCCACCAAGGTCTTCTCTACGGCATTGTTCTTCACAACATTCCTATTGCCCTTGTGATGGTTTCTCTCTTCATCAACAACCGCTATGGTTTCTGGCGTTCTTTCCTGCTTCTCTCCGTATTCGCTGTGATGACCCCCCTCGGTTCTCTCTGCAACCTCTACCTCATGCCCGAAAACGAAACCTTACAATGCATCATTATGGGTGTCGTTGTCGGCATTCTGCTCCATGTCTCTGTCAGCATTCTCTTCGACCACGACCACAACAACTTCTCTTTTGTCAAACTTCTGCTCATCATCATTGCATTCGTAGCCGCCTATTTCACTCCTGGATGTCCCGAAATCTATCCTATTTTCTAACTCTTCAATAATCGTTACCCCAATAACAACATCTTTTCTATGACCACCTCCGAAACAATAAAAGACCTCATCTCTCGCAAAGACGCCCTGCGCCGCTATCTCAATATCGACTCGCTCTCCTCCCAAATAGCCGAGGAAGAGAAACAAACCGAAGCCCCCGACTTCTGGAACGACCCCAAAGAGGCACAACGCATCATGAAGAATATCCAGTCAAAGAAAGCTTGGGTCAACGCATTTACCGAAGTCGACAACAGTTGCGGCGACCTCGGGGTACTGGGCGAATTCTTCGATAGCGGCGATGCCACCGAACAAGAGGTTCTCGACCAGATAGCAATCACTCAACCCCTCGTCGAAGCCCTCGAACTCAAGAACATGCTGCAGGGCGAAAGCGACCATTTCGATGCCGTCCTGTCCATCAATGCCGGTGCCGGTGGTGTAGAAGCCCAGGACTGGGCCGAAATGCTCATGCGTATGTACATCCGCTATGCCGAAACCCACAACTACCGTGTTGCCATTTCCAACATCTTGGATGGTGAGGGTGCCGGAATCAAAAGTGTCACCATGCAGATTGAAGGCGATTATGCCTATGGATACCTCAAAAGCGAAACTGGAGTCCACCGTCTTGTTCGTGTCAGTCCTTTCAATGCCCAGGGCAAACGAATGACCTCTTTCGCCTCCGTCAGCGTCACCCCGCTTGTTGACGACACCATCGAAGTCGTCGTCGACATGTCACGCCTCAGCTGGGACACCTTCCGCAGCGGCGGCGCCGGCGGCCAGAATGTGAACAAGGTGGAAAGCGGTGTCCGTCTCCGCTACCAGTACAAAGACCCCTACACCGGCGAGGAAGAGGAAATCCTTATCGAGAACACCGAAACCCGCGACCAGCCCAAAAACAAAGAGAACGCCATGCGTCTGCTCCGCTCACAACTCTACGAGCGCGAACTCCAGCACCGCATGGAGGAACAGGCCAAAATCAAAGCCTCACAGAAGAAAATCGAGTGGGGCTCGCAAATTCGCAGCTACGTCATGGACGACCGCCGCGTTAAGGACCACCGCACCAACTACCAAACCGGTGATGTCACCGGTGTAATGGACGGCAAGATCGACAACTTCATCAAAGCCTACCTCATGCAGTTCGGCGCCGAATAGTCCCTACCGCTCTATCTTAAATCCCAACGACAGAATCACTTTCAACGTCTCTATCGAAGTGTTTCTGTCGTATTCTTTTTCACTCTCTGGCAACTCCTCATAGGGAACCAGACAGGGATTCTCTTTCTTCTCATCATCGCGTTTCGGCCCCCAGGTCCATCCCTGTGCTATCCGCCCCGCCGACCACACATCATGCACATTTTTTGCCATCTCCTCTGTCAGTTCCAACAGCTCTTCCGACAATTCAATATCCGAAGTGTCAATGGGTTTGGGTATATATGTCTTTCTTTCCATATTAGTCCGTGTTTATACATTTATCACATCTATCAAATGCCGCACTATCGCCTTATCATATTCTTTCGACGCTTCCTGCAGTCCATCATAAGGCGCAATGTCCTTATGTACAAATTCTTTCTTTTTTAAATCATTGTTCTCTTTCTCTATCGACTTGTCCTTTCTCCTCAGTCCGTCATTTATGCGCTTTCTTTCCGATTCCTCTAGCGCACTGAACCCCACAAGCAGCTTTTCCTCATTCCAGCGGGCATGCTCCATTCTTGCCATCTGCTCAACCATCTCTTCAGGGAAATCCCCCGTACATTTCTTCCAGTCCACTTTCATACTCCGGAACTTGGTATATATCGAATTCGCGGCATAGATATTCGACATTTTGTTAGCATACGACAATCCCCTCCACAGCTCGTTCAGCTGTTCCTCGTTGCTGGGCATCATCACATAGTCGCTATTATTGTAAAGATAGTTTATCCTCTTGGCTGCGGCTATCCTTTTCTCCAACCTCACATCGAAACTATCCAGCATCATCCCGAAGGGTATAACGTTCCTATATCTGGCCACATCCCGCGTCCTACCCACCAGGGCATCGCTTATCGGCTGGTACACCATTATCAACGGATCCCTCTCGGTCAATCCGGCTCTCTCGTCCAACGCCCTGTAATACTCCTTGGGCAAGTATAATGCATTTGCCACATTCCGCTCCGGCTCTTCGTCACACAGTGCCAGTGTCAGCACTTCTTTCTCATCATTTCTCCATTCCACCAATTTCTCTCTCACCCAGTCGTCCACCAGCTCGCCTTTCAGATATTCCCATTCCACATCCAGAAAGTCTCCGTATTTTTTCTCCGGACTCATGCGCTCCTTTTCCTTTCCATTCTCCCAATAACTGCTGTGCGACAGCGCAAACAGCCCCGGATACCGCCCCTTAAAGAGTTTCATCTCCACGTCGGCATCCTTGTCCACAAAGGTTATCTTTGTCCTTATCGGCCGTTCCGCATTCTCGTCAAAATTCGGGTAATGGCATAGATGCGCCGCCGTGGTGGCCATGGCATACCCCATTTGGTTCATCCCGGCAACCACCAGGTGCACATACTTCTCACTCCCCACTCCTATCACCCCGCGGTCCAAAGTACTCCACCCCCCTCGTTCATCGTCGCCTATCATTATCTGCTGTGCTATCGACTCCAGCCTGTTCACTATCGTGGTCTCCATCTTCGACGTGTCACCCTCTCCGGGCAGCGCGTGGAACAGATATGTCGATACATTCCGCTCAAATGTCAAGTAGCATTGTCCCCGCTCTTTTGCCTCTTTCTCCCGCAGTTCTTTCACCCGCTCCCAGCATTCCACATTCAGCGAGTCATGCTCCTCCTCATTGTCCTCTCCCACTATATATATCACCGATGCCAGCTCTGCCTGGCTTTTTCTCAACGACTGCTCCATATTCCGCTCCCTGTGGTATATCGTCAGCGACACCTTCCGCTCCTCGCCCGACAGCCGTGCCACTATCTGCAGCCACAGTTTCTCCGCATCCTGGTTGGTCACTATCAGCACATCCTTCTTCCGCAATTCAGGGTCGGCTGCTATCGACTTCACTATTCCCACCACCACCTTGCTCCCGCCCAATATCAACACATGGTTCTCGAAATAATAGCTCAGCAGCCCTTTCCTGTGGCTTGCCGCCCGGTTCACCAACAGGTTGCTGAACGTGGATATCAGAAATGCCGTGAAAAACATCGTGCCCACAAATGCCACCAACAACTGATACCAATGGGGCATCCCCGACTGCAGTGGATAGTTGCTCTGCCCTATCATCAGGCTTATCACTTCGTCTATCCTGCTGTTTGTCTCGGCAAATCCATTCATCGCGTTGGTTCTGGCCCACGCCAAACCTATCAGCCACAGCACCATCGTCCCCACCACAAAGAACCCCACCACCCACAATATGGGTTTCCATACTCTGTTGGTGCTGAACGACCTATCAAACCGCCAAAGCAGCCTTTTCCAGTATTTATGCATTTCTTATCTTGTCTATTTCCGATTCATTTGTTGCCCTCTTCTTGGCCAATTCTGCCTCATGTTCAGCCTTCGCGGTTTCATACTCCTTCCGTCCTGCAAACACCGCTTTCTCATGAGCCTATTTACTTTCCACTTCCTCCCGTTTTTTCTCCTCTTTCAGCGCATCCACCTGCATGTCCATCAGCTTCTCATACACTGCCACCCGTTTTGCCTCCATCCGTCTGTAGGCTTCCAGCTTTTCTTTCCTTGCGGCAAACAATGCTTTCAGCACATAATACATCACCACACTCACTATCACCATCACCAGCGTTGTCTGCACAATAACGTCCCACACATACAGCGCCCTCATGCTCCCCAACCACAAAAACACCATCAACCCCAAATACACAGTCAGGCATATTCCTATCGCCCAGTTGTATCCGCATGCACCGGTCTTTTCCTCTTTCTTATCTTCTACTTCTATTTTTTTCATCATTTCCTTTATGTTCTCCATAATTTTATCTCCTATATTTCAATTTTTTTTACTGTCGTTATCCATCCTTTCCTTGCGGCTGCAAAGATACATCTTTCCCTTCTCTCCCCCGTCGCACCCTGCATCTCGCTGCATCAATCGTTATCTATACATCAGTTCGTGGCTAGGCACGTATCCTATCTGTATATATTTGCCGAACAGATTGGCTATTTCCTTCCTCGTGTACCCAAACACGTTCTCTCCCAAATTGTACAGCAACTCCACTTCCTTCCCCTTTATGTCCTTGTCCGAGAGTATCAGCCTTATCACATACCCCATCATCCCTTCTCTCATCGAGGGGTCTAACTCCATTATGTGCTGCACCGACTCCACAAACATATCCGACACATTCTCCGATGCTGCCACGGCGTCAAGCAGCGACTTCGGGAATATATGGTATCCTGCCAAATGGTCCAGTATCGTGTTCACTTCGTCTTTCGAGATCTCCTCGTCCGCCGACGACACTATCAGTCCCGCCGTGGCCACAAACATCATCATGTGCTGGTCTATCTCTTCGTTCCCCACTTTCAGCAGTATTCCTATCAGTTCCTCCATCCTTTTCTCCAACTCCTCGTCAGTCTGGCAGGTGGCAAACAGGTTCAGTGCCTGCACCCTTATGGGGTTCACCGGATGGTCGGCGCGGCTCAGTCCCTTGTCGTTCAGGAAATAGTCCAAATGCTTTATATTCTCCTCCACAAGGGCATCTATGCTCACATTCATCTTCATCAGGTTCAGGCCCGAGGCCATCTTAAAGAATGCCGACACGCACACCGGCAGGCTTCCCACCGCCATATATCCATATCGGTCGGCCACCAACTCCGACAGCTGCTGCCACAGCTTTATCTTGTGCTGCAACGCTATCGGCATATTGCTCTGGGGCGGAAACACAAAGTGTATCAACCGCAGCAATGCCGTGTTACGGTTCATCAGGTGTCCCAACTCATGCCCTATCACAAACCGCAACTCGTCGTCGCTCATCAGCTCCACCAATGCCGAATTGATGTTCACAATATGGGGTGCCCCCTCTCCCTCTGCCGCCACCGAGAAGGCGTTCACCGACGCATCGCCGGTAATATAGAAGTCCACCTTCTCATCATACCCCAAACGCGCTTTCACCTCATAAAACAAATCATACAAATGGCCCAGCAGCGTCCGCTCCACCTTAAAGCTGTGTCCCTCCAGCGTACTGCGCCAATAGCTGTCCGAAGCATCAGTGCGCACCTGCCTCAGCACCTCCTCCACCACACTGCCCTGCAATGCTTCATAAATCTGTCTGTTGAGCTCCTGCTCCAACCCTATCTGCGGATTCAATTGTTTCATATCTTCCTCCTTTATTTATTTGTTATTTCTTTCCAATTCAACTATTTTCCTTCTTCATACTCTCGCTTCCGTCTCTCCCTCATTCCCTCTTTCTCATCCCGGCAAAGACCATTCCGTTGCGCTTCGATGACTCATTCCTCGCTTCCCTGCTGCTCCAATCCATAGCGATTGCCGAATAGCTTAGCATCGTTTAAAGTAAACTATTGACACATAACCAAACGGAAACCGATGTTGCTACCGCAAATGTCAGGGGCACCATCGTTGCGATGAGACACGCGACAACACCTCTCACTATTTAACCATGAACCACCACGCAACACACGAGAAGTTTTCTTGTCTAGTCCTTTAGGATTGGTCTGAGTGTCGCTGTTGTATTTCCCAACCCAATCTTGGCACCATTCCAACACATTCCCGCTCATGTCGTACAGCCCCAATTCATTTGCATCCTTTTCTTTCACAGGGTGGGGTTTACCTTCGCTGTTTTCTCCAAACCATGCCACTTCATCTATATTGTTGCTCCCACTGTACCTGTATCCCTTGCCCCTGTTTCCTCCCCGTGCGGCATACTCCCATTCCGCCTCCGTCGGCAGCCGGAACGTGCGTCCAGTCTTTGTATTCAATGCAGGGATAAACTTCTTGACAATATCTTCCCATGAGACCTGTTCCACTGGCAAATTGCCGTCACCTTGATGTTCGGATGGATTATAACCCATCACTGCCTTCCACAATGCCTGTGTTACCTCCGTTTCTCCAATATAGTAGTCGCTAAGTGTCACCTCATGTGCCGGTTTCTCATCATCAAAAGCATCGCTGCCCTGTTCCCTCGTCGCGCCCATCGTGAACGTGCCGCCCTCCACCTTCAACATCTTGAACTTCACACTACCAACTTTTAATAATTCCTCTGCGTGCAGGGCATATTCAGATTGACTATAATTGTCCTTTCTTTGCTCCTGAACCAATCGTTCGAACAGTTTTTGTTTCAGCCCTCTTGTTTTTTTTCGTCCCAGAATAAAATGTTTTTCCAAGTTAATCATTAATGGTTGAGATTCTTCACGAATCAATATTTCAACTCTATCCTTCAGCGCTCGTTTCTTATCCACCCCCTCCTCAATCTGTTTTCGTTCTATCTCCTGTCGCTCTCGTTCCTCTTTCTTTGCTTTCAAATCAACGTTATACAGCTTGTCCTTGTTAGGCATCTCAAACTTTTCAACTATTATCTTGTCACTCTCATTCTCAACACCCTTGAATTCCAACATATACTCACCCTCCGCCAATGGTATCTTCTGCAACCTCCCTGCCGAAAGTGTACCATATTCCTCTCCATCTATATACATCACACAATCCAGGTTGCACTTTACCTTAAGATTTGGTGCCCCATGTCGAGAAGTCTGCTTCTTCTCAGCAACTCCATAATTGTTTCTCGGCATCGAATGTAGCATTTCTTTCAACTTATTGCAGAAAGAATCGAAATATTCATGGCTATATTGGGGTCCATTCTTCCTTTTCACATCCTCTATTTCTTTTGGCAGCCCATCAGGAAAAACCGCTCCGGCCAACAACACAGGAATAATGTTCTTGCGCAATTGGAGTGCGTATGCCAGTTCATTCCTCAACCAGTCCTGCTCAGGCTTTACACTATGATCAATTGTCCTGTCAAAACAATGGCGGTCCACCACCAATATAAAGTCTGTACATTGTTCTATCCGCGAAAGCAGCGCTTTATCAAAATCCCCCTCCCGCAGCGTGTCTATATCAAAAGTCACAGTATACCCCTTACCACTCAACCAGTCGTACAAGTATTTAGCCGTCTCAAAACCACCATTTCTGCGGTAACTTATAAAAACATCATATATCATATATCACCATTCTATTAATATTCAACATAATAAACCCATACGCACATCAACCAACACTCCTGCAAATATACAAAAAAGAATTCATTTATCCATATCAACTTCCAGTACTACTTCCCATTCGGCCTCGGTGGGCAGGCGGAACTGTTCAACATTATTTGTATCTCATTCTTTTACCCACGGCGTCGCCTTGGGCCAACTGCCCGTTTACCTTTCAGGCCGCATCCCTGACTCTCAACAACTTGTCTATAACAAATCCTTTCGGCCGTAATTGCTCAACTTCTCCAACATTCACCGCACAGCGCAACCTCATTATTTCTTATCCCTCCCACAATAACAGCCTCACTCCTGCGTTATTATACCAACAAAAGAAAAAACACCCCAATATGAAACGAATCCTCACTTGCATCTGCTCAGCCGCACTGCTTCTTGCCGTCGGCTGCCGCAACCAGTCGCCCTCATCCAACGACTTTACCGTCACCCAGTATAACGGTGAAAAACAAACGGAAGTAAAGATTAAGGTCGACGGCTACCCCGACAGCGTCACCCTCCTGGTCGATAACCACTACACCCTCGATTGGCCTGGCGACAACTCCCTTAGCCCCGAAGCGTTGAAGGAGCTGTTTCTTTGCGCCTTCAACGACAGCACTTCCACCAACTTCACCCAAGCCATCAATCAATGGCTCTCCCACCCGGGCTGCTCATCCGACGATTACCCCGCCATCTTATCTTTTATCCAAAATAGGGATTCCAACCTTGTTCCCCATATACACAACACGCTAAGCTGCTACTACAGCACCGACAGCAGTCTCCACATCTTTCATCTCAACACCGAATCGGTTTCCAACTTCTCCCAATGTGAAAAACACTCGAGCTACTTTATCCATATTGACCCCGTCACCCGCCAAGTAATCCACCTCTGCGACCTTGTCGACACCACCAACATGGGCGAAATCATTGTCCGCGCGGTGGAAGACCTTGTCGTCAACCATGAGACCCTTCTCAATCTCAACAACAGCTATAAAGCCTCCGGCCGCCTGCCCGTGCCCGACAACTACTACATCGACGATACCCGCAGCTGCATCACCCTCGTCTTCCAACCCAACACTATCGCCCCCGAATCCTGCGGACAACCGCAAATCATACTCCCCATCTTCTGGCTCTCAAAGCATACTCCCCTCACCCAGTATGCCAAAAATTATTTCGGCGAAGGCTCCTATCTGCCCGAATAGCACACCCTAAGAATACACAACGAGGGTGCCCCCTTCACGGGACACCCTCGTTTCTATTGCAGACCATACCTGTTACTTACACTCAATAGTCTGCTCAATGTTCGAGCCGTCGGGTGCTGTTGTGGTCGATGTCACCGACAACTTGTCGCATTTCCCGTCGGGAGCGGTCATCACCTGCTCTGTCACCATCGGAGCCATACCCGGCATCTTTTGAGTTACTGTGCAGTGGCAATCCTTCGGCTTCTTGCATCCGGCCATCGATGCCAAAAGCAGCAACACGATACCGGTCAAAGCAATTTTCTTCATAGTGGTAATGTTTTTAATGTTGTGCCTACTCTTTACAACAGTTTTCGGCTTCCCTGCATGCTGTGGCCACAGCTCATCTATATAACACACAAACCCCAAAAACGTGACACACTTTTAACAAACATTAACTTTTCCCCAAACCAAAGCGAACAAAACACAAACAGACATGAGACCGACGAACCGCCACCGCGAGTCCCCTCTTTCAGAGGGGTACGGCAAAGCCGGGGGGTATGTATCCGAAAACAAATACCAAAAGTCATTATAGGGAATATCGATAAATCACCCCAAAGGGGTGAGACATGAATAACACCGTACAAGCCATGAACGGTGTCGCGACCGAACGGGAGCAACATCGTTCATGGCGCAGTGCGGTGACCATCGTAGGAAATCAATAGCGTCCCGATAGGGACGCGACAAAAAAAACAGCTGTATTAACCAAAACACTGTCACGTTCATTCTCCCACAAACTCAAACCCCATTATAGACCGACGCACCGCCACCGCGAGTCCCCTCTTTCAGAGGGGTACGGCAAAGCCGGGGGGTATGTATCCCAAAACAAATACCAAAAGTCCTTATAAGAGGAATCCTCATTCGTGCCAGCTCCGCCAGCGGTATACATACCCCGCCACTCCCGTGGCACCCCTTTCAAAACCTTATATTTGCAATTGCAAAATAATTTGTATTTTTGCAGAA
>ONQD01000012.1 GCA_900319865.1 uncultured Bacteroidales bacterium | reverse complement strand
AAGCTGGAGCCTGTCCGCATGTACCCCAAGGTCATGACCGAGGCCGACACCCAGAAGATTATCAACACCGTCATGATTGCCCCCAATGGCGTCATCCGCATGAGCAAGGACATGGAAGGTCTGGTGGAGACATCCCTCAACCTCGCCATCATGTACACCAACGGCAAGAGCTTCACCATCAAGGCCCTGCTCCGCAGCTCTGTCGACTCCGCCAAGGAGGCCCTCGCCGAGCGGCTGGTCTGCCTGGCCGAACTGGCGGGCGGCAAATGCCAGCTCACGGGTGCCTATCCCGGATGGAAGCCCAACATGGAGAGCGGCCTGCTCAAGACCATGAAGCAGACCTACAAGAAGATGTACGGCAAGGAACCCGCCGTGGTGGCCATCCACGCCGGTCTCGAGTGCGGCTTGCTGGGCGGCAAGTACCCCGACATGGAGATGATCTCCTTCGGTCCCACGCTCAACAGCCCCCACAGCCCCGACGAGCGCGCCAACATCGAGAGCAGCAAGAAATTCTTCGACTATCTGGTTGCCGCTCTCGCTGCTATGCCTAAAGATAAATAACAGTATGCTTTCAGGCCTACTCAGTTCACAATATAAACTAAAATACACAACATGATTGCAAAAGAACTTTTAAATCCCCGTAGCATCGTCATTTGCGGTGCTTCCAGCGATATACACAAGCCCGGCGGAAAAGCCCTCAAGAATTTGCTCGAAAGCAATTTCAAGGGTCCCGTCTACGCTGTCAACCCCAAAGAGACCGAGGTGCAGGGCATCAAGTGCTATGCCAAGGTGGAAGACCTTCCCCAGGTCGACTGCGCCATTCTCTGCATCGCTGCCAAATTCTGTGCCCAGACCGTCGATGTCCTCACCCAGCAGAAAGGCACCAAAGGCTTTATCATTGTCAGTGCCGGTTTCTCTGAAGAGAATGCCGAAGGTGCTGCCATCGAAAAGCACATTGTTGATAGCATCAATGCGGTGGGCGGTTCCCTCATCGGCCCCAACTGCACCGGATTCCTCAACACCAACTATAGTGGCTGTTTCGACACGCCCATCCCCAAGCTTGACCCCAAGGGTGTGGACTTTATCACCGGCAGTGGCGCCACGGCCGTGTTTATCAAGGAATACGGCATGACCAACGGTCTTAAATTCAACAGCGTTTGGGCAGTGGGTAACAGTGCCCAGCTGGGTATCGAGGATGTACTGGAACATCTGGACGAGACCTTCGACCCGGAGAAGTCGAGCCATGTCATCATGCTCTATATGGAGAAAGTTGGCGACCCCCAGCGTCTGCTCAAACACAGCCGCAGCCTTATCAACAAGGGATGCCACATCGCTGCCATCAAGAGCGGTGGCAGTGCCGCCGGTAGCCGTGCCGCTTCCAGCCACACGGGTGCTCTGGCCACGAACGACGCCGCCGTGGACGCTCTGTTCCGCAAGGCAGGTATTGTCCGTTGCCAGAACCGTCAGGAGCTGACCACCGTGTGCGGTGTGTTCATGTATCCCGAGATTAAGGGCAATCGCTGTGCCGTTATCACCCATGCCGGCGGCCCCGCTGTCATGCTGACCGACGTGCTGAGCAACAACGGTATCGAGGTGCCCAGCCTGAAGGAACACCCCGCCAGCCCCGCACTGCTCGAGAAACTGTTCGGCGGCTCATCGGTGGGCAACCCCATCGACTTCCTCGCCACCGGAACTGCCGAGCAGCTTGGCTACATCATCGACACTGTCGAGAACGAATACACCGACATCGACTTCTCGGTCGTCATCTTCGGCTCTCCCGGACTCTTCTCGAACCGCGAGGTGTACGCCCTTCTCAACGAGAAGATGAAGACCTGCAAGAAGCCCATCTTCCCCGTGCTGCCTTCCATTATCAATGTGAAGGACGAAATTCAGGAATTTATTGATATGGGCAACATCAACTTCCCCGAGGAGTGCGTGCTTGGCAATGCCATCTGCAAAGTCTACAACACACCCAAGCCCCAGCCCGAAAACGTGGAACAGCCTGCCATCGACGTGGCCCGCATTCGTGCCACCGTTGACCGCTGCAAGGACGGCTATATGGAAATTGCCGACTACAACGAACTGCTCGATGCCGCCGGCATAAGCCGCAAAAAGAGCGTTGAGGTCTCCAAAGTGGAAGACGCCCTTGCTTTTGCCAAAGAGGTGGGCTGCAGCAAGGATGTGCCTTTGGTCATGAAGGTGGTCGGACCCCTCCACAAAAGCGATGTGGGCGGTGTCACCCTCGGTGTGAAAGACCTCGCCACTGTCGAGAAGGAGTTCAACCGTCTCATCGTCATCCCCGAGACCTACGCTGTCGAAATGTATCCCATGCTGGACGGTACCGATGTCTACATTGGCGCCATCCGTGACCCCAAATTCGGCCATCAAATCTTCTTCGGCCTCGGTGGCATCTTCATAGAGGTGTTGAAAGATGTTCAGAGTGCCCTCGCACCCATCAGTGCAGCCGAAGCCAAGGAGGCCCTCACCAAACTGCGTGGATATAAGATTCTCCAAGGCGTTCGTGGCCAGGAGGCCGTCAATCTTGACCTCTATGCCGACCAGATTGCCCGCGTCAGCGCACTTGTTCAGGCAGCTCCCGAAATTGCCGAGATGGACCTCAATCCCCTCTTGGGCAATCCTCGCTACGTCACTGCTGTCGACGCGCGTATCCGTCTCGAAAAGTAATTATCTATTACTATTGTCGCAAAGCCGGAGTGTTTTATTACACTTCGGCTTTGTTTTTTTCTGTATTATGAAAAACTTTTTGTATTTTTGCAATCAAGATGACGTTTGTCATCTTTGTATTATTCTTTGTCTTATATCACTTTGTGTGAGGGTATAGACTATTAGTTATAATTAATCGCAGAAGATGAACATACTTGTTACCGGGGGCGCGGGATATATCGGCTCCCACACTTTGATAGAGCTTTATAATGCCGGCCACACTGCTGTGGTAGTGGACAATTTGAGCAATTCCAATCCCGAAGGGCTTCGACGTGTGGCCCAAATTATTGGGATTCAGGAAGTGCCTTTCTACAATGTGGACATCCGCGACCGCAAAGCGTTGGAGCAGGTTTTTGCCAACAACAAGTTCGATGCCTGTATCCATTTTGCGGGCCTCAAGGCTGTTGGCGAGAGCGTGGAAAAGCCGTGGGAATACTACGAGAACAACATAAGCGGAACCCTTACCCTGGTGGATGTTATGCGCCGCAATGGATGCAAAAACATTATCTTCTCGTCCAGTGCCACCGTATATGGCGACCCGGTGGAAATACCCATTACCGAGCAGTGCCCCAAGGGGCAATGCACCAACCCATACGGGTGGACCAAGAGCATGCTCGAGCAGGTGCTTGCCGACATTCAGAAAGCTGACCCCGAATGGAACGTGGTGCTGCTTCGCTACTTCAACCCTGTGGGTGCTCATCCCAGTGGACGTATAGGCGAGAACCCCAACGGCATACCCAACAACCTGATGCCTTACATCACCCAGGTTGCCGTGGGCAAACGCCCCGAACTGGGTGTCTTTGGCAACGACTATCCTACCCCCGACGGCACGGGTGTGCGCGACTTTATCCATGTCTGCGACCTCGCCACGGGTCATGTTTGTGCCCTCAAAGCCATCGAACGCCGTTGCGGCCTTGACATCTACAATCTTGGCACAGGCCATGGCTACAGCGTTCTCGACATGGTTCATGCTTTCGAAAAAGTCAATGGCGTGAAAGTTCCATACAGCATCAAACCCCGTCGCGCAGGCGACATAGCCACCTGCTATAGCAATCCCGCCAAGGCAGAGAAGGAATTGGGGTGGAAAGCCCGTTACGGCATAGACGAAATGGTGCGCGACAGCTGGAACTGGCAACGCCAAAACCCCGACGGATTTTAGCCTTCCCCCGTCGGTATACAATATTATAAGTATACGGAGAATTGCTAGTCGATTGAATATCGATGCAATTCTCTTTTACTTTTTTATACACCTCGCAGAAGACCTTTTCAGTGTCCATATATCGGTCTGTTTTGACAAGCCAATCAGTTTAACCAGCAAAAATCTGTCAAGCGATTTCAGGAAAACACAGTCCGTTCACGCTTCGCTTTCTCTTAAGCTTCTAGTCACCTCTTATTAAGCTCTTCTTCACCTTGGAAGTGAATTTTTGGTAACTTTGGAATTGCTTTGAGGTGAAAGGGGAACGGAGCTGGAACTGAAACGGATGGGACTCGGCTTGAGGGTGGAATGTTTTAGGTTGTGGTTTACAGCTTGTTGGAGTTTTTTCTGCCTTTGTGGAGGAATAATTGGTTGATTGAATTGTTTTGTTTATTGTTCTATTTTGGTTTGAATGATTGATTGGTCGGGAATGAAGGGGGATGATTGTTATTGGCAGATGGCGGTGGGGGGTAACTGCGCCGGGTGTCAAATTGTCTTGGTTGTTGGGACAGTTTGAATGAGTGTTGTGACAAAATGTCCTTTTGAGCGGGGTGGCTCGATTGTTGATGTAGTGATAAGCAATAAAAACGATTGAATTATGAACATTAACAACTTTACCATTAAAGCGCAAGAAGCTGTGCAGAAGGCACAGGAGATTGCAACCGCCCGTCAACATCAGACTATTGAGACGGGCCATTTGATGAAGGGTGTGCTCAGCGTGGACGAGAATGTGACGCCATTCTTGTTGAAGAAACTGGAGGTGAACATTCCGCGGCTGACACAACAGGTGGATGCCCTGCTCGACAAGTTGCCCCGTGTGAGTGGCGGTAGTCAGTATCTGAGCAACGATGCCAACCAGGCTTTGGTGAAAGCATCGCAGCTGGCCACTGAGATGGGCGACGACTTTGTGAGCATTGAGCATTTGCTGCTGGGACTGCTGAGCGGACGCGACGAGCTGGCACATCTGATGAAGGATGCCGGCGTGAGCGAAAAGGGTCTGCGTGCCGCTATCACCGATTTGCGGAAAGGCAGCAAAGTGGGCAGCCAGAGCGCTGAGGACAGCTACAATGCCCTGAACAAGTATGCCAAGAACCTGAACCAGTTGGCTCAGGCTGGTAAGCTGGACCCCGTGATAGGACGTGACGAGGAGATTCGCCGTGTGCTGCAGATTTTGAGTCGCCGTACCAAGAACAATCCTATATTGATAGGCGAACCGGGCGTGGGCAAGACAGCCATAGCCGAAGGTTTGGCCCACAGGATTGTGAGTGGCGATGTTCCCGAGAACTTGAAGAGTAAAACTATTTACAGCTTGGATATGGGTGCCTTGATTGCAGGTGCCAAGTATAAAGGCGAGTTCGAGGAGCGTTTGAAGAGTGTGATTCGTGAAATCAACGAGGCTGATGGTGAGATTATTCTCTTTATCGATGAGATTCACACTTTGGTCGGAGCCGGTGGGGGCGAAGGTGCAATGGATGCCGCAAACATTCTGAAACCTGCTTTGGCCCGTGGAGAGCTGAGGGCTATCGGCGCCACAACGCTGGCCGAGTATCAGAAGTATTTCGAGAAGGACAAGGCATTGGAACGCCGTTTCCAGAGTGTGCTGATTGACGAGCCGGATGTGAACGACACTATCAGTATACTGCGTGGACTGAAGGAGCGCTATGAGGTGCACCACAAGGTGCGTATCAAGGATGAGGCCATTATTGCCGCCGCCGAGCTGAGCAACAGGTATATCAGTGACCGTTTCCTGCCCGACAAGGCCATTGACCTGATTGACGAGGCAGCTGCCAAGTTGAGACTGGAGATTGATTCGGTGCCTGAGGAACTGGATGAGATAGAACGCCGCATACGTCAGCTGGAGATTGAGCGCGAAGCCATTAAGCGCGAGAACGACCAGGACAAGCTGGCGCAGCTGGGTAAGGAGATTGGCGAGCTGAGTGAGCAACGTAGTCAAATGAAAGCCCGTTGGCAGAACGAGAAGAGCATTGTGGAGAATATCCAGACCGAGGTGAAGAATATTGAAAGCTACAAGTTTGAGGCTGAGCAGGCTGAGCGTTCGGGCGACTATGGAAAGGTGGCAGAGCTGCGCTATGGCCGCATCAAGGAAGCCGAGAAACATGTGGCCGACTTGAAACAGCAGTTGAAGGAGATGCAGGCCGACAACGCCATGATAAACGAGGAGGTGGATTCGGAACAGATAGCCGAGGTTGTGTCGAAGTGGACGGGGATACCCGTGACACGGATGTTGCAGAGCGAGCGCGAGCGTTTGCTGCATCTTGAGGACGAGCTGCACAAGCGTGTGGTGGGTCAGGATGAGGCTATCAGCACCATTGCCAACGCAATACGCCGTAGCCGCACGGGATTGAGCGACGGACGTCGACCCATAGGCAGTTTCCTGTTCTTGGGTACTACGGGCGTGGGCAAAACCGAGTTGGCAAGGGCTTTGGCCGAGGTGATGTTTGACGACGAGAATATGATGGTCCGTATTGATATGAGTGAATATCAGGAACGGCACAGCATATCACGTCTGATCGGTGCGCCTCCGGGATATGTGGGTTATGACGAGAGCGGCCAATTGACGGAGGCCGTGCGCCGCAAACCGTACAGCATAGTGCTTTTCGATGAGATTGAGAAAGCGCATCCCGATGTGTTCAATACGCTGCTGCAAGTGCTGGAGGATGGCCGTTTGACAGACAACAAGGGCCGTACCGCCGACTTCAAGAACACGGTGATTATCATGACTTCGAACATGGGAAGCGATGTGATTCGTGAACATTTGGAGGGAGGTACATTCACCGAATATGAGTTGGATGAGACAAAGAAGGCTGTGCTGGAGCTCTTGAAGCAACATGTACGTCCTGAGTTTCTGAACAGAATAGACGAAATAGTGATGTTCCGTCCGCTGACCAAGACACAGATTCGCGAGGTGGTGAAAATACAATTGGCGAATGCCGCCAAGATGTTGGAGAAGAATGATATCCTTATTTCTGCCACCGACGAGGCTATAGACCATCTGGCTACCATAGGATATGATCCTGCAATGGGCGCACGGCCTGTGAAACGTGTGATTCAGCGCGAGATATTGAATGAGCTGTCTCGTCAGATTCTGGAGGAAAAGATAAAGACGAACGACACAATCATTATCGATGTCATAGACGACCAGTTTGTTTTCTACAATCCGCAGAATGTAGGACAAGTGAAATAAACTACTGTCCTATTAGAAACGGGAAAAGGGACGACTCCGTAAGGATGCCGTCCCTTTGTTGTATTGTAGCTGTGGCAGCGGTTAAGCGTTGTCGTAGAGGTTGATTTGCCCGTCGGCATAGACAGCGTAGTTGCGGTGCATCAGCCAGTCGCCCACATTGACGTAAACAGCGCTGTGACCCGAAGGGGATTCAATGGTGCGGACAATCGGAGTGTGGCGGTGGCCGAATACACAATAGTCGAACTGTTCGTTGAGTAGGCGTTGGCGACAATAGATTACGATGCCCTCGCGCTCGTCACCTTGATATTCAAATATCTTTGGGTTCTTTTTGATATGACCTTTGCGGCTGTGGCTGCTCCAACTGTTGGCAATTCCGAATGTCATCCACTGGGGCAGGAGGGCAAACATGCGCTGGTTCAGCCTGCAGCGGAAGATGCGCCGTATGCAGTCGTAGCGTTTGTCCTGATGACCTAGTCCGTCGCCGTGTCCCACAAGGAAACGCTTGCCGTCGAATTCCAAAATGTCGGGGTCGTCGTGCATCACTATGTTCATTTCATCCTTTAGGTAGTTGAACAGCCACATGTCGTGGTTGCCGATAAAGAAATGTATTGTAATGCCTGAGTCGGAGAGTTCGGCCATCTTGCCCATGAGCCGCACAAAGCCTTTGGGGACCACGTATTTGTAGGAGAACCAGAAGTCGAACATGTCGCCCAGAAACACAATCATAGCCGCATCGTTTTTGATGCGGTCCAGCAGGGCACAGAGCTCGATTTCCCGTTGTCTGGAGTCCTCTCCGGCACCGAGATGTGCATCGGTTATGAAGTATATTTTGCTACCGGGCATATTGGAATCGTGTGCGTTCCACTTGGTTTTTGAAACTGATGGTGTGGGGATTGTCGGGCAAGCTTTCCTGAAGGCCTTCGAGAACGGCTTCGTAGAATTCAAAACTGTCTTCGGGATTGACAAGAGGACGGTTGTTGAAAGGTTTGTAGAGAGCTATGAGGGTGGAAAGGTTGCCAAGGTTGTCTTCGATGAAGTGGACCACATATTGTTGTTGTTCGGCAAAGGCTGCGAGATATATGGAATCGGTCAATGCACGTGCCTCGTCATATTGTTTCTGCGTCATCTTGCCTTGGTTGAGTAGTTCGACATTTTGACGGTCGGTGGCAACGATTTCGCGCAGCACATTGCTGCCTTGGTTGGAGTAGTCCTGCAGTTGCCACAGCAGTTGGGAGTCGTGGCCTCCTTTGAGCGTGTAAGAAGTGGAAAGGCTGTTGTAGTCACCGCTGAGTTCAATGGTTTCTCCAAAATCGGGCAAGAGCACGATATAGTCATCTTCATTGATGTGGACATTATAGAATGTCTTGTAAGGCATTTCGTATTTGAAGCGGAAATGGCCTTTGTTGTCGAGCTTTACTGAGTCGAGAAAGAGCCGTGTGTCTGGGGTCATCTCTTCAATATAAATGGTTTTGCCCGCTCCGTTGGCCAGAGTGCCTTCAATAACGATATTGTTTCGGTTGCCGCATGCGGAAAGCAAGAGCACGGCTACCAGAATAAGATATTTGTTTTTCATTGTGATGTGTAATTACGTGTTGTTTGTGGGGAAAGGGGTGGCTATTGCGCTGGGCTTTTGTGACTGAAGGGAATGAAGTCGGCCAATGTGAGAGCCGTCATGCTTTCAACAATTACAGGCAGCCGGGTGCCATGGTCATGGTCGTGACGGCCATGAGGTGACACGGTTTTGAGGCTTCCGTCGCCCAAGCGGCAAATCATTCCTTCGGGATTGGTGAGCGGGGGGTGGAACCCGACATGAAACACAATGGGCATTCCGTTGCTGATGCCACCCTGTATGCCGCCACAATGGTTTGTGGAAGTGAGTGTGTCGGCAGTGCCGCCTTGCTGCCATGCATCGGCAAATTCATTACTTGGGAGTCTCCAGATGTCCCAATCGCCCATTGCGAACGAGGCGGCGGAAGGAATGGACATCATGGCAAATGCGAGACGTGCGTTGAGCCGGTTAAACACGGGTTCGCCTATCCCGGCAGGCACTCCCAGTACTGTGCAGGTGATGTCGCGGTCTTGATTGGTGGCATGGATGGAGATGTTATGTTCCATGAGGAGTTGCTGTGCAACAGCGCCAGCAACTACGCGCGCCACAGTCTCCCTGCCCGAAGCACGTCCACCGCCACGGTGGTCTCTGATTCCGTATTTCTGCTGGTAGGTGTAGTCGGCGTGGCCAGGGCGGAAACAATCGCGAAGGGCATCGTAGTCATTTGAACGGCAATCGCTATTTCGAACCACGAAAGCAATCGGTGTGCCCAGCGTTACACCGTCCATCAGGCCGCTGAGCCACTCGATATGGTCGGACTCGCGGCGGGTAGTGGTAGCCTCCGATGGTGTGTCACCTTCGCGACGGCGCCGCAATTGGACGAGTATAAAGTCTTGGTCAATCACTCTTCCGGCCGGACAACCGTCGATAATGCCACCAATGGCCGGGCCGTGTGACTCGCCGAAGGTTGTGAGCCGGAAGGTGTTGCCAAAAGTATTCATCCTTTTTATTATTTGCGGATGACTTGAATACCGTTGTTTTGTTTGTCGCCAGGAAGCACTTCCAATAGTTCCACCTCGAAAATCAAGGTTGAGCCAGGTGCAATAATTCCCATTGTCTGCTCGCCGTAGGCCAGGTTGTAGGGGATGTAAAGTTCATACTTTGAACCTTCATTCATCAGCTGGAGACCTTCAGTCCAACCGGGTATTACCTGGTTAAGCATGAATTCGATAGGCTCGCCACGCTCAATGCTGCTGTCGAATACTCTGCCGTCAAGCAGTTTGCCGGTATAGTGCACTTTTACCTTATCGGTGGCTTTGGGCTTTTTGCCGGTGCCTTTCTTGATAATCTTATACTGGAGTCCGCTCTTGGTCTGATAGACAGACTTGTTCATGGCGTTCTCTTCAAGGAATTTCTTTCCTGCGGCAATGTTGTCGTCTTTGCTGGCCATCATCTTTTCCTGCTCTTCGCGTTGGCGTTTCTCAAACTCTTGTTGGAATCGAGTGAGCAGAGGACGCATAGTGGCTTCGTTCCATGTATTCTGGCCTTTGTAGCAGTCGATCATCGATTGTCCGGCGGCTTCACCGTTGATGCCGAGATTTTGTTGGAGCCAGCTTTGGTATATGTCCTTACCTATGGCATAGGATGCCGAATCGTTGAAGTCCTTCAGCTCGATGGGACGATACATATCGTTCATGCTTTGCTGTTTCTCATAGGCAGTGAGCGTCTCGTTCAAAGCCTTCTTGGTCGATTCGTAGGCGTCGGCTTTCTGCTTCAACATGTTGTAGTCGGCCTCGCTCATGGTTACTTTGCCGCGTTTGATAGTCACCTCTTGGGCGGTGGCAGCCAAACCCAGGGTGAGGGCAGCGATGACAATAAATACTTTTTTCATCAGTTTATAATGTTTATTATTCGTATTCATTTAATTAAACAAAAGCCACTGCCAGAAAGTGCAGTAGCTTTTGTTTGCTTTATAGGTATACTTTGTGACGGGCTATTTGTATTCTTTGGGTTGCTGACCGTCGAGTATTTCCTTGCCGCAGATGGCCAAAGCGAGCATCTCGTTTTCGCCCTTGTACACTTTCACAGGGGCAATCCAGCTGACGCGGTCGGTGATCATCTGCATCCAGGGTTTGCTGTAGGCAATACCACCAGTGAGAAGGATGGCATCCACTTTGCCGTTCACCACTGCTGCCAAACGGCTTATCTCCAGAGATACCTGATAGCAGAAGGCATCCACAAGCAGTTGGCATTTGGCGTCACCGGCCAAGGCCTTTTTCTCAACCTCGTATGCGTCGTTGGTGCCCAGATAGGCCACAAAGCCACCTTCGGCGGTGACCATTTTCTTAAGTTGAGCCTCGGTGTATTTGCCACTGCAGGCCACTTCGATCAACTTGCTGGCGTTGATGCTTCCGCAACGAGTGGGGGAGAAAGCACCTAAACCACAAAGAGCGCGGTTCACCTCGACGCAACGGCCATGCTGATGCACGCCAACGCTCACGCCGCCGCCCATGTGTGCGATGATGAGGTTCAGGTCCTCATAGTGTTTACCCAGCTCGCGGGCATAAAGCTTGGCGGTCATTTTCTGGTTGAGGCAGTGCCAAATCACGCCTTCGTGACTCGGGTCGAGGTCAAACACGGGGTGACCGCTAATTTTGGCATAGTCGGGACGCTCGTCCACAATGCCGGGGTCGGCAATGTAGGCGCAGTCAAGACCTATCTCGGTGGCGATAGAATCACTGATGAGTGCACCCAAGTTGCAAGCATGTTTGCCCTGAATACCGTCGTGGCACTCTTTCTTCATCAAGTCGTTAACACGGTAGGCACCGCTCTCGCAGGGGCGGGTGAGGCCTCCGCGACCCATCACGATGGCAATTTCATCGGTTCCGACACCGTGGCGTTTCAACATATCGAGTATGGCCCCTTTTCTATAGTCGAATTGGTCAGCCACTTCGTGGAATTTCTGAATCTCTTCAATAGGATGTGAGAGATTTTCGGTGAATACTTCGGTCTCGCCTTCGTATATGGCAGCCTTTGTCGATGTGGCGCCTGGATTAATGACTAAGGTGTATTTTTTTGTATTCATTGGATAATATATATATTATGTTGTTCTTATTTTTCAGTTTGCAAAGATAAGAATAATTATTGAATAAATGTAAATGATATATCATTTTTTAACAAAAAAATATCAACACGGATGTATAATATCTCTCTTTTTCTTTGTTTTATGACTTAATATTTATATACTTTATGCAAGCATTGACTTCGGAATGGTTTAAGTTTTTGGGCAAAATGGGTAGTTGTATGGAATGAAGAATTGGTAAATAAATATCGTTTTCGCTGGCTCTTGATTGTTTTACAGTAATAGGTAGAGTCGGCAGAAACTCCCTTTATCCATAATGTAAAGTGTCTTTTATTAGTATTATAAGACTGGAGCAGATGTGCATTCCATCCTTCTTTGATGACTGCTATTCGGCATCACTATTCGAATCCTTAATGGTCTATTATCCTGTATGATACATGATTGTGAAACGGTATATCGATGACTGTTCCTGCATTATTCTAGCTCCGCTTTCCGTTAAGTACCTAAACACGCCATGTTTAATTTCTATTCACCCATAAGGTGAATAAAAGCTTAATAAGGTGTGACTAAGAGGTGAAGAGAAAGCGAAGCTGAGTTGTTGATGAATGGGACTTGTGTTTTCCTGTAATCGCTTGACAGATTTTTGCTAGGTAAACTGATTAGCTTGTCAAGACAGACTGGAATGGTATATGACACCTATTTGCAGTTAGCAAGTGTCATATTTGTTTACGATTGCTATCTTTTTGTGAAGGAAAAAGATAGGGAATGGAATGGGGGAGGGGGATATTAATGGTGTTTGTCTCGTTTGAGGAGGAAGGGGAGCATGACTTGGTCGAAGCCTTTGCTGACGTCGATGGGTTGATAGTCGATGCGGTATTGGATGGCGTGGCGTTTTAGGTTTTCGGTTTGCTGGGTGATGTTCTGGCGGTAGTGCTGGGCGATGTCGGAGGGCCGCAGTTTAATGTGCCGGCCGCTTTCGAGGTCGATGAATTCGGTGGGGCGGTCGGGATAGTCGAAGTTGAGTTCCTGGCCGTGGTGGAGTGTGTGGAAAAGGAGCACTTCGTGTTTGCAGTGTCTCAGGTGCCTGAGGGCGTCCATGAGGGGGTCTTGGTCGGCGGGGGTGACGAGAGCATCGGTGAAGATGACCACCAGCGAGCGGCGGTGAAGCTGTTCGGCAGTGAGATGGAGTGCGTCAGTGATGTGTGTGGTTTGGGGCTGGGACTGGCGGCGAGAGGAGTCGGGTAGGGGGCGGTTCAGTTCTGTTTCGAGCAGCTGGAGCAGATATTGCTGGTGCACACGGCTGCTGCGGCATTCGGTTTGCAGGTCGATGCCGTTGCTTACAAGCGAGAGGCCGAAGGCGTCGCGTTGACGTACCAGCAACTCGGTGAGCACGGCGGTAGCGTAGCAGGCGAATGTGATTTTGTTTGGGTGCTGCAGGTCGCGGTGGCCTTCGAGGGGAAGGAGCATGGAGCTGCTGTGGTCGATGACGAGTTGGCAGCGCAGGTTTGTTTCTTCTTCAAACCGTTTGACAAATAGTTTGTTGGTGCGGCCGTAGAGCTTCCAGTCGATGTTGCGGGTTGACTCACCGGTGGTGTATTGCCGATGCTCGGCAAACTCTACCGAAAAGCCATGAAAAGGACTTCTGTGCAGGCCGGTAATGAATCCTTCCACTATCTGGCGAGCAAAGAAGTCCAGCGACTTGTATTTCTCTAGGTCCTCGAACAAGGGAGACTGCCTTCGGTTTGTGTGATTGGTTTACAGCAGTGGCAGCGACAGGGCTGCGGAATGCTGGAAACGATAGGGTTAGAGAAGGGCGTCGATTTTCTGGGTGAGGGTGCTTTTCTGAACGGCTCCTACACTCTTGTCTTTTAATTCACCGTTTTTGAAGAAGAGGACGGTGGGCACATTGCGGATGCGGAAGCGGGCGGCGATGGACGAGCATTCTTCCACGTCGGCTTTGCACACGGCGGCGCGACCTTCATACTCGTTGGCAATTTCTTCCACTACGGGAGCAAGGGCTTTGCAGGGGCCACACCAGGTGGCTCCAAAGTCGACCATTACTACTGCATTGTTCTGCAAAACTTCGTCGAAATTTTGTTCTGTGATGGTGATTTCCATTGTATAAGTTGATTAAATGTTTATATTATTAGTTTGCAAAAATAGGAAAAAAAAATGAATTGCACAGCGATGAGTAGATAAATTTTTTTTATTGACAATTTGCGGAAGGTTAATAATGTTGTCATCAGTGGGTTGTGGGTGCATAACTTAGTATGTTGATAGAAAGGTGGAAAAATTATGTATTTTTTATTTTTGCGAAAGGGATTTTTTGAGTAACTTTGCATTTTAAAACAATATGTAATCAATCGTACTAATTGTTCTTCCGGTAGCTGAATAAGTTTTTTGTGCACAACAGATTGCATTGTTGTGCCGACAGGTCGGGGCAACGAGGACAGCAGGGGGAAAAAGTGCGTAATATACAGAATACGTTATGAAACGATTTTTTTATACATTAATGGCCCTAATGTTGGTTATGCCGGCAGCCGAGGCTCAGCATGATGAAACAAACGAGGAGGCAATGGAATTGGCCGACATCTTTGTGTCGAACTATGACAGTTTGTTGAATAGCTATGTGCTGAGCAAGTATGCGGCCTCGACGCGTCGCCACAGGGCCAATATCAATACCGACTATGCGTTTGACCAGATTCCTGATTCGGTGCTGGCCAAGAGGTTGTACCGTATGCATACGGTTATACCTATGACATACAATAATATTGTGCGCTCGTATATCCGAATGTACCTCAATAAGATGCGCAGCCGTCTGGATGTGATGCTGACGCTGAGTGAATACTACCATCCTTTGTTTGAGGAGGCGTTGTCGAGATACAATGTTCCGGAGGAGTTGAAATACTTGACTATTGTGGAGTCGGCCATGAACCCCACGCTCACTTCGCGCGCCGGTGCCGCAGGGCTTTGGCAGTTTATGTACACTACGGGCAAGAATTATGGGCTGGAGGTCAATTCGGTGGTTGATGAACGCAGGGATGCCTACAAGTCGACCGATGCGGCTGCTCACTATTTGCGCGACCTCTACAACGTGTTTGGTGACTGGCAATTGGCCATTGCGGCCTACAATTGTGGCCCGGGAAATATCAACAAGGCTATAGTCCGCTCGGGTGGCAAACGCAACTTTTGGGAAATCTATCCCTACCTCCCGCGCGAAACCAGAGGATATATACCTGCGTTTATTGCAGCAACTTATATAATGAACTACTATCCCGAGCACGGGTTACACCCCAAACGTGTAACAATACCGTTGCGAACAGATACCATTATGGTGGAACGGAACATGCTGTTTCACTATGTGAGCAAGCACCTTGAAATAGATGAGGAGGAGCTGCGTACGCTCAACCCACAGTACCGCACGGGGTTGATACCGGGCGAAAGCGGATCATATCCCCTATGCATACCCACCGACAAAATGTCGGACCTGATTAAAAAGGCCGAAGTCATTTTCAAGGATTCGGAGGACTCGCTAAGCCGCAAACCACAGACGGTAGAGGTGGAGCAGGCTCCGCAGCCTGTGGTGCAACGGCAGAGGCATCGTAGTGAAAGCAAGCCGATGTACCATAAGGTACGCAAGGGCGAAACACTTTCTTCCATTGCAAAGAAAAACGGTACAACAGTTAAGAAGTTGAAGAAACTGAACAATCTGCGCTCGGACAAGATTAAACACGGCACTAGATTGAAGGTGAGATAATAGGTTCGTAATAATATTCAATGGGTATGAAAAAGGTATTGCTTAGAATCTGGAAGATTGTAAAGAATAAGTATGTGGCCGCCACATTGATATTCGCGATTATATACTTTTTCTTGAGCGAGAATAGCTTTCTGGTTGTGAACCGGTTGAGAAAGGAAGTGTCGGCAATGAATAAGGAGGCTGCAATCATTGAGGGCGAAATACGTCAGGATAGCCTTGCCGCGGTGAGTCTGCTCGGCAACCGCGATGCAATTGAAACCTATGGTCGTGAACAGTATTACATGAAACGCGCCAACGAAGACATTTATATTGTCAAGGAGTAATTGTAAGGAGGAATAAATGGGTGTTGATATTAAAGGCTGGAAGATTCTGGCATGTCTTGCAATTGTTGCATGTTCTGTAATGGTTACGTCGTGCGATTCGCTGAAGCGTTTTCTTGCCAAGGATTTGGAGGAAGAGGATTTTTCGCTCGGGGAATTGTATGTGGACGAGTATGTGAAAGAGGTGCCATATGTCCCCACTCCGTCGGAAGAGGCCGTGCGAGAAGGTCGCGTAAATGCATTGGGCATTGAACGGGAACCCGGCGACAATGAGGCTCTATACGATGCTATACAGACTTGGATAGGAACGCCTTATAAATATGGGGGTAATGACCGCAAAGGGGTCGACTGCTCAGCATTTGTGGGACATATTTACAATGATGTGTACAAGAAGAAATTGCACCGCGTGGCCAACGATATGCAGCTGGATGCTGACTTGATATCAAAGAGTGAACTGCGGGAGGGTGATATTGTTTTCTTCACCAATAGCAAGGGGAAAGTGTCGCACGTGGGCATCTATTTGAAGAACGGCATGTTTGCGCACTCGTCAACTTCGCGCGGAGTTATTATCAGCAGGTTGGATGACAGCTATTGGAGAAAGCATTTTTACAAGGGTGGACGAGTGAGATAAACTCAAAGAACACTATTTCCACTTTCTTACGTTTATCAGATTTCATTGTCTAGTGATAATGGCTGGTTGACATATTACCGTATGCCGATTTCTACTCGTCCTCATACTCGTCTTCATCTAAATCCTCGCCAATCCAACGAAACCATATATCGTCACTCTCTTCCTCGCTTGAGGGTATTTCTCTTTTGCTAGGGTAGAATTTGATGGAACTCACGGAAGTATCATCATTGTTGAGTATTATTCGATAGGCAAAGTATGTGCCTGCTATCTCCTCATTGTGGGGGATGACCGGTGGCCCTAAAGAGGTAAGACTATCCGTGTTCCAAGCCTGCACATTATCCATCAGCCATTGGAAGAAGTATTTTTCATTCTTGATCTTAAAAACTATATCAATATTATGCTCTTGACGTGCAGAGAAGATGGAATGGGATGTCCAGTAAGAGACACTGACATATGTCTCATACTCAGAATAGCTTAGTAATTCAATCCCATACACAGTGTCGGAGCCGTTGTTTACGGCAAATTTATCAAGGAAAGGCAGTTCCTTTCGATGGTTAATAAAGGGGTCGTTCTCTTGGCTCTTCTCAAACTCATTATGGATAATGTCTCCTACATTGATTGTCCTTTGAGGAAAAACCATTGGCATTATGGCCATCATAAGTATGAGGGCAATCAGATTTTTCATACAATTAACCCCTTTTATTATCCTACTCTTGCTGGGAGAGGTGGAAACTAACCTTGCATGGTCTTGAAATGGAGCACTATTTGCCGTATCCCATTTCTTTGAGCAGGGCGGCCACCCGGTCGCGGAAATCTCCTTGAATGATGATTTGCCCATCTTTCACACTTCCACCCACTCCGCATTTGCTTTTCAATGTACGCCCCAAGGTGTTGAGGTCGTCGTCCGTACCCACGAAGTTGTCCACCACTGTGACGGTCTTACCTCCTCGGCCGCTCCTCTCCATGCGGATGTGCAGTCGTTGCTGTGATGGCGGCAAGGTTTCGACTTCCTCCAATTCGTCCTCGTATTGATATTGATAGTCCGGATTGGTGGAGTAGACAACGCCTACCTTGTTGTTCTTGCTTTTCGACATGGCTATTTCTTTTTGGGTATGAGCTGGTCCCGGGTCATCTGTATTTGGTCGCGCACCAGTGACAGCTGTTCTGAGGTTTTGCGGGAAATCAGAGCCCTCTTCATGTCGCGTTTCATGATTTTGAGGCTGTTCTGATGGTTTACAAAGTGCAATTCATTTCCCACATTCTCTCCTTCGCCGTCAATGTTCACCCATTTGTCGACATTGCCTGACACCCAAACCTCGTGAGCTTTGAACATCTCAACATGTTGGCTCAGTTCAAAGTGGTTGGCATATACCAGCGGGCCTGTAACAGGCAGATGCTCGATGGGTATTTTGTCCACTATGCTTATGTCTATAAGTCCGTCGTCAAGTTTGGCCTGTGGAGCTATGGCGGCGTTATAGCCGAACTGGTTGCTATTGGCGAAGGTGGTGAACCAAGCCTTACGTGAAATCTCTTTTCCGTCGATAACCAGTTTGTAATCTTTTGACTCGTAGGTGGGATATTCACGCAGTATTAGGTTGAGGTAGGCCGAAAAACCACGCATCTTTGCTGCCTTCATCAGTCGTGCTATATAGGCATCAAATCCTACTCCGGCAATGCTTGCGATGTAGAACTTGTCGTTCAGTATAATGGTGTCGATTGTTCCGGGATTATTCTGGTTCAGCACTCGTATGGCCAAAGCCGGAGTGGTCGGTATCTTCATGCATCGTGCCAGCCCGTTTCCGCTGCCGCAGGGTATAATGCCCAACGTGGCGTCGCTGCCGTGCATGCCTGTTATCACATCGTTCACGCTTCCGTCGCCGCCTACGGCCGTAATGATATCGTATCCCTTCATGGCTCCCTCGCGTGCCAGGTCGGTGCCATGATGTATATGTTCGGTATATTGAATAGTATAGTCATACATGTCGAGGTTCAAGTTTGTGGCAAGCAGCTGTTCTATTCTTTTCTGCCTTCCAACACCCGACCTCGGGTTGACGATAACAAGCATTTTCTTTTTCATTCTCTATCGGGATTATTGTTCTTTGTTGCAAGTTAGTTGTTTCTCCCCAACTGGTTGGAGATGAGTCTGTGGTTGTATTGCTGTATGATGGCTTTGAGCAATTCCATGTTGCCGTTGCCCTCATCTTTGTCCTGGCTCAGTACTGCAATTCCCTTCGGCGACTCCAGCTGATAGTAGCCGTTGCCAAACGCTATCTGCCACCCGTTGTCGGGATTGCGGAACGCGCTGGTGCCGAAACATGTCGTCCGGGTCTCAATGCCCAGATAGTCTAGCAGTGTGGGCATAATGTCTGTTTGCTGCATCAGTCGGGGATATACTTTGTGGAAGCTTTGTTCAGCCCCGTTTTCCTGTGCCAGCACCTCTTCGTTCATGGGGCGGTATATCAGCATCGGGATGGTGTACCATCCGTTATAGTCATTGTATTCGCGGTGCAGCCCCTGGCCGCTGTGGTCGGCGGTGATGATGAATGTAGTGTTCTTGTACCAATCGGTCTTTCTGGCTTGGTCGAAGAATTTGCGAAGTGCGTTGTCGGTATACGACACCACGCGGCACAACGGGTGCGGCCCTTCCTCGAAATCACCTTCATGCTCTGGCTGCATGGTGTAGGGGTGGTGCGACGACAATGTGAAAACTCCCGACATGAACGGCTCTGGGAATGTGCCCAGCCTTCTCACCATATATTGCAGGAAAAGTTCGTCGTAGATGCCCCAGCATCCGTCATAGTCCGATGTGCGCGACATCGGGTCGGCCATGTATTCGTTCTGGCCATAGTATTGCATGAATCCCATCTTCTCGCACAGCTTGTCGAACGACAGCACTCCATTGTAGCTGCCGTGGAAGAAAGCGGTGTGGAATCCGTGGTCTCTCAGCACGGCGGGCAGGGCATACAGGCTGTCGTCCGAATAGTCGCTCATCGTGATTGGGAAATTCATCAATGTGGGCAGTGATGCAAATATGGCAGGTATGCCTTCAATCGACTTCTTGCCGTTGGCCCTTCCCTGATACACCACCGAATGCTCCGCCAGCGAGTCCAGGAAGGGAGTAAAACTCTTCATGATACCCTTGTTATAACATCCCATATATTCCTGTGAGAAGCTTTCAAGAACTATTATCACCACATTGCTGTACGACTGGCGTACCGAGTCGGTTCCAGCTCCAAGTGTCAGCCTTCCGCCTCCCGG
This sequence comes from uncultured Bacteroidales bacterium, assembly GCA_900319865.1. Lineage (GTDB taxonomy): Bacteria > Bacteroidota > Bacteroidia > Bacteroidales > P3 > Colimorpha. Next base: position 43,141 of record ONQD01000012.1, on the reverse strand, counting down.
TGCCCATCCTGTCCGACCTTCGGACATTGCCTGCATTATCGTTTCGTCGGGTGCAAACTGTGGGTTGAACAACTTCCGGGCAGCGGCCTCGTCCATATAATTCACTTCCTCAAGTGTTCCCCCGTTAAAGGTACGCACCACGTTATATCCGCTGTTGGTCACCAGCGCGCTGTTCTTCGCCTGGCAATATTTGGCGGCATCCTGCCACTCTATGTTCTTGCCGAAACCTCCACGCAGCAGAAACAGCACGCATGCCGAGCCCACTATCAGCCCCACCACATCGTTCAACCCGTGTTTACGGTACTTGTTGCGTGCCGAGAGTTGGAATCGGTTGCCCATCCAGATGGTGAATATTATCAAGGCTATACCCACCACGGTGGCATGCCAGTAGTCCACAAGAAAATGCGGCCACAAACTTGTCATGTTGCCACTGATGCCCAGATAACGGAATATCTCCCCGCTCAATCGGCGGTAGGTGTATTGATAGTATGCCGCATCGCATATATTGCTCACCAGGATGAAAAGCACCGGCACATAATACAGCAATATCTCCGTGAGCGTATGGTAGTGTTTGTTCCAACGGAATTTGAACGGCAGCAGGTTGGCCACAAAATAGGGCAGCAACACGCATCCTATTGTGGCTATGCCGAACGTCATGTTGCCCCACAAAATGCCGCACCACTCAGAGAACCCGTCTACGTGGAATATTCTAGTGTTGGCCAAGTAGAAGAAAGCCTGCGATGCCAGCAATATCACAAATGCCAGCAATGCTTTCAGTAGTAGGTAGACATATATGTTGCTGGTACTCACCCAGCATTTTCTTTTTTGACGACTCTTCATGTTCTTTCATTCATGCGGCAGCCCTTTCCGCTGCCTCGTATTGTTGTTTGTTTTCTATTTTTGCCTTGTCATTTATTTGTTCCGGACTTGTAGCCCTCTCCGTCATTTGGGACGGTAGTTCGATTGCGACAGTATCTTCTGCGCGTCAGTCTCTTCAAACAGCTCCTGCAGGCTGACCCCCGTCCGTTCCACATATTGGCTCACTATGTGCCAGCCTATATAGTCGGTGGTTCGGGGCGACGAATCGCGGAAGGCGTTGGTCTTGGGCGCATCGTCAATAAAGTTGTGGAAACGCATATAGTCAGTCTCATACAGCAGTTTGCTCTGCAGGAAATACGACCACACATGCTCCTCGTTCTTCTGCATCCAGTCCATCTGTTCAGCTGTGTACCGCATCAGCAAACTGTCGGCCACCTTGCCCAGTGTCTGCTGAGCAAAATATATGGCTTTGCCTTCCGACACCATATAGTCCAGCAGGCTCATCTCGCGGTCCTGCGGTATGGCTATATGCTGACGCGCTATGGCTGTCATGCAGTCGGTCAGCAGATATTCTGGCCGGCTCTGGTTCACCAAAAACAGCGGGCTGTTGAAATAATTGTACTTCTTGGTGTATGGCAGCACATACTGGTCCAGGCTGATAACCAGCTCGTGGCTGTTGCACCCCACACGCATGTTGTAGTCGAACATTCCCGACACAAAGGTGTAAATCTTGTCGTATCGCAGAGTGGGGCACATCTCGTTGGCTCGTTTCAACGCCGCTCCCAGCTGTTCAGCCTCCTTCTGCATGTCGCCGAACGTGCTGTCCACAATGCGGTACACATCGCGCATGGTCTCGTCTTCCACAAATCCGGTCAGCATCTGCATATACTCCGGATTGTCGGGCTGGATGTTCAGCAGTTCAGTGTTATACTCGTTCCTCACCGAGGCCAGTTTCTCGGTCAATGAGGCCGGTGGGGTAGTGAACAGCACCTTGTCAAAGCGGTGTATTTCCACAGGCGTAGCCGTTTTTTGTCGGCACCCCCAAAATGTACACACCACCAGTGCTGCAATTGTCCAATATAATAAATACTTCTTTCTTCTCAAATTCTTATTTTTTACTTTCCATTATTTACGGCTGAATGCCGCGACAACCTTTGCCGCGGCATTTTGCCATTCGCTATTCCGTCATTATCAGGGGCATCACGCCTCTGCTGACGGGAGGTTCTATTCGTTTTCTTTGTTCTTTTCGGCTTCGTCGAGTATGCGGACCTTGGCTTCCAGCAGGGCTATCTGCTGGCGGGCGGCCTGCATCTTTTTCTCGAACTCGGCTTTCAGCAGGTCGGCCTGCTTGCTGTTTGCCAGAAATCCCAGGTTGTTCTCCCAAAGGCTCAGGTCGGCACGCAGGTGGTCTATCTTGTTCAGAAGGGTATTCTTCTCCGAGTTTACAAATCCTCTCGACTCGCCGTGACTCCGCACACGCTCGCGGAACGAATTCTCTTCGGCCTCGCGGGCAGAAATCTTCAGCTTCTCGAATATGCTGTTAATCAGTGAGCGGAACTCCTGCTGCAGACGCTCTTTATCCTGCCGCGGCACGTGCCCAATCTCCGACCAACGGCGCTGGAAACTCTTTATGGCTTCAAGGTTCTCGTTTCTGTCGTCACCGAATGTGTGAGCCTTAAGCTCCTCGATAATGGCCTGTTTCTTTGTCAGGTTCTCGCTTTCGCTGGTGCGGATATCCTTGTAGAACTCGGCCTTCTTGGCAAAGAACTCGTCGCAGGCTTTGCGGAAACGGTGCCACAGTTTGTCGCCCAGTTTGTAGTTTGTGGGTCCCACTGTCTTCCATTCCTCCTGCAGCTGCAGCAGCTCTTCGGTCGCGTTTTTCCAGTCCTCACGCTTGGCAATGGCTTCGGCTCGCAGGCAGATGTCCACCTTCTTGTGGTAGTTCTCGGCATGCTCGTCGCGGCGCTGGCTGAAAAACACCTTCTTGTCGGCATAGAACTGGTCGATAATGCCTTTAAACTTGTTCCAAACCTCCTCGTTATGCTCGCGCGGCACGGGGCCGATGCTCTTCCACAGCTTCAACAGGTCGTCCAGTCCGGTGGTGGTGTCGTTCCACTGCTTGGTCGAACTTGGGGGAGTGGCCGTAAGCTCTTCGGCCTTCTCTATCAAGGCCTGTTTGGCCAGGAGGTTCTGGTCCAACTCTTCCTTGCGTTGGTCGTAGTATTCGCGGCGGCGCTCGTCAATCTGGTTTGCAGCATTGTTAAAACGCTGCCAGGTCTCTTCGTTCTGCTCGGCGGGCACAGGTCCTATTTCGCGCCACTGGGCTCTGAGGTCCTGCAGGGCCTTGAATGCTTTCACCACCGAAGTCTCCACAATCAACTCCTCGGCACGCTCGCAGAGCTGTATCTTCTGTTCCAAATTGCGCTTGAGGTCAAGCATGCGCAATTCTTTGTTGATTTTCACTTTATTGAAGAACTGCTCGATAAGAAAATGATAGTTCTGCCAAAGGTCGTTCATCTGTTCGCGTGGCACCTCGCCTATGGCTTTCCATTTTTCTTGAATGGCGTTAAATTCGTCGTAGGTCTGTTTCAGTGTCTCCTCGTCCTTGTCGATCAAAACGCGCAACTCTTCCAAAATCTGTTGCTTGGCTTCCAGGTTGTGCTGCTTTTGGGCTTCCAGCTCTTCCTGCATCTTCTGGCGGCGGGCACGGAAGGTGTCGTACAGTTTGAAAAAAGCCTCGGCCACAGAGTCGGCCTGTGCCTTGTAGTCATCCTTGTTGCCGCCCTCGGCCAGGAAAGCGTCGAATGCCTGTTTCTCAACATCCTTGTTCAAGATGTTGAACTGGTTGCGGATAGCGCTGGCGCGGTTGCGGATTTTCGATACATCCGCTTCCTGCATCAGTTCCTCCAGTGCTGCCAGCAGTTCCTCGCGGGTCATGGCGCTATAGTCCACCACGGGCTCTGCTGCAGGCTCTTCGGTTTCAGCTTGAGCCTCCACAGCGGGGGCCTCTTCCGTTTTGGGTTCGGATGCTGCGGGGGCATCCTCAGCTGGGGTCACCTCGGCCTTGCTCTCGGCTTCGGCTGCCGGGGTTGTCTCACCGGCGTTCTCGTTCGTGTTGATTGTGTTGGCGTCATTGGCGGCAGGGGTCTGCTCGGCAACGGGCTGCAGCTCTTCGTTGCTCACGTTTTCCTCGGGGTTAACGTTGGTCGGCTGCATTTCATTCAGTTCTTCCATTGTGTGGTCAAATTGTTTAGAATTAGTTCTGCATCAAATAGTTGCAGACGTTAAATTGGGTTAACTGTCCATGTTGATGAATTGCAAAGATACACAAAAAAAACAATACGCAAATTTTTATTTCATTTTTCTTCTTTTTTCATTCCGCCAAATCTTAATTACCCGTCCCTACTGCCATTTCCCATCATTATTCCTATCCCCGTCCTCCACTTCTCTACCATTCACCCCGTCCTTGCCGCCCTTTTCTCATCTTTTTTCCCACGACCCAAATCCATTGATCCATTGCTTTTCTCCTAGACCGCCATTGTTTTTCTCACCGAACTCCATTCTTTTGCGCTCCAATCACTTTTTCCCCCTTTCCCAACCTCTATTGTCCCTCTTTTAAAACGCCTCAACTTAGCCATATTCTCTATCCCCACATTCAGAGTCAACATTCCGTTTCCTATCGGTCCCAATGGTCCTTTCGTTGTGTCCTTTTTTCCCGGTTTTTGGCCTTCCAATTCCAGCTCCCTTCGTCTGCACCATTCCTTCGCTCATCGTTCGCTGTAGCTTCGCTCACCATTCACCCCCTTTTAACTCCTGCTTTGCTTGAAATTCACCTTAAAGCTTAAGAGAAGCTTTGTAGGAGCTTAGTGAGAGGTGAACAGTTAGCGAAGCTGGGGAGAACCTAGAGCGGGGCAGGGGAGAACGGCGAGTGGAGGTGCAACGTTTTTTTTACTCAAATGTGGTTGAAATGACAATTATTTTACTATGATTAAGGAAAAAATCGTATATTTGCAATTTACACAAAAAACCGGATAGGTACGTAAGATATTATTTTACAATTGTAAACGAAGAGACTGATGGATTACAACTTTAATGAAATCGAGGCTAAATGGCAGGAGTATTGGCGTGAGCACCATACTTACCGCTGTTCGAACGACTCTGTGAAGCCCCACTATTATGTTCTGGATATGTTTCCCTACCCATCGGGAGCAGGGTTGCATGTGGGTCATCCGCTGGGCTATATAGCCAGCGACATCTATGCCCGCTACAAGCGTCTCAGGGGGTTCAACGTGCTGCACCCCATGGGATACGACGCTTACGGCCTGCCCGCCGAGCAGTATGCCATCCAGACGGGGCAGCATCCCGCTATCACCACCGAGCGCAACATCGCCCGCTACCGTGAGCAGCTGGACAAGATAGGCTTCAGTTTCGACTGGGAACGCGAGGTGCGTACCTGTGACCCCGACTACTACAAGTGGACCCAGTGGACTTTCATTCAGCTCTTCAATCATTATTACGACACAGAACTCAACAAGGCTATGCCCATCAGCCGCCTGGTTGAAAAACTGGAAAGCGGTGAGGAGACCGTGGCTGGCGACAAGGAGTGGAAAGACCTTTCGGAAGCCGAGCGCGAGGAATATCTGATGCATTTCCGTCTGGCCTATCTGGCCGACATACCGGTGAACTGGTGTCCCGAGTTGGGCACGGTGCTGGCCAACGATGAGGTGGTGAACGGATTGAGTGTGCGTGGCGGTTATCCGGTGGAGCGTAAGCTGATGCGGCAGTGGAGTCTGCGCATCACAGCCTATGCCCAGCGGCTTGTGGACGGGTTGGAACAGGTGGACTGGACCGACTCGCTCAAGGAGATTCAGCGCAACTGGATAGGCCGCAGCGAGGGCGCAGCCCTGTGGTTCCCCCTGGCCGGCAGCAAGCCTACCCCTCCGGAAGAGATTTTAATGGGTCAGATTAATACCAAGGAGGAGACTTCGTTCGAGATTTTCACCACACGTCCCGACACCATTTTCGGTGTTACGTTTATGGTGTTGTGCCCCGAACACGAGATGATAGACCAAATCACCACTCCCGAACAGCGCGCAGCTGTGGAGGAATATGTCACTTGGGCCAAAAACCGCTCCGAGCGCGAGCGTCAGGCCGAGGTGAAGAAGGTGAGCGGTGTGTTCACCGGTGCCTATGCCATCAATCCCCTCACCGGTGAGCATATACCTATTTGGGTGTCGGACTATGTGTTGGCTGGCTATGGAACGGGTGCCATTATGGCTGTGCCGGCCCACGACAGCCGCGACTTTGCCTTTGCACGCCATTTCCATTTGCCCATACGTCAGGTGGTGGCTATGGATCCCTCGCAGCTCACCGACCCCTCGACTTGGGAGGAGAGCCTCGACAGCAAGACGGGTGTGTGTGTGAACAGCGGTTTCATTACCGGAATGAAGGTGAAGGATGCCATGAAGGCCGTTATCAACAAGATAGAGGAGATGGGCATCGGATACAAGACGGTGAACTACCGTTTGCGCGACGCTATTTTCAGCCGCCAGCGCTATTGGGGAGAGCCATTCCCTGTGTATTATAAGGATGGCCGTCCCTGCACCATTCCGGAGGAATGTCTGCCCCTGCTGCTGCCCGATGTGAAGGAGTTTAAACCCACCGCCACAGGCGAGCCCCCTCTGGGTCATGCCACCGTTTGGGCTTGGGACGAAGTGGGACGCCGCGTGGTAGAGAACAGCCGTATTGACAATAAGACCGTTTTCCCGCTGGAGCTGAGCACGATGCCTGGTTTTGCCGGGTCGAGCGGATATTATCTGCGCTATATGGATCCACATAACAACGAGGCCTATTTCAGCAGCCAGGCTGTAAATTATTGGCAGAATGTTGACCTCTATGTAGGTGGTGCCGAGCACGGTACGGGTCACCTTATCTATGCCCGTTTCTGGAATAAATTCCTGTTCGACTTGGGATTGAGCGTGAAGGAAGAGCCTTTCCAGAAGCTGGTGAACCAGGGCATGATACAGGGCCGTTCGAACTTTGTGTATCGCGACAAGGAGAACACCAATCTCTTTGTGTCGAAGAATATTGAGGGGCGTGCCGAGCGTACGGTGCCCATCCATGTGGATATTAATATTGTAAATAACGACATTCTCGATATTGAGAAGTTCAGACAGTGGCGGCCGGAGTTTGCCAACGCGCAGTTTGAGCTGGAGGATGGCAAGTATGTGTGCGGATGGGAGATTGAGAAGATGTCGAAGTCGATGTACAATGTGCAGAACCCGGACGACCTTGTGTCGCGATACGGGGCCGACACACTGCGTTTGTACGAGATGTTCCTCGGCCCTGTGGAACAGGCCAAACCGTGGGACACCAACGGCATTGAGGGGGTGTTCCGCTTCTTGAAGAAGTTCTGGAAACTGTTTGAGAACCGCACCGAGGGTGCCGCCGACAAGGCTGCGATGAAGGTGCTGCACCAAACTATCAAGAAGATTACAGATGATATCGAGCGCTTCTCGTTCAACACGGCAGTGAGCACGTTTATGATATGTGTGAACGACCTTTCGGGAATGGAGTCGGTGTCGGTGGAGGTGTTGGAAAAACTGGCGGTATTGATTGCCCCGTTTGCACCCCATATTGCCGAAGAGCTGTATCACCAGTTGGGTCACGAAGAGAGCGTGTGTGTGGCCGAATGGCCGGAATACGACCCCCAAATGCTGGTTCAGGACAGTTTCACATACCCTGTTTCGTTCAACGGCAAGATGCGTTTCACCCTCGAGCTGCCCGTGGGCATAAGCCAGGAGGAAGCCGTAGCTGCCGTGAAGGCCGACCGAGTGGGCCAGAAGTGGCTGGACGGCAAGGAACCCAAGCGTGTGATTTTTGTTCCCAACAAGATTATCAATGTGGTAATTTGATGGTTAAACGCAAGACTCGCAAAACAATTTTTGACAACCTTTAGAGAAAAGATACTATGTTAAGTCGTCACTTTCTACGTTCTAAAGTACTGCAGGTGGTGTATGCCGCCCGGCTGGACCCTGTTGATTTGGCAGTGTCGGAGAATAACTTCAAACATAATATTCAGCGTCTTAACGACCTTGGAACCCTTCAGGTGTCGGCGTTGGTGCATTTTGCCGAAGTGGCAGGCACGATGATAGACGAAGCTCAGCATAAGTTCCTGCCGACAGAGGAGGAGTTGAATCCCAATCGCCGGTTTCCCAACAACGAGTTTATACAGCGGCTTTCGGAAAACTACGACTATCGCCACCATTGCAAGGACAGCAATGTGAATTGGGGCGGAGTGGACTATGACGAGACTTTCCGGCAAGCTTTCATCGGACTGACCAAACAGCAGGAATATAAGGATTATCTTGAGAGTGAGCCATCGTTCGAGTCGGACCATGATTTTGCAATCAAGGTGTTCCGCTACTTGATGAACTATGAGCATCTGTGTGACCAGATTTACTCACAGAGCCTGCTGTGGGAGGATGATTATGACCAGATAGCCCAGTATAATTTCATGATGCTGAAGGCAATGAACGAGTCGTTCGACATCTCCACAATGATACCGCTGATGTATGACGACCGCATTGAGAAGGATGTGGACGACTACCAGTTTGCGAGACAGCTGCTGCTTGTAACCCTCCGTCACAGCAAAGAGGTGGAAGGCATGATACGCAGTCATCTGAAAGGATGGGAATATGAGCGTGTGGCAAGCATGGATGTGCTGTTGCTGAATATGGCGGTGGCCGAGCTTACGGAGTTCCCCTCTATTCCAGAGCGGGTGACTGTGGACGAGTATATAGAACTCTCGAAGGAGTTTAGCACAGACCGCAGCCGTTTGTTTATTAACGGTATACTTGATAAATTCATAATAGAACTTCGCTCGGCCGGACGCATTAACAAGTCGGGTCGCGGATTGATGGACCCCACAATGACAGATACGGAGGAATAAGAATGAGAAAAATGATGCTTTTGGCACTGGTGTGCCTCACATTTGGTTTTGTTGCCTGCAATGGGGGAGGAAATACTGAAGAATTTGATGTCGACTTGATACAGAATCCCAATTCTGCATCAGGCTACGATGCTACGCAGCCGATGCCAAGCATCATGTTCGACAAGGACCTTCACGATTTCGGACGCATCACCCAAGGGGAGAGTCTTACCTATAGTTTCCACTTCCGCAATTCGGGTAATGCCGATTTGATTATCAGCAGTTGCTCGGCCACATGCGGTTGCACCGTTGCCGACTATCCGCGCAAACGTATTGCCCCAGGCGAGGATGGATATATCAGCGTGTCGTTTAATTCGCAAGGCAAGGTGGGACAGCAGTATCAGGAGATTACGGTAAGTTCCAATGCCCAGCCCTCGCGCTATGTGCTGAAAATCACAGCACAGGTGAAATAGTGTTGAGGTGTGGCGTGTTTGAACGACAGAATGTTTAGATTTACACGAGTATTAATAATTAACAATTAAATATTAATTTGATGATGAATACAATGTTTGTTTTGCTTGAAGCCCAGGGAGGCCAGGGCGGTGGAAGTATGCTTTTATGGCTTGTTCTGATTTTTGTTGTGATGTGGCTGCTGATGGTGCGCCCGCAACAGAAACAGGCCAAGAAAGAGCGTGAGTTCCGTTCGGCTTTGAAGAAAGGCGACCGCGTTAGCTTTAGCGGTGGCATCTACGGTAAGGTGCACGAAGTGGCAGAGCACACCATTGACGTGGAGATAGCCAACGGCGTTGTGGTGACTGTTGAGAAATCCATGATACAGCCTGTGCCCGAGCAGAATACTCAGACCAAGAAATAATATCCGAAAGTATAGAACCATTGAATGGAGAGGTAAATGAGCCTGTTCCGCCGTAGGTCTTTTTGGATTATTCTTTTGTTGACCGCCATTGTATGGTGGGTCGTGACGATGTCGGAGCATAACGATTATCCTGTCCAACTGCGTGTGCAGTGGACAGGATTTGATTCTACACGTCATGTGGTGACGTATGCCGATTCGGTTCTGCCCCTCACTATCAACTCCAACTGCTTTTTGGCACAGAGCCGCTATATAGTGGTGAAGCAAAAGCCGTTTGTAATTAATGTGTCGGGAGACACGGTGTTGAGCGTGAACAATCATCTGTTTCAGGAGATAATCGACCAGATGGATTTTGGCGGCACGCACGGTATCAGCTCACCGGTGGAGACCTTGAAGTTGAAACTGACCGATGTGAACCGCAAGGGATTTGTGCCCCAATTGCGGGATGTGGAATTCCGATTCAAAGACCAGATAGGACTTGCCGGGGAGCCGCGAGTGGAGCCCGATACTGTATGGCTGTACGGCAATATCGCGTCGCTCAACAAGATTGACCAGTTGGAGACAAAGTCCTGTAAAGTGAACAATATAGCCAAAAGCGGGTATTACAGCCTGCCTCTCAATCCGGTGTGGAAACAATACGGCGATGTGAAGTCGTCGCACGACAGTGTGCGGATATATGTACCGGCGGGCCGTTTTATAGAAAAGACTTTTGTGGTTCCCGTGTCGTTCAACACCAAAGAGAGTGTCCGCTGGCGTTTGATGACCGAGCAGGTGAGCGTTACGCTTTGGGTGCCCGATTCGGCATATAATGATGTGACCGAAGAGATGATTGGGGCAGAGGTCATATATCGCAGCAGCGATGTTTCACAGGAGTTGCCGGTGAGGATTATTAAGTTTCCGGAGAATACCCGAGTGAAACAGGTTTCGCCCGCGTCTGTTCAATATGTTATTATCAAATAAACCAATGTCATGAAACTAGTTGCTTTGACGGGTGGGATAGGTTGCGGCAAGACCACTGTGTTGGAGGAGTTTCAGAAATTGGGAGTGCCTTGTTTTGTGGCGGACCAAGTGGCCGGAAGATATTATGACGACCCGGCATTTGTGGCCGAGGTGGTGAATCTGTTCGGCAAGGATGTGCTGCAGAAAGACGGTAGCGCTGACAAACGGGCAATAGCGCGCATTGTATTCAATGATGCCCATGCGCTGAAAAAACTCAATGCTTTGATACATCCCAGGGTGTGGGATGACTTTAAGTTGTTTGCAGAAAGCCATACCGATAGACCATACGTCATTTTTGAAAGCGCCATCACGTACGAGTATGGGTTCGACAAGATGGTAGATAAGGTGATTTGTGTGTACCTTGAAAAGGAAGAACGTTTGCGCCGTTTGGAGTTGCGGGATAAGGTGTCGCGCACAGAACTGGAGGCACGTATGCGCAATCAGTGGAAAGCTGAGGAGAAGATGATGCGTGCCGACTTCGTGATACTCAATTATGAAGGCAATCCGCGAAAACGGCAGGTGGCATTTGTCCACAACAAGCTGGTGGATATGTGTGATTGACATTCGAGACTGAACGTATCTGGATATCAGATATAGTATATTTTCCAGCCTTAGTATTTGTTTCTACATATTAATAGTCGCTCTTATACAATAAAAAAGTAAATTTTTTGATATTAATACCGTTTAATCATAAAAAACGTTAAACTTTTGTCACGTTTTTGCACTTTCTGTGTTATATAGGCAGAGTTCAATCGCTGAATAGCGGTCAATAGTCTAACGGAGTTCCCCTGCAGGTTAATGGGTTTTGTATGCAGGGAGGTGCCCTAAGTATAATTACAGAACCCAAAGACATATTATTTTAACACATTCAAGTTACACAAAGTGATTCATTAAACAACATTGTTATGAAAAGACTTTCATTATTTAGCAAATCCATTGTCTTGATTGCCTTGTTGTGCGTTGGCACTGGCTCCCTGTGTGCGCAGACGCTGTATGATGCGTACCTTTTCGACACATGGGTCGACACAAATGCATGGATAACGCTCGACAGCAACGCTGTATCACTGATAATGCCACTACCTAACCGTATACGCAATACCGGGCGTTCCTCGGTGACCAATATCGGGTTCCCGTTCATCTTGGCAGGCGAGGAGAGTACCAAGTTCTCGGTGAATGTCTATGGTACGCTGCGGTTGGGCAACACCCAGGTTTTGGCCTCAAACAGTGGCGTCACACCGCTGAATATGGTGGGACAAAATATTCCGAAAATAGAGCCTTTTGGTGGGCGAATGTGTATGGACTCATCAAGTAGTATGCGCTATGCCACCTTCGGCGATAATGGAAGCCGCGTATTGGTGGTGGAGATGAGGCTTGCCACCTATAACACTCCCCGCGCCACGCTGAGTGCGCAAGTGCAACTCTTTGAAGCCACGGGTGAGGTGAGGCTTGTATACGGCCCGAAGACGGGCGACACCCTCCCCATGGCCATGCAGAACGGCATTGCCGCCTGCGCAAGCGATGTGGTCTTCATCGATATGGTTGCCAACGAGGCTCTGTTCTCGGAGGGTGGCGTGTCGCAAACCAACCCGACGGGTATGTGGCCAGAAGAAGGACGCGTATATTCCTTTACTATCAACCCCGACTACTGTCCGCGGCCCGGTTCTGTCAATATTATGAACAGCAATCCCGATAGCCTCACCCTCGTGTGGAGCGGAGACGGTAGCCAATACCGCCTGTATATCCCCGATGCTGGCATTGATACCATTGTCGGCGACACTACCATCACCTTGTCGGGATTGTATGACACCACTACCTACAATGGCACCATTCAAACGGTATGCCCCAACGACACCTCGCATTCTGTCACCTTCAGTTTTATTACCGCTATCAACCCGACACATACGCCGTTGTTCAGTTGCGACTTCGAGGCAGTCGACGCCATGAGTGTATGGGAGCAGCGCTGGGTTAGGTCCGGCGGCGGTACGTGGTCGCGAGTGTCGGACAACACACGCCCTACCGGAAAGCGCCAGACGGCACGATGTCAATCCGGTTCGCTCAATCCGACCAATACTTGGTTGATTACGCCAAACATCACCCTGCCTACCGACGCTAACGGTTACTATCTGCGTTGGAAACAGCGGTTGGTCAATAATTATAGCATCTATCCTACCATAGAGGTGCGTATTGCAGCGTCGGCTGACACGATAGCCAACGGTGCACCGACAAGTGCCTATTCCACCGTACTCTACACCAAGACCGGCAGCACCTCGGGCTACGAGAGTCACCAGGTGAGCCTTGCGCAATACGGCGGGCAGACGATAAGGATAGCTTTCATCGACAACGACAACACTGGATGGTGCAAATTATTTATCGACGATGTGGATGTGGTGCCCACTTTCAGGCCTGATATTACGTTCACGGCGCCCGACAGCGTCGAGGTGGGCGACACCTTGCAGCTGATGGCTACAGTGATAGAGGGCTACACTACTGGCATGACTGTGGAATGGCACTCTACTATGGAGGCGCACGGCGAGGCCTCGTTGGTGAGCGATAGCCTGCAGGCTACGATAGTATACAACACCGAAGGCATCGACACCATCACGGTTACGGCCATCGGTCAGTATGGCAACCGCAGTGCGACAGCAACCATCTGGGTACCCGACCCTTTGCGTTACGTTGTACCACATACCATTCTTGCAGCCGATGCCATGAGGGTCTCTGTCCTTGATACCGTCGGATTTAAGGTGACGTTGACAGGCGGTTCGACCGATGGGTTGCAGCACACCTGGTGGTCGGCTATGGCCAGTCGTTGCGAAGCCATGCTGTACACTACAGCTAGTGACGACAGCGTGTACCTTGTCTACCTTACTTCAGGCCAAGACACAGTGGCGGTGCATACTGTCAACGTCTATGGCCAAAGCGACGACACGGTGACGCTGACGGTATGCCCAGTTCAAGACACGTTGCCGTGGGTGGCCAATTTCGCCGACGACTTCCTTTGCTGGCAGGTGCTGGAGGGGACGTGCGAAATTCACCCCAGCTACGGATACCTGTGCTTCATCGACTGGCCCACCACAATGGTGGTCTCCCCTTTGGTCTATGTGCCCAACGACGGCAATGTGGTACTTGAGTTTGATGATGCATACAGTTTCTTTTATGGTAGCCTGATAGTGATGGTCACAACCGATATGACCACCTTCGACACTTTGGGAGTATATCCCTTTGTCGACGGATATCATTACCCGACACGCATACCCCTCAACACCTACGCTGGCCAACATATCCATGTGGTTTTCAAAGTGACTGGGGATTATTTGCAATTCTATCTGACTAACATGAGCGTGCACTATGCCCTCGAGCCTGTGGTGACGTTGACGGTTGATGATGACTATTTCCCCGGCACGCCGATGACTCTCACCGCTAACCTGGTAGAGGGCGATACCAACGGCATTTTCTACAGATTCACCACTACCAAGACCCAACGTGGCGAGGCTACGCTGATACAGGACAGTAGCGCACAAGCCATGTTGACTTGCTACACCGGCGGCCCCGACACTGTCACCGTGTGGGTCACAAACTCTTATGGCACTGACAGCGCTTGGGCTGTAGTGAATGTCAAGCCATGCGACACAGTGGACGCACTGACATGGGTGGAAGACTTCAACGGGCACTTAGACTGCTGGTGGCAACCCGAAGGCAGCCAGTGGATAGTGTACGATGGATACAACTATACCATGGCAGTGGTTGTGAACGTATGGCAGCCTACCGACAATTGGCTCATTTCACGTGCTATCACGCTGCCCGACCTGCCGATAGACGGCAACGACGAACTGCTGCTATGCTGGGATGCCACCTCCCAGATTAATGACACGCATTCCTATTGCGTCATGATTACCACGGCGGACGACTACCGCGACTTGAGCGTGTACGACACTTTGATAGTTATCGATACAGTGCATCCGGATATCACTGTCGGTTGGGTTGCCATGCGTGCGTCTCTCAGTGCCTATTCCGGACAGACCGTCCGACTGGCCTTCCGCTACACTACCGAAGGTTGGGAGCCCAACGGACAGTTTCCTGGCGCGCTTGAGATTGATAATATTCGCATCATCGACACTACCTTTCCGGCACCGATGCCAGACACGGTGTGGCGCACTGTGCTCGTTGTTTCGGACAACGAGTCAATGGGGTATGTCACTGGCGGCGGCACCTACCCCGATAGCAGTGTTGTCACCATCAGCGCGACGCCCTATGAGGGAAACCGTTTCGGCTCGTGGAATGACGGTGACACCAACGCCGTGCGCACCCTCTTCCTCGTCAGCGACACTACCTTCATCGCCTTCTTCGTCCCCGATACCACGCCTATCACACAAGATACCCTTTGGCGCACCGTCACGGTGACGGTCAATGTCGATGGTGTCTGCGAGACATATGGCAGCGGCATCTATGCCGACAGCAGCATGGTGGCGATAGGCTATATGATGATAGACACGAACACAGTGGGAGGGCATTGGCAGTTCCTCGGCTGGAGCGACGGCGCGACCACCAATCCCCGCAGCATCGTCGTCACCTCCGACACAGCTATCGTCGCTCTCTTCGAATGGGTAGCAGACAGCACCGAAGGTATCAACGAACTTTCAATTTACGATTCACATTTTTCAATTTTCCCCAATCCCGCCAGCATGACGGTGACCGTCGAGACCGACCAGCCCTCCACATTGAGCTTGACCGATGCCACCGGTCGTGAGTGCGGACAATGGAAAGTGGAATGCGGCAAGACCACCCTCGACATCAGCACCCTCCCCGCCGGTGTCTACTTCGTCCGACTCTCCACATCCTCCACCATAAGAAAACTGATAATCAGATAGTGCACATCACCTCCAATACAAAAAAAAAACAGCCACGGCAAGCATTTTCCATACTTGCCGTGGCTTTCATATTATGGCCTTGCTGCCAAAGGCCAACTTTATTAGCTTAAAATCGTAGCGTTATTATATCAGTACTTCGTGCTCCTGACCATCGTCCACCAGCGTGATAGTGGTGGGGTTCTGTCCATTTGTGGCTTCTGGTGTCTCGGGGCGTTGGTACTTGATAATGTAGGTGCTGTTGCCGTGTCGGTAGCGGATGGTGAATTCCTGCCACTCGGTGGGGACACGTGGTTCGATAGTGAGTTGGTCGCCCATCTTGTGGAGTCCAAGTATATTCTCGATACCTGTCTTGTAAGCCCACGAAGCCGACCCGGTGTACCAAGTCCAGCCACCGCGTCCGGGATGCTGCGGGTTGCTGTATATGTCGGCGGCAATACAATAGGGCTCTACTTTGTACTTTAAGACATCGGCCAGCGACTGGGTACGATGAATTGGGTTGATGAGTGAGTAGAGGAAATAGGCCATGTCGTGGCGGCCTTCCTTCAGTTGGGCCATGATATACCACATGGCTCCGTGAGTATACTGACCTCCGTTTTCGCGAACGCCTACAGGATAGTTCATGATATATCCCGGTGACGGCTGTGAATTGTGGAATGCAGGGGTGAGCAGTTGGATAATTTCATGCTCGCGGTTCACAAGTCTTGCATCGGTCTCTCTCATGATGGATACTTTCTGTTCGGGAGTGGCCACATCGGTGAGTATGCTCCAAGCCTGCGAAATGAGGTCTATTTGACATTCGGTGTTGTTTCTTGAACCCATGGGGTCGCCGTTGTCGAAGTAAGCGCGCAGGAACCACGAACCGTCCCATGCATTCTCCTGCACCGATTCCACCAGTTGTTTGTAAGCGCTTTCCAGTTCCTCACAGTAGGAGAGGTCGGCACCGGGCATCATCTGTGTGAGTTTTTCCATCTTGGGCAACAGGTCGGCCAGGAAGAAGGCCACCCATACGCTTTCGCCTTTGCCTTCAACGCCCACTCTGTTCATGCCGTCGTTCCAGTCGCCGCAACCCATAAGGGGTAGACCATGTTTGCCCATGCGGTTGATGGAACGGTTGATAGAGCGTTTCAAGTGATCGAACAATGTGACGTATTCGAATTTCGATTTATCGATGATAAATGTGCCATCGGCCTGGCGTTCGGGCACTGCGTAGCGGACGCAACGTTCAGCCTCTCCGGGATTCAGTTGGTCGGCTTGGCAGAAGGACACCTGCTCGCTCAGTATGCTGTCATCGCCCGTCACTTGGATATATTGGTAAGTTACAAACACAAGCCACAGATAATCGTCGCTAAATGTAGTGCGGGCTCCCAGCATCATGCTCTCGTGCCACCAGTGCAGCACATCGCCTTCAGCAAATTGGTGCGCGGCATGCTCGAGAATCTGTTTTCGGGCATATCCGGGATTGCTGTAAAGCACGCTCATCACGTCTTGCAGCTGGTCGCGGAATCCGGTGGCTCCGCCCACTTGGTAGAATCCGGCACGGGCAAACAGACGTGCAGCATATACTTGGTACAGATACCAGCGGTTCAGCATGTAGTTGAACGATTTGTCGGGTGTTTCCACTTGTATGAGCGACAGTTTCTCGTCCCAGAATTTGACCACGCGGTCAAACTCTTGGTTGATATCGCTTATCGAGATATTCGGCTTGCAACTCTCGGCAGGCTCGTTCTTGTCGTGTACGGCAATCACAAAAGCAACTTCCTTTTCGCTCTTGGCGGGTATTTCCATTGAAAATCCCAATTGTTTGCGGTTGGGGTAGTTCAGCGAAACATCTGTCATTGGTTCTGAACAGGTGAGCTGCACCTCCTTGTTGCCGTATATCTCGTGATAGACATTGCGCACATACACGCTGTTGTTCTTCTCGTCCCATTCGGAGAAGAGGTATCGGGCTGTCTTCTCTTCGGTCACGCCCAACACCAGTTTGTACACCATGTCCAGCTCAACCTTCTGCGGTGTCTCCAGTTTGTTCTCTATCTTGATTTGATAGTATTTCTCCATACGGTCTGTTGCCACAAACAGGCGCACCTTCACAATCATGTCGTCGTATTCGGCGTCGAATGCCGAGTAACCCTGGCCGTGACGTGCTGTGGCAGGAACAAACTGTTGTTTGTTTATCAACAGCATCTCAGAGGCATTGTCGCGCACCATGTCGTTGCTCCATCCGGTCAGTTTAAACTGCTGGGCATTATATGCAAATGTGAATCCCGCCATTGTCGAGCTCACTATGCAGCCGAAGTTGGGGTTGGCTATCACATTGATCCAGGGCATGGGCGTGTTGGTGTTGGTAACCACATAGTCGCGTCCGTCGTTGTCGAATCCGCCATATTGGTTGTAGAACTCCAGGCTGCTCCATAGGCGGAACTTATTGCTGGGTTTCAGTTGTGGATATTCCACCATGTCCTGATACTGCTGGTTCTCCATTTCCAAATCGTGCAGCTGTTGCTCAATGCTCTTGCCCGAGCTCGTGTTGAAGCTCAAGCGTGCCACAGTGCGCAGCAATATGCGCTCCTGTTCGGTCACTTCGTTGCCGTCCAGCACATACACTCTTCCGGCATCCGAGTGGGTTGCCCACAGGTGCTCGCTGTTGGCCATATTGCGAATGAAATGTGTCAAACCTTCATGCTCCGAACCCTTCTCATCGTTGATAAACACAAGGTCGAGGCGTAGACCATGCACCTTGAAGTACTCGAATGCACGCAACAACTCTTTGGCGTGTCCGGAGCGCTTGGTGCTGTCTATCTCCATCAGCAGGATGGCCAGGTCACCGCTTATGCCGTATCGCCACAGTCCGCTCTGCGAAAGTGTGTTCTTGGCCAATGTGTTCTGGCGGGCATTGCCCAATGTGGCGGTCTGTGCCATGTATTTCGAGATACTGTTGTACAGCCTCATCTGCGACCCTTTCAGCAGCGACATGCTGGTCCGCATGTTGTTAAACACCGTAGTGGTCTTGAAAGCATGCTCCACGTCGATGTTGTTTTGATACTGCTCTGTGATTTGCAGCAGCTGTTCGCGCGACTTGGCAAACCCCACAATCACAAAGGCGTTCACCTGTTCGCCGGCAGGCACATGCAGTCGGCGTCTCATGCTCATGATGGGGTCGAGGGTGGTGCCCACTGTGCCCGTCAATGTGCGACGGCTTTCCAATATGTCGGCGTGACGCAGGCTGCCACCGCGTCCTATGAATTTCAGTCTCGAAGTCTCGAATTCCACTAGTTTCGACCAGTCTGACTTCTTGCTGTCCTCGGCATCCGACTTCTTTTCCACCCATAGTTTGTGCAGCACAAACTGGTGGCTTTCCTGCACTCCCTGCACCGGGCGGCTGAACAGCAGTGACTCGTGCTCTGCATCGTATTCGCTCAGTATCTTCATACCGTTGAATACGCGGTGGTTTTCATCCTCTTCGCCAGGCGACATCACCAACTCTCCGTAGCTTGTAATCTCCAAATCCACATCTTGGTCTGTGTGGTTGGTGAAAGTGTAGCGGCGTATTTCGGCCGAGCGGTCTTTCAGCACCGTGATTTCGGTCTTGGTCTCCACTCCTTCGTCAATACGCTGATAACTCACCTTGTCGCTGGCGAAGCTCACCCTGTAGCCCTCGGGCATAACATCGAAGGGGGCATAGCTGCTGCTCCACAGCTTGTCGCTCTTCAGGTTGCGCACAAAGAGGTATATGCCATAGTGGTCTGCGCTGATTTTGCGATATCGGTTCAGCATCACATTGCGGTAGCGCGAGAATCCCGACCCGCGGTCGTTGAGCAGTACGGTATACTGCCCATTGCTCAGCACTCCTATTTCGGGCACTGTGGCCAGACTGTCGAAATCTCGTGCGTCGCTTTCGGTCTGCACTTTCGAGTACTGGTAACGTTTATATTGAGTCACCTTCAAATCAATGTAGGGTCTCACCTGTGCTTTTTCTTTCAACAGGGTCTCCATCGAACGCATGGTAGGCTCTTGCATAAAGTAGTTTTGCAGGCAGTGGTTGCCCAGATAGTTGGCCAGGCTGGCCAGTATCATGCCCTGATGGTGGGCGTAGTGGGCGCGGACAGGCACATGGTCCTCCTCGTCGTAGCTCTCGAACAGTCCCATATTGCCGTCATACATCTTCAGTTCCTTGAACCGTTGCAGATTGTCGTACACTGCATCGTCGTCCACGCTTATTGTCATCAGCGAGCTGTATGGCGATATCACAATGCGGTCCGGTGTGGTGTTCTGGAACTTCAGATAAGGCACACCGAAGGCGTGGTACTTGTAGTTCTGTGCGTCGTCCAGCTCGTTATAGGCCGTTTCCGATATGCCCCAAGGCAGTTCTGAGTTGCGCAGCCCGTACTTGTTGTTGCGTATAAAGGCTTTCTGAGCCCGGATGGCGAAACTGTATGTCTCGTCCATCAGCGTGTGCTTGTAGGTGGGCAGGAATATCAGCGGCATGAAATATTCAAACAATGTACCATACCACGAAGCCACACCCTTATATCCTCTATACTGCACCAATGTCTTGTCCAGACAGAACCAATGCTTGTATGGAGCGTCGCCCTGTGCAATGGTGAGGAAACTGGTCAGTCGTGCTTCCGAGGCGAAATTGTTGTAGTGGTAGGGCAGTAGCGTCATCGAACCATAGTCGTATCCAATGCTGAACACATCCAGGTCGTTGTTATACAGTTTCGAGAAGTCTGTCCGCTCTATCAGCCTGTCCACTTTGTTTATCAGGTCGTGGGCCACTTCTATGCTGTGCGAGCCTGACAGCTCGTCGCTGTTGCCTTCGGTCTCGGTCACCCGCTCTTCGAAGTGCGAGAGATACCCCTTCACAACATACAGGCATGCCACAAAGTTACCGCTGTCGCATGTGGAAATAAAGAAATTGGGCAGTGCTTTCAATGTGCCTATATGGTACCAGTTGAAAAGATGTCCGTTCCACTTTTCCAGCTTCATGATGGTGCCGATTACGTGCTTCAGTCGGTTCACGGCACTGCTGTGTGAGATGAATCCCAGTTCGGCGGCACTGATAATGGCCGTCATCGAGAATCCTATGTTGGTGGGTGAGGTCTTGTAGTCGGTCTTCTTCTCTCGGTTCAGCTGATAGTTGTCGGGAATCAGGTAGTTGTTCTCTTCCGTCATCAGTTTATCGAAGTAGTTCCATGTGTCTTTGGCCAGTTGCGTCACCTCCTCGGTTTGTTTGGCGTTCAGGCTTTTCTTGTCCTGCGGGAATTTCTTGCCCAGCCAGAACATCAGGAACGGAGCACCGCACCAAATGACCACACAGAATATGGCCGACACGCAGTCAATCACATACCGTTCACTGAACAGGAACAACACTATTATCACCAGTGAGGCCACATAGTTCACCCAGAATTTGCTGATATAGTCGCCCAATGTGCCTTTGGTGCTCTTGGCGGCCTCGTCGCTGGTTATCCAGTTCAGCAGGTTTTTGTGGCTTACCCTCATGCGGTAGCAGGCACGCACAGCCGCGTCGGTATACATCCAAGCCTCTTTCGGCAGCAAGGCGAACTGCACCAGCGAACGGTACACTATCACCGAGAATCCCCGCATCAGTGTGGCATAGTAGTGATACCGTTTCCCGAAACTCGGCAAACGGGTTATCTGTCCCAGGATGAAGAACACTATGGGGCTGGCCACCGTTACCAGTGCCACCAGCAGGAACCAAGATGAATGCACCGATGTCACACCGCTGAATCCAAACAGCAACACCACCATAAGCGACAAGCTCAGAACCGAGCGGCGCAGATTGTCGAATATCTTCCATCGGCCTATGGTGTTCACTTGGTTTTTCACTACCTCTCCGCGTTCGTTGCGCACCTTGTTCCTCAGCCAGCCTATAATCTGCCAGTCGCCGCGAGTCCAACGGTGGTGGCGTTTGGCGTCATCAATATAGTTGGATGGGTTGTCGTCAAACAGCTCTATATCGTTTATCAATCCGCAGCGTATATGGCAGCCCTCTATCAAGTCGTGGCTCAATATCAGGTTTTCGGGGAATGTTCCTTTCAGCACCTTCTGGAATATCTTTAAATCGTATATTCCCTTGCCGCAGAACGACCCCTCGTTGAAAATGTCTTGATACAGCTCGAACGAAGCGGTAGTGTACACGTCCAGACCGCCCAACCCGGCAAAAAGCTGTGCGTAGCGGCTTTTGTTGGTCACTTCCACGTCCACATTCACCCTCGGCTGCATGATGCCGTATCCGGCATCCACTCTCCGCCCGTCGTTCGAAAGGCGTGCGCGGTTCAGCGGGTGGGCCATCGAGCCAATCAGCTTCTGCGCTGAATAGAGAACCAGCTCGGTGTCGGTGTCCAATGTGATGATAAACTGGATGGCCGGCACAGGTCCCTGCAACCATTCGCTGATGGTTTCGCAGCGGAAACGCTTCTCTTTCTCCTCCTCGGTGGTCTGTCCCAGCACCAGGTCGTTGAAGTGCAATATTGCACCACGTTTGCGTTCATAACCCAACCAGCAGTTCTCGCCGTCGCTCCATGCGCGTTTACGATACACGAAATTGAAGATATGGGCACCGTATTTTTCGTTCAGTTCCTTCACCTTCTGCAATCCGGCTTCCACCACCTCGTTGTCCCAGGGCATGTCCTCGTTGGGGCCTGCGGCGGCATCGCCTATCAGTGTGTAGTAGAGGTTTTGTGGACGGCTTTCCATCCGCTGTCCTTCGCTGGCGCGGTTTATGTTCGAAAGGTAGTACACCTCCAACTGCTCCAACAGCTCTATAGTCTTGGCCTTGTTTTTCAGAATGGTTGGCATAATCACCATAGTGGCGTATTCCTCCGGTATCAGCCCGTCTTTGAACTTAATCTTGAAGGTGTTCTGCGGTCTGTGTATGCGGTATAGCAGTTGGTTGAACAGGTCTATCACTATTTGGCTCATCGGCACCCACATCAGCAAGGCCAGCAGTGCTGTGTGCCACGAAATAATTTCCTCCCACGAAGCCCAGTAGGCAAACAGTATGCTCAGCCCCAGCGATCCGAGAGCCACAATCCAGATGTACCAGTGGGCGCGGGCATCCCATCGTTTGGCCGGGAACAGCTGCCACCCTACATGCTCGTTGGCCTCGTCGGCTTTCTCCACCAACTCCTTCACAAAGTCGTGCTCCTTCATCTTCCTTCTCTTGCTCAGCAGCACTATCTTGCTCCGGTAGTCGTCCTTGGTCTTGTCGTACATTTGGTCGTACATACCGGCCTTCTCGTTTTTCAGCATCTGCTCCGAAAAACTCACACTGTCTATCAATTCCGAAATGGGCAGTTTGGTCATCTTCTTCAGCGCGTTGAAGATATTCATCATCTTCAAGTTATACTGGGCCGCCTGCTCCAGCTTCCCCATATCGGCCATCGACTTGTCGGTCAGGGAGTAGTGATAGGCATGCTGCTCTGTCAGCAAGTGGCATAGTCCCGCCAGCTCTTCTATAAGCACGCATTTTATCAAAGGCAACAGAGCGCACACCTCCGGATAGGTGAAGTAGTCGTTGGTTCTCGTTTGCTCTTGCTGCAGATAGCCGAAAAGCAGAGATTTGTCCACATTGAAGTGGTTCTTCTCCAGAAACTCCCTCAGCAACGTGATGATACGTTCTTTTCTATTGTTGTCTATTTTACGGAATTCACGGCTGTTCAAATCCACTTTCAGTACCTTCTCCTGCTCGCTTATCATGTAATAATTGTCCAGCACCCATTCGTTAGTACTGCCTACCAGCCGTTGCGATTTCGTTTCTTCGACCAACAGCAGGTAGTAGCTGGTTATCTCTTTAACACTCTCTTTGAAAGTTTTATACGTGCTTTTCATGAGTATTTTTAATTAATAGTTCATTTTACAAAGATACAAAAAAAACTTGACTACTTTAAATTTAATTAAGAAATCAAGTAATTTTTTATCAACTTTGGTTGTTAAAAAGGTCAGCAGAATCTTTGGAAAACAAGCTATTATTTCATTTCAGGGTATATGGAACGGCTCCGGATTTTTTTCATAGTAAATGTTGTCATTCTTACGTCACCGTTCCTTTACCCCCGTTTCCGCACATCGTCGATTCCCTTCACAGTGCGGCTCACATTTATTTGGCTTCAGGCAGGGCATTTTTTGAAAAACACATTTTAGATTATCCCATTATTGCCTGTCTTTGCCCCTGGTTCGCTTATATGTGTCTTTCCTGCCCAAAATGGACACATTCACCCCGGATATTTAGCAATAATTAACAAGGTTTATTAAAATATGCAAATACCATCACCGCTTTTCTTTTATTTACTCACTTTCCTTCATCAGCCCGTTTCCCGCATTTTTGTCCTCAGTTATCCTGCCTTTATTGTATTGTTCATGTCTCGTCGTTTCTTCTCTGTATTGATGTCAAAGGGTTCGAACTTCAACCCCAATCCCCTCAAATTACTCCACTCCATTCAAATAGTAAGCATAGAAACAATCGCCTCTTCATCTATTCTTTTCCAGAGAGAAGCATAAACAACCCAAACTCCCTTTCAGTTATGCTCCTCTATAATCCAACTCCGTTACTATTTCACACTGTTTTAATTATTTAATGATAATCTCGTAACCTGCTTGCTTAATATGAACTAAGGAATAGCTGAAGAAGAGGTGAATAGTTGGCGATGTTGGAATGATACGGGTAATGAGATAATAATAGCGGGTTCTATTAATTTTGTTAGTGTGTAGCGTCCCTTCGGGACGCATCAGTCAGCTTTTGATAATCACCGCACTACACCATGAATGATGTGGCTCCCGTTCGGTCGCGACACCGTTCATGGCTTGTTCGGTGTTATTCATATCTCACCCCTTTGGGGTGATTATAGAAGTCCCTTTATATAATTGGGGAAGTTTGGGTGCATAGGATTGATGTGGAAAATTCGGAACCAAAGCCAATGGGGTTTGGTGTCGGATTGGTGAGAGTCGGACAGGCAGTGGGAACGACGGGACAGCGGAGCTGTGGATTTGACGTAATGTGTTGGAGGGTAGGGAAATGAGCGGCTTGGTTTGGGAAGTGGGGTAGGGGAGGTGTGAAAAAATCTCTGTCGGAATGAAAAAATAATCGTATCTTTGCAAAGTAATATTGTTCCCTTTAAAATGGAAAACTTCATAGTATCAGCACGTAAGTATCGCCCCCTCTCTTTCGACAGCGTGGTGGGACAGGAGCATATCACCACCACACTCAAGAATGCAATCCGCACCAATCAACTGGCACAGGCCTTTCTTTTTTGCGGACCCCGAGGAGTGGGCAAGACCACTTGTGCCCGCATCTTGGCCAAGACCATCAATTGTGAGCACCTCACCCCCGAAACCGAGGCATGCAATGAATGTGAGAGTTGTCGCAGTTTCGCTCAAGGAACATCGATGAACTTTTTCGAGCTCGATGCAGCGTCGAACAACAGTGTTGACGACATCCGCGAGTTGGTGAAGCAGGTTTACTTCCCCCCACAAACTGGCCGCTACAAGGTGTATATCATCGATGAGGTGCACATGCTCTCGACCAACGCATTCAATGCTTTCCTCAAAACCCTTGAGGAACCGCCCGAATATGCCAAGTTCATTCTTGCCACTACGGAGAAACACAAGATAATTCCCACCATCCTTTCCCGCTGCCAAGTGTTCGACTTCAAGCGCATACAGACTCAGGACATTGTGAATCATCTGCGCAAGATAGCCGACAGGGAGGGGGTGAACTATGACGAAGACGCATTGCTCATCATAGCACGCAAGGCCGAAGGCGGATTGCGCGATGCCCTCTCTATGTTTGACATGCTGGTGAGTTTCACGCAGGGCAACCTGACCCGCCAGCTCTGCAACCAGAACCTCAACCAACTCGACTCCGACTACTATTTCACTTTGGTGGACTACTTCCGTCAAGGTAATATTTCCCAAGCTTTGCTGATGTACCAGGATGTGATTGCCAAAGGTTTTGACGGGCAGCACTTTATTACCGGGCTCAGCGAACACCTACGCAACCTGATTGTGTCGCTCGACGCTTCTACTCATAAACTTTTGGAAGTGAGCACCGAGGAGCAAGGCCGTTTTGGCGAACAGGCACTTTCGTGCGGATTGGCGCTCCTACTGCGCTATCTTGATATATCCAACGACTATGAGTACCGATACAAGGATGCCGTGAACAAACGGCTCTTTATTGAGGTGGCACTCATGAAACTGGCCGCGGTAGTAAACAACCCATAGATTGCAAGGTCGCCTCAGGCGGAGCACGGCAAACAACCCACGGCGCAACCCACTGCGCCTGCCCCGGCTATGCCTCAGGCGGCACCCAAGCCTACCGCACCCCAACCCCAGGCCGGAACGGTGACACCCGCTCAGACACCTACGCCCAATCCTCAAGCCCCACCGGTAGCATCGGCACAACAGCCTGTGGCTGTCGATAGAGAACCGCAGCCTGCGGCCAATGCGGCTGAACAGGCACCCGCGGTTGCCCCGCAACAAGACACAGGAATGCCAGCCCAGCAGCAGCCCCAATCGCTGACGGCAGCCGAGGCGGTAAAAGGCGGACTGCGGCGTGTGTCGGGCATTTCGTTGAAAATAGACCCCATCTACAAGCCTGCCAAGAAAGAGGAACCCAAGCCCGCAATGGAGATGAACCAGGAGAGTTTGGAAAAGATATGGGCGCAACTGCTGGACCATTTGAAGGAGAATAATCCAGACCTGTGGGAGACACTGCAAAACCGCGCTGTTCGCTATCAGGGCGACAACACCTTTGCCGTGGTGGTGAACAACAGTTTCTATGAGGCGGAAATAAAGCTCCACCTGATAGAAATGTTGACATTCCTGCGTAATGTTTCGGGACAGCCTCTGCTGAACTGCCATGTGGAGGTTGAACAAGTGGAGCACGAAGCATTGATATACCATCCTCGCGACAAGTACGACACTATGTTGAAATCCAACCCGGCACTTGAACACTTCAGAGTACTTTTCCCCGATGTCGACTACTGACCCCGTCGCATCGACTTGTTGTGGGCTATAGCTGTAAACTACACTGCCGCAAGGCTATAAGATAACAAAAGAATAACACCGTCTATGACCTATATATTTCTTGGACTGCTCATATTTTGTGCCCACCTGTTCAATGCGTGGTTCAGCAAACGGCGTATTCCCGATGTGCTGTTGCTGATGCTGATTGGCATACTGGTGGGACCGGTGTCGGGATGGGTGAAGCCCGAGCAACTCAACGATGTGGGACCCGTATTTGCATCGCTCACATTGCTGTTTATATTGTTCGACAGCGGCATCGACATGCGTCTGGACGTGGTGCGGCGCTACTGGACGGGAGTGGTGCAGGTGACCTTTCTCTCGTTTGTGCTGTCGATGGCTACAGTGACAGTTATCGCTTTCTATCTTACCGACCTCGAATTGAAGGCTTGCATGCTGTTGGGCGGGATGGTGGCAGGCACCGCCGCCGCTATCGTCATCCCGTTGGTGAGGCAGATGAAGGTGAGCGACAAGACCCGTGTGACGCTTGTGCTGGAATCGGCTATTTCGGGCGTGTTGTGCATCGTGATATCCCTTGCATTCATTGAGGGTTATAAACTGGGCAATGTCAGCATTGGGTCAATGCTTGGAAGGGTGTTTGCGTCGATATTGATGTCGTTGATAATAGGACTGGTGGCTGGGATAGTGTGGTCGTCGTTCATGGAGAGGGTTCGCAAACTGCAAAATTCCATGTTCCTCACTCCGGCATTCGTATTCATCATCTATGGCATTTCGGAGGCGTTGGGATATAGTGGAGCCATATCGGCATTGGCGTTCGGCCTGGTGCTGGGCAATCCGGAGTATTTTGAGATGTCGTTTCTCAAAAAGCTGAAACTGCACGACATGACACCGCTTGCGGGCACAGAGAAGAGTTTCTTCAAGGAGTTTGTGTTCATACTGAAAACCTACTTCTTTGTCTATATTGGCATCTGCATACCTTTCACCAACACCACCGCCCTGGCCTATGGAGCCATCATAGCCGCGGCATTGTTTGTGGTGCGTTTTATCCTTGTGCTCATTGTGGGCAAAAACAACACCCCTGTCGACCGGCTCACGGTGTCTATCATGATACCCAAAGGGTTGGTGTCGGCTGTGTTGGCATCGGTGCCCGAGCAGGTGAATAATGCAGCGGGATATACGGTCATTCCCGGTGCCGTGACAATCAAATACGTCACTTATTCTATAATATTCTGTTCCATAATTATCTGCTCGATACTGGTGTTGTTCACCAGCAAGCAGACCGTCAAGGGGGCGGAAGAATTGACAGAAGGCTCCGGTGTCCTGCAAGGCGCGGAAGACATACTGTCGGGAGAAGAGGAGAAGGACCCGGTGCCGGCCGAAAGTGTGTGACAACGATTGGACGGAAAGAATAACAGTATACTTTGCTTATGAATATGCAGCAACTTGAATTCCAAAAATACGATGGAGCGGCAAATGATTTTGTAATTGTTGACCTCCGTAACCAACCATTCGACCTGACTGAAGAGCTGATAGCACAGATATGCCATCGGCGCCGAGGGGTTGGGGCAGATGGTTTGATGACATTGTCGGGAGGAGTGGAAGACTACGATTTTGTGATGCACTATTATAACTCGGATGGACGGGAGGCGGACATGTGCGGCAACGGAGGGAGGTGCATTGCAGTTTTTGCATGGATGCAAGGCGTAAAGGGGCGTGGACAAAGTGACGGTGAAGTTGTGGCCTGGTATCATTTTCTGGCTTCCGACGGTCCCCACGATGCGGTTATCTTGCAGTGGGACAAGGACAGCAACTCGGGACAGGTGCAGTTGAGTATGCGGGATGTGGAGTGCGAAGGTGTGCGAAATGTGTTGGACGGGTGGCTGCTCAATACGGGAGTGCCACACTATGTGCAGACGGTGGACGACATAGAACACTATGATGTTGTGAACGAGGGGCGTCGCATCCGACACCTCCCGGAACTGGGGCCGGAAGGCGCCAATGTGAATTTTGTTCATCAGCTGGACGACGGGAGGCTGATGGTGCGGACCTACGAAAGGGGTGTAGAGGACGAGACCTGGGCCTGCGGCACTGGCGTGACGGCAAGTGCCATAGTTACCAAACTCAACCGCGTGTGCACAAAGGGCGGGGATTTCAGGGTCGACTATAAGTATGGCCAGCAACTTATCACCGATGTGCGCCTTACCGGTCCTGTTTCGCTCAACTTCGCAGGAACCTATGAGGTACACAACTGAACGGAGCAGATGATTCCGCTCAAGACCAATTAGATGCAGTTTCTATTTTGACAGATATCATTAAATAACAACGATATGGATCTATTCTCCACTCCCGCACCCGAAAGTGCCCGCAAGCGTGTGCAAGAACTCACACAACTTGTTGACCACTACAACTATGAGTACTATATGAACGACACGTCGCTGGTGAGCGACTTCGAGTTCGACGCCCTTCTACGCGAGTTGATGGATTTGGAACACCAGTATCCGGAGCTGGCACTTCCCACTTCCCCCACCAAACGCGTGGGTGGAGAGGTGAATAAGACCTTCCGACAGGTAACACACCGGTTTCCCATGCTCTCGTTGGGCAATACCTACAGCATAGAGGAAATAGAGGATTTCGAGACCAGGACACGAAAACTGCTCGACGGGGTACCGTTCAGCTATACTTGTGAACTGAAATACGACGGCGTTGCCATCGGGCTCACCTATCGGCACGGACAGCTGGTGCAGGCAGTGACCCGCGGCAATGGTACCGTGGGCGACGATATTACGGCAAATGCACGCACCATTCCAACCATTCCTTTGCGACTGCGTGGCAAATACCCCGACGACTTTGAAGCAAGGGGCGAGGTGGTGTATCCGTTCGAAGCCTTTGAGGCCATGAATAGGCAGCGGGTGGCCGAGGGAGAGGCTCCGTTTGCCAATCCGAGGAATGCCGCCAGCGGGTCGCTGAAGTTGCAGGACTCGGCCGAATGCGCCAAGCGTAAACTGATGTTCTGTATGTACTTTATGATGCTGCCTTCGGGCGAGTTGGAAAGCCTGCAACAGGAGGGTAATAACAATGCCGGGGAAGGTGGAGAGACATCGCTTGCCGAAGGATTGGCTACCCATTCCGGACGACTGGCAGCAGCCAAACAGATGGGGTTTAAGGTGCAGCCGTACATAAGGGAATGCAAAGATATTGATGAGATAAAAAGTTTTATCGACTACTGGGACAAGGAGCGGTGGAATCTCCCGTTCGGGATTGACGGTGTGGTGATAAAGGTGAACCAGACACCGTTGTGGGACATGCTGGGAACCACTGCTAAGTCGCCCCGTTGGGCCATTGCATACAAATTCAAGGCCGAGCGTGTAAGCACACCGTTGCTCAGTGTGAGCTATCAGGTGGGCAGGACGGGAGTGGTGACACCTGTGGCCAACATGAAGCCCGTTTGGCTGGGAGGGACCACCGTGAAGCGCGCCACCCTTAACAATGCCGACTTTATGGCCAAACTGGACCTGCACGAAGGGGACCACCTGCTGGTGGAAAAAGGGGGCGAGATTATTCCCAAGATAGTGGGAGTGGATATGGACTTCCGCAGGAGCGATGCCGCACCGATAGCTTACACCGCTGTTTGCCCCGTTTGCGGCACTCCGCTGGTGAGGGCAGAGGGCGAGGCGGGTTACTATTGTCCCAATTCCGACGGCTGTTTGCCGCAATTGCTGGGTCATTTGGAGCATTTTGTAAGCCGTAAGGCTATGGACATTGACAGCCTCGGTTCCGAAAGGCTTAAACTGCTGTATGATGCCGGATTGGTGCGTAATGTGGCAGACCTTTACGATTTGAAACGGGAGCAGCTGATAGGTTTGGGGCGTGTTGACTCGACCAGTCAGGGAGAGGGGTTGCTGATGGATGAGACGGATGCATCATCTTCGACAACCGTCACTGCCACCATACAGCAAAAAGGAGCCGACAATATTCTGAATGCCCTGGAACAATCGAAACAGGTGCCTTTCGAGCGCGTGCTGTTTGCTTTGGGCATTCGGTATGTGGGCGAGGTGGGTGCCAAGAAGTTGGCCCGACATTTCGGCAATATTGATGCGTTGATGAGTGCAGGTGCCGAGGAACTGGCTCAGGTTGAGGATGTGGGTGAGGTTACGGCACAGACAGTGTATCAGTATTTTTCCGAACCGGAGCATCGGCTTATCGTTCAGCGGCTGAAGGCTGCGGGATTGCAGATGGAAGCTGTCGACACACGTGTGGGGAATGCATTGGAGGGAATGACTATTGTTGTTAGCGGAGTGTTCAAACATTTTTCACGCGACGAGATTAAAGCTTCAATCGAGCAAAATGGGGGAAAGGCTTCGGGCAGCATCAGTGGCAAGACTACTTATTTCCTTACAGGAGAGAAGGTGGGTCCGGAAAAGATGAAAAAAGCCGAGAAATTGTCAATCCCTCTGTTGACAGAAGAACAGTATATGGATATGATTGGCATGAAGACGGAATAGTCCGCCATTCTGCCCAATGGATGCTGTTGTGGTAGAGTCGGGGCGACACAATGTTGTCTGGGTGCTGAAATAATAGCTACTCAGGGTTTAAAATAATGGATTCTTTGTGCCAGTAAGAGGCATAAAGGTTGTTTGGAAATTGCTGTGATGCGAGAATTGATTATTGCGACAATTGGCTGAAAGATATTGCTTTGTGCATAGAATAAAGGAAAAAATATCATATTCTTTGTCATCAATTCGAAAAATATATGTATATTTGCAAATTAAATATTTGTAAAAAGTGACAACTATGCGTAAAATATTATTCACTCTGTTGTTGGCTGTGCCTTTTATTGCAGCCGCTCAAACCACTGCCCCGATGGGTATATTAGTTTCCCAAACGCAAGGTACCATTGATTGGCCCAAGGTGGTGGAAGAAAACGACTTGGATTATGCATTTATCATGGCTTCGGTTGGAGCCGCAATAATAGACTCCCGCTGTGGAATCAATATGGAGCAGGCCCACAAGGTGGCTATGCCTATTGGTTGTGTGCATCGCTATGACCGCCACTATTCGGCCCAAGGTCAGTTCGACAATTTCAAGGCCGCAGTCAAGGGTTTCCACATGGATTTGGCACCGGCAGTGTGTGTTTTTTCCGATGGCCCTTATGACCTCAACGTTAAACGTATCGACGCTCTCCTGGCCCTGTTCGAATCAGAATATGGCGTGAAGCCTCTTATTATGACTACCGTTGACACCTACTATAAACTTTTCAACCTTGAGCGTTACGCCTCCTATCATGTGATTATTGTGAATGAAGGTCTCAAATTTCCTGTCACCCGTTACACTTTCTGGCAGTATACCAGCAAGGAGAAGGTGGCTGGCATCATGGAATATGTGCCTGGTTTGAAACTTCATCCCACATACTCACTTAACAACATTAAATTGAAGTAGTAATACATTTCTAGTCTTGTAATTGTTCCACCCTCCACAGGGTAACTGACCTCGAACAATGGTTCAATACACCAAAGAATATGAAGATAGAAAAGAAATTATTTGTAGCGATTATGCTGGTAGTGATGACCTTCAGTGTGTCGGCACAGGTGTTTCTATCGGGCAATGTGGGGTATAATTACAAGAATTTTAGCCGAAGTCTGGGATTTGATGTGTCGCAGCCTTCGGGATTCAGAACCGATGCCACTCTCCAACTTGGCTACGCGTTTAGCGAAGCTGTGCGTGCAGGAATCTGTTTTGGGGTTGGCTATGATAATTACCATTACTACAATGGTTTTTACAATCCATCTATCTATCGTCAAGATACAATAGCTATTATTAACGAAGATAATTTGACTTTTTCGGGTAGTGCCTTTTTGCGTACCAGGATTGCCAATGTGGGCAACCTCTCCTTCCATTTGGAGTTCTCGCTGGGTTTTGCATCAGGGCATGGTTTGAAGGAACGGGTTGAGAGAACTGCAGATGCGTTCTATGAGGATGTGACCATTAATTATCCTACAAACACCCGTATCTTTGCTGCCCAGATGGTTCCAGTGCTCAACTATGCATTTACACCCCACTGGAGCATGGACATATATGTGGACATTCTCACTCTTTCATATAGGCGTGTTACCACGATTGTGGGGAAAGGCCAGGAGAAAGGATACAGTAATGGTATTGTTGAGGATTACCGTACAACTGAGAAGAGTTTTGACTTAGAGTACAAACATCTGAAAGGCAGTCTTGTGTCGGTAGGACTCTGCTATACCTTTTAGTGTCTGATTCATCTGTTGTCGACGAACGATACAGATGAATCATACAAAATGAACCAATAATACTAGAATGACTGAATAGTCTAAAAAATATTATAATATAATCAAATGAGTATCTGCCACTAACGTTGTGTAGTCATGTTTGCCAAAGTATATAAGATTTTGATTCTTGTATCTCTTGTCCTGACGGGATTGGAGTTACGGGGCCAGAATGTTCAGATGGCCAACAATACAACGGTTAGAAGGGAATTATCAGCATTTTCGACGGGCACTGTTTTTGATGATGGCGGGTTGGCAGACAACTATTCCGACGGCTTCCGGGGGTCGGTGATTCTCGAGACCACTGATGGGTCGGCAATTGTTCTTTCAGGAAACATCAATACCGAATCCTGTTGCGACAAGCTCACTATCCGCAATTCTTTGGGTCAGATAGTGGTTGGACCGGTATCCGGCAGACGCCAGATTCAGTATATAGCAGTCAACGGTTTTGTTGAAATCCACTTTGAGTCGGACAATTCGGTTAATGCCAGCGGATTTGTCCTTTCGTTCCATTGTCTTTCGTCAGATTTTTGCAATACCTCATGTCACAACAAGCCTACAGCTATTTGGTTCGACAGTATCACTAGTTTTACGGCTATTGCACATTGGGATGCCCCCGACACCACCAGTCATTTCCGCTTGAGGGTGGACTCCCGGGCACCCATCAGTGTTGTAGGAAACAGTTATCGTATTACTGCATTAAGCCCTGGCGAAATCCACAATATCGAAGTTGAGGCCGTAATCGATACTCCCTTCTTCTGCTGTCGGCTGTCAGTCCCTCTCCGTACCAAATGTGGAGTGATTACCGAAGAGGATTTGTCCTATGTCTATGATTTCGAAAACGCCCAATTGGATGGTTCGGGAAGCATCGATTCGTGCTGGACACGCATCAACTCAGAAAATCGAAACTATCCTAAACCTATCTATCTCCCCATCAGTAATTCCAAGGGTATGGTATTCTCATGTAATTATCCCGATGAAGTAAACTATCTTGTCATGCCTGAATATATGGGGTCGATGGATAGCGTTGAGCTTGTCTTCGATTTATTGGATTTAGCAGTAAATGGTGTGCAGATAGGACTGATGGAATCCCCTGTCGATACCGATTCATTCGTTCTGCTTACTACAATCAATGAGAACTCAGAATCCATTCATGAAGTTGTTGTACCAATGATGTCGGTAGATGACAGGCATTTTATTGCATTCCGGACAGTATTTCCGTTACCCCCCAATCTTTATATAGACAATGTGAGGCTGAGAAAGAAGAGTTTGTGCCCTCGTGTACTGAATTTGCATTTGGAGGCCGTGTCCACCAGTTCCATAATCGTGGCATGGGACAATCCGCCTGACACTCTGCCCGTGCCTTCATACTACGAAATCGTCGTCCAGCCCGAGGGGGGAGATTCCGCCATAACAATTACCGCCACCCATAGCCCTGTCACCATTTCTGGACTCTATAGCATTTCTGGCTACTGGCTTAAAATCCGTTCCTATTGCGACAGTCTCGATTATGGCCTGTTCGACTCTATCCACTTCTCTACAATCTGCAACCGAATCACGTGCGACTCCTCCGGTGGTGGTGGGATATATAATAGCCTGATTCAACAGGCCTATACCAACAATGTTATCCAATCTATTTATACCGCTGACGAATTGTCCACCATGGGACTTGTTGCCGGTCCTCTTCGTAGCATCAACCTGACTTGGTCCCCGAATGGACGGTATAGAAAGCTGCTTTATATATTTCTAAATCAAACAACAAATACATCTTATATGACCGATGAGCCTATCATGGACAATCTTGTCCTTGTCCACCAAGGCGAACTTCCGGTAGGAATAGGAGGCCCCACCGAATACATGTTCGACAGCCCCTATTTATGGGATGGGGTCAACAATCTCGTTTTAACCATCATTCTTCTTCAACCCGTGGCTACCTATCAAGATGGTAGCAGCTGCAGTATTGCGGCAAGCTTGACATCTTCGATGCGCACCATCAATTCTGCCACTTCAGGCACTGCTCTGCAATTTAATCGCTATAACCTTCCCTCTTTCGACTTCTATCCACGTTCATTCCGCCCCAATGTCTCATTCTCTGAGTGCGTGGATTCTGTTCTTTGTCAGCCTCCGGTTGTTATGCTGGAGAATGTGACCAACGAATCGGTCGAGTTGTCTTGGCTGCCAGGGTCGGACGAAACGGCATGGCGTGTCAGTTACCGCATGCAAGGTGAGACATCCTGGACGGTGGTGAACGACAGGTATCTCTCACGATACATTACCATTTCGGGTCTGCGCCCGGCTCAGAAATACGAGTTTAAAGTAACAGCACTCTGCGAATCCAGCGAATCGTATGCCTGCACCTCTGCCCGTACACGCTGCAACGAAACTATCGGCTTTGAATATGACAATTTGAATGCCCCATACGTTACTTGTCGTTATGGCTCATCTACTGATTCATCATTAGGAATTATTGACTTCGGCCCTTTCGATGCCAAGTCCCGTCATACGGTTCATACCACGATACACGAATTAGATTCAATAACCGGCAATCGGTTGCATGTTATTCCCGATGGCTATTGTAGTTCTGTTCGATTGGGAAATAAACTGGTTGGTGCTCAATGGGAAAGCATCACTTATTCCTACACTGTCGATACCACAGTGTCCGACTTGATGTTGCTCAAGTATGCTGCTGTCATGCAGAATCCAGGCCATGATCCAGATGCACAACCCCGGTTCACTTTCCGTGTCACAGACAGCGATGGGAGGACTATAAGCACCTGTTATAATGCCGATTTTGTTGCCAGTAGCAGTTTGGGTTGGAATGAATCATCATTCCGGGGTGGTCAAGCATTATGGAAAGACTGGACCACTGTCGGTGTCGACCTCACACCTCTCCACGGTCAAACCATCCAGATTGAGTTTCGCACTTACGACTGCAAGGAGGGTGGGCACTTCGCCTATGCCTACTTTGTTCTTGATCTAACGATGAAGACCCTTACCAGTACCAGCTGCAACACCATCGAAAACACCTTCATTGCCCCTCAGGGCTTTAACTATCGTTGGTATACCGAAGACAATCCTAACCGCATACTTTCTGTAACCAACTCCCTCCATGTAAATGCCTCCGGTGTCTATTGTTGCCGACTCTCGTTTATTGGGCAACCCGACGATGACGACCACAACGACTGTTCGTTTGTTCTCAAGGCAGTGGCCGGCATCCGTATCCCCTATGCCCGATTCGGCAGCAGGCAAATCGATACCAACGATTGTCTTCCTACCCAGGTCCAGATGCTCAATCGCAGCATTATCACCTCCGACTCTGCCCACCTCGATTCTGTTGGCAACAGCTGTGAGACTTATCTCTGGCGATTCGATGACGGAACCACCTCCACGCTCGTAAATCCCATTCATGTCTTTTCTCCCGGCACTCACCTTGTCTCCCTCTACGCCATGCTTGCCGACGGCTCCTGCATCGACAGCTGCCATCAGCTTATCAATGCTTTCTCCTATTGCAACCGCGACACCCTCCATTACAATCTCTGTCCCGACGATACTCTCAAAATCTGTGGCTTAACCATCACTTCGGGCGGCGAGTACCAGCTTGACAGTATCGTCGATGGCCAAAAGTGGCTCATCCATGTCATTGTCCATGCCCGTCAAAACACCTCCTACACCTTCCCGGTCACCTCCTGTTCCAAATACTATTGGCCATTGAATGGGCAGACATATTATACCAGCGGCACATACACTCACACCATTACCAATCATTATGGCTGCGACAGTGTTGTGACACTCAATCTCCACTTTGAGCCCGTGTTCGACACCCTGATAACCGACACGCTTTGCCTCTCCAGCGTCTCCGGTGGCTACCATTGGCGGGATACGGTATTCTATGGCATCACACAAGATACGGTCTGCTATTATACAACTCTCGACCCCAGTGGCTGCGATTCACTCTTCCGCATCTCTCTCCACATCAACCCCACCTACGACCTTGTCGTCTACGATACGCTCAATTGCACCGACACTCTCTTCATCGGTCCCGATTCCCTCACCCAGTCGGGCACCTACCGCTATCATTTCACATCTGTCCACGGCTGCGACTCCATTGTCCTGCTGCATCTTTTTGTCCGCGACCATGTGTTGATTTCCAAGCGCGACACCCTCTGTGGCGACGACACCATCCTTTGGCGCAATCTGCTCATCACCGAAGCGGGATTCTACTCCGACAGCATTCCCGGCCGCGGTGCCGTGCCCGATTCCGTATTTGTTATCCGTGTGGCCCAAGTCTACCATTTCGGCGTAAGCATCGATATGGAAGGCTTCTGCGAGGATCCACCCTATTATATCCTCAAATCCAACACCTCCGCCCCCTACACCCGCTGGTACTCCTCCGCCACCAACGACGGCCTCTCCGGCCACGAAAACGATTCCATTGTCCGGCTCCTCTCGTTGGGGCAGACCTGTATACTTGTCGCCGACCACGGCAGCCATCTGCCCTGTCCATCCTACGACACCGTCAACCTCACGGTTATCGATAACGTCAAAGCCGTGATTTCCACAAGCCCGTCCGTCATCACCTCCGACCAGCACAATCTCACCGCACTCAGCCGCAGCAAGGGCCGTATCAGCTCCCACCAGTGGTTTGTCTGGTACAACAACGAGCTCGTCTCCGACGAGGTCCGCCAGACTGTTCTCCAACTGGATGTGCCCTACGATGTCGACTCCATCGGCTTGGACCTCGCTGTGAGCAGCGATTATTGCGCCGATACCGCCCATGTCAATATCGCCGTATTCAAGGATGCAATCTATTTTCCCAATGTCTTCACCCCCGGCCAGTCCACCAATAACCTCTTCCGTGCCTACGGCAATGAAATAACCTCCTTCGAGCTGTGGATATACGACCGTCGGGGAACACTCGTTTTCCACACCTCCGACATCCAAACCCCGTGGGATGGTACCTACAACGGCCTCCCCTGCCAGCAGGGCAGCTATGCCTACAAATGCCGCTACTCCGTTGCCGCCAACCCCGA
Organism: uncultured Bacteroidales bacterium; assembly: GCA_900319865.1. Lineage (GTDB taxonomy): Bacteria > Bacteroidota > Bacteroidia > Bacteroidales > P3 > Colimorpha. Next base: position 5,342 of record ONQD01000012.1, on the reverse strand, counting down.
CCAATATCAAAACACCGTCGGCACAGTAACCCTCCTGCATTAATCAGCCTGTTTCTCGTCCGTTTCTATCTTTAGGTGGGTTCTGTAAATTCTGTATATATGTAGCGTCCTTTCAGGACGCACCTCTCGGATAACTGAGTGTCACGGCACATGGTTCTTCCATTGGACTTTCTCTCAGTGTTATTAATGGTCACACCTCTTCGATGTGATTTTTAGAAGTCTTCTTTACCTATTCCGGATTGTGTCCCGGGCCGGTGTGGCTTCGCTACAAGTTAAGCTTGTATTGAGTCCTTATTGAAGTTTTCTTAACCGCATAGGTTATGATTTTCTTGGGATGGAGTTGGTGGGAGGTGAGAGGGTAGTAGAGGCGGAGGGGAGAGGGATGAGATGTGGATTTTGGGCAGAAGGATTAGGGATGAGATGCGGATTTGGGGCGGGGCAAAGAAAAACATCCGACCTGGTTGAGGGGTCGGATGTTTGGGTTGTAGATGTTATGAGTTAAACTCTAATGACCAATTTGGGTTAAACCCTGGTGACCGGTTTGTGTTAAACCCTGATGACCGATTTGGGTTAGAAACGGAACATTTGGTCGAAGTCGACTTTGATGGGTTTGACGTTGGGACCAAGGAGCTTTGCAACGGCATCGGGGTCGAACTTCTTGGCGTTGCCCGAGATGGTGACGACGAGGGGACGGTCTTTGATGTACTTGGCATGGAAGGCACGTAGGTCGTTGAGGGTGAGCCGGCTGATTTGCTCGGTGAGTTCGTAGCGGTGGTCACGATTCCAGCCCCGTTTTTCAACCCAATAGCGTACCATGCCGGGCAGGTTGCGGAAGGTGATGTAGTTGCTGTTGCGGGAGACGATTAGATGCTGGATGGCGGGTTGGAGTTTTTCGGGACGTTCGGGGAAGGTTATCATGAGGTCGCGCAGGACCTCTACACCTTCGAGGGTTTTGTCGCACTGGGTGCCGAGATAGGTGTAGGTGTAGGCAGGGTTGAGGTTGAGCATGTAGTAGGAGAAAGCGCCACCGGTGCTATAGCCAAGTGAGCGGAATTCACGTATTTCCTGGAAGATGACGCTGTTCATGCCACTGCCGAAATACTCGTAATACTCGTTGAAGAGAGCGACCAAGGCTTGGTCGGAGGGTGCGCCGTCGGGGCGGTGCAGCAGGGTGTCGAACTTGGTGCTGGGGATAGTGATGTAGATGTCAGACTGGAGGAACTTCTTGTTGGTGGAGTAGAAGAGCTGTGGCGAGGTATATTGCTTTCTCTTGTAGTCGCGCGAGGGCATGTCGGTGACGCTGTCGGGCACAAGATGGTAGCGCACCAGTTTTTCGACGAGGTCGGAGGGGTGTGTGTTGCCGGAGAAGGTGACATAGCCGTTGCGGGTGAAGATTTGCATCACTTCGCGGTGCAGCTGCTCGCCAGAGCGTTTGCCCCATTGCTTGTAGGGAGTGGAGCGGAGATAGTAAGACTGGTCGCCATAGTTGACGTAGGATTTGAGGGCGCTATACCAGCTGTCGGCATCGTTCTTGACAGCTTTCTCGTTGCTCTTTATGCCGTCGAGAAGGATTTCGAGTTGTTTTTTGTCGTGTCGGGGATTGGTGAGCCATCGGTGGCAGAGGGCGAGGATGCTGTCCAGATGTTGTTCGAGGCCACGGATATAGAGGTAGGAGTTGTCGTTGTCGCTGCTGAGAGAGAAATGGGCACCGTAGAGGTTGAGCTGCTGGTTGAGTTGCTGGAGGTCCAAGGAGTCGGCTCCGAGCTGTTCGAGATAGGCAATGGCGTTGTCGATGTCGGGGTTGTCGAGGGTGCCGTAGTTGAAGTAGATGTTTATTTTGAAGATGTCGTTGTAGGGATTGGGGACGCTGTAGAGAGAGAAGTGGGAGTTGATGGGCATGATGTCGATGTCGCGTTTGAAGTCGATTTCTTGAGGTTTGATGGGGTCGGGGATGTTGGCGGCAATGGTGCGAGCAAAGGGCGAGGAGGCGTCTTTGTTGGCGGGTTCGAGATGCTCCCAGTCGGGCTTGACGGCGGGCTGGCCTGCGGGGAAGCCCATCTTGGAGCGGACAAGGGTGCAGTGGTCGGGGTCGAAGTATTTGTTGGCCACGGCGATGATGTCGTCGCGGGTGAGGCCCATCCAGCGGTTGATGTCTTTCTGCCATTCCTGGTAGTTGCTCCCTTCAAGTTCGAGCTGCAACAGGAGGTTGGAGATTTGGGATATTCCCTCGACGGATTGTTGGCGGCCGGCGTAGGAGGAGACTTTGATGCCCTCGATGAGGTCGTCGCTGAAGTTGCCCTGCTTGATGCTGTCGAGGCAGTCCCACACCACCTGCTCAGCCTTGGCATGGCTCTGGAACAGGAGGTTGGGAATGTAAAGGATGGCATTGGAACCCGCATCTTGCAGCGAGAGGGGCATGTGTTGGGCCATGAGGAAACGGCCTTCGGTGGCGGCTTTGCTGAGGAGGCCGGTGTTGCCTCCGAGGATGGAGCTGAGCATGTCGAGAGCCAGCTTGTCGGGATGGTTTTGCGGCACACCGGGGAAAATCATGATGCCGGCTTTGATGGGTGTTTGCCGCACATTGAGGATTTTCTGCTTGTCGAATTTGGGGAGGGAATAGGTGGGCTGCTGTGGCACGTTGCCGGAAGGCCAGACGGAGAATTTGTCGTCCACCAGTTTCTTGACCTCGGAGGTGTTGAAGTCGCCTACAAGCAGGAGGGTCATGTTGTTGGCCACATAGTAGGTGTTGAAGAATTTCTGCATCTCGCTGGGCTGGGGATTCTTGAGGTGCTGGGCAAGGCCGATGACATCGCGTGTGTAGGGATGTTCGCCGAACGACTCGGTGAGGATGTTGCGGGCAAAGGCACGCATCTGCTGGTTGTCGTACATGTTTTTCTCCTCGTAGATGGCTTCGAGCTCGCTTTGGAAGAGGCGGAAGACGGGGTTGCGGAAACGCTCCACATAGACATCCATCCAGTTAGTGAGCTGGTTGGAGGGGAGTGTGTTGTAGTAGACGGTGTAGTCGTAGTTGGTGCCGGCATTGAGGCCGGTGCAGCCCATATTCTGCAGGATGGCATCCACCTCGTTGGGGATGGCGTATTGCGAGGCGGCGATGCTGAGACGGTTGATTTCGAGTTGGATGTCGTGACGCTGTTCGTCGTTGGTGGCGGCTTGCAGACGGTCGTAGGCCTCGCTGATGCTGTCGAGATAGGGTTTCTCTTTGGCCCAGTTGGTGGTGCCGATGAGGTCGGTGCCTTTGAACATGATGTGCTCAAAATAGTGGGCCACACCGGTTGCGTTGGGGTTTTCGTTCTTGCTGCCTGCGTGCACCACCACGCAGCCGTAGATTTGCGGCTGGCTGTGCTCTTCGCAGAGGATGACTTTGAGACCGTTTTTGAGGTGGAAGGTCTCGACTGGCAGGTTGACTTGCGCTGAAAGGGTGAAGGCGGCGGCAAGTGCTATGCCAAGGATAAGGAACTTTTTCATGATAAAAATATTAATTGATTGTTATTCTTCTTCTTTGTTTTCTTGCTGGGCAAAAAGGCAGCACAGGGCTGAGACCGGTGCGGAGCCGATGGCGGAGGCGCAGAGCCAGAAGCGCGGCAGGCGGGCCTTGGGGGCATCGCGGTAGAGCATCACAATAATGATGACCAAGAGGACAAGCCCGAGGAGTGTGGAGAGGATGACCGAGGCGGGGAAGCCAAAGAGGGTGAATGAGACAGGAAGTGCGGCACAGATACGTTTGGCCAAGGAGATAAGGGCAATGGGGAGGAGGTAGGATTTGAGAGCGGCAACGGCGTTGTCGGGATGCTCTGCATGATGGAGCAGGAGCAGTGCCAGAATGGCGACAAAAGGTTGGGCAAAGCAGGTGATGATGAGCAGGGCAAAGAGCCAGGCGGTGGCTGGGTTGCGGGAAAGGGGAAGACGGTTGAGGTCGCTGAGGACGAGGATGAGGGTGAGAATCTGGAAGGCAATGGTGAGGAGGTTGGTGTAGGTGGGGAAAAAATAGATTGAGACCAGAAGCAGGAGTGTGTAGACAATGGTGACACATCCATATTTCCGCACTAGGGGGAGCCCGGTGCGCTGCATGAGGTATCCGGTAAATCCGCAAGTGGCGGTAAGCACCAGACCGAAGGGGGAAACACGACGGGCGGTCGACATGTCGTGCCACAGGAAGGCGGCGAGGATGAGGAAGGGGACGTAGTCGAGGAGGGCGCGGAGCAGTGCCCGCATGTTGGGGCTGGTGTCCATGCTGAAAATATAGGGGAAAAAGGCTGCGATGACCAACATGGGCAGTTGGGCAACGGTGTATATCACCAGATAACGGGACAGGGAGTTTTGCATGGAGATGAGTATTTAAAAAGGCGAAAAGTGAAAATTGAAAAGGACTTTCGGCCTTCCACTTTTCACTTTTCGCCTGTGTTGTTTTATTTCAGCTTTGAATGGAGGTAGCTGCTGAGGTTGTCGATGGCTACGCGCTCCTGCTGCATGGTGTCGCGGTGGCGGACGGTGACGGTGTTGTCGTTGAGGGTGTCGTTGTCCACGGTGATGCAGAAGGGGGTGCCGATGGCATCCTGACGGCGATAGCGGCGGCCGATGGCATCCTTCTCGTCGTACTGCAACATGTAGTGATGCTTGAGGAGATCCATGATTTCGCGAGCCTTCTCGGGCAGGCCGTCTTTCTTGACCAAGGGGAGCACGGCGGCTTTGTAGGGCGCGAGCATGGCGGGGAGGTTGAGCACGGTGCGGGTGGAGCCGTCGGGGAGGGTCTCGTCCTTCAGCGCATGGCTGAAAATGGCGAGGAAGGTGCGGTCGACACCGATAGAGGTTTCGATAACATAAGGAGTGTAGCTCTCGTTAAGCTCGCTGTCGAAATACTGGAGTTTCTTGCCGCTGAACTCGCTGTGGCGGCTGAGGTCGAAGTCGGTGCGGGAGTGTATGCCTTCCAACTCTTTGAATCCGAAGGGGAACTCAAATTCGATGTCGGTGGCGGCGTTGGCGTAGTGGGCCAGTTTCTCGTGGTCGTGGTAGCGGTATTTCTCGGCGGGAATGCCCAGGGCGAGATGCCATTTGAGGCGTTCCTCTTTCCAGTAGCGGAACCACTCCATCTCGGTGCCAGGACGGACGAAGAACTGCATTTCCATCTGCTCGAACTCGCGCATGCGGAAGATGAACTGACGGGCGACAATCTCGTTGCGGAAGGCCTTGCCAATCTGGGCAATGCCGAAAGGAATCTTCATGCGGCCAGACTTCTGGACGTTGAGGAAGTTGACGAAGATGCCCTGAGCGGTTTCAGGACGGAGGTAGAGGGTGTCGCTGTCGTCGATGACGGAGCCCATCTT
>ONQD01000017.1 GCA_900319865.1 uncultured Bacteroidales bacterium | reverse complement strand
GAAACTGATCATCTCCATGTCGGGGTATTTGCCGCCCAGCAGGCCGCATTCCAGACCGGCGTGGATAGCCACCACGGCGGGCTCCTTGCCATAAAGTTTCTTGTAGGTATCCTTCATGGTCTTCAGCAGTCCGCTTTCCATGTTGGGTTTCCAACCGGGATAGGCACCGGTGAGTTGGCAAGTGCCGCCAACAAGCTCGGCAAGGCAAACGAGGCGTTCGGCGAGAGCCTCTTTGGCGGTGTCGACCGAACTGCGGAGCAGTGCCTGGATGATGAATTTCTTGCCGTTGGTGTGCATCTTGGCGAGGTTGAGGGAGGTTTCGACCAAGCCTTCCATATCCTTGCTCATGCGGATAACGCCGTTGGGAGCAATCATGACGGCATTGATGATTTTCTGTGTATCGGCCTCGGTGATAACGGTGGGATTCATGCGGACGGGCTCGTACTTCATGAAGAAATCGGGTTCGGGTTTGGCCAACTCCTTCTTGACCCAGCCAGCCACCTTGTCGAACTCGGCGAGGATGCAATCCTTGTGGGCTTTAGGCATAGCGATAACACATGTGGCATCGCGGGGAATGGCGTTGCGGAGGCTGCCACCCTCGACGCTGATGAGGCGGATGCCGCATTCGGCAACCCAGCGCAGATGACGGAACATAATTTTGTTGGCGTTGGCACGGCCAGAGTTGATTTCCATACCGCTGTGGCCACCCTTGAGACCGCCAATGGTGAGGCGGACGGCGCAATAATCCTTGGGGGCTTTCTCTGTGGTGTAGGGGATGGACATGGTGGCATCGATGCCGCCGGCGCAACCTACATAAAGCTCGCCCTCGGTCTCGCTGTCGAGATTGAGGAGGTATTTGCCTTTCAGCTCACCGCGTTTCAGTCCGAAAGCACCGGTCATGCCGGTTTCCTCGTCGGTGGTGATGAGAGCTTCGATGGGGCCATGCTTGATGGTCTTGCTCTCGAGCACAGCCATGGCTGCAGCCACGCCGAGGCCGTCGTCGGCACCAAGGGTAGTATCGCAAGCGTACACCCAGCCATCAACAATCTTGGTCTCGATGGGGTCTTTGAGGAAATCGTGTTCCTTGCCGGCACGTTTCTGAGGCACCATATCCATGTGGGCCTGCAGAACTACGGGGCAGCGGTCCTCCATGCCGGGGGTGGCAGGTTTGGACATTATAATATTACCCACTTTGTCAACACGGCATTCGATTTTGCGTTCTTTTGCCCATTTCACGAGGAAGTCGCGAACAGCCTCTTCATGTTTGGACGGACGGGGACAACGAGTGAGGTGATAGAAATTACCCCACAATTCTTTTGGCTCTAAATCTTTTATAGTCATAATATTAATATTTAATGATACATTTCATGTTATCTGCGAAGATACGAATAATTTTTGAATTATTCGTTAAAAGGGGAAAATATTGTTCAATGTTTAACATTAAATAGTCCTATTGGATTCCCGCAAAAGGGACAAATACGTATGTCTACAGTACACATACACACAAACTTGACGACAGTTTCACCTACAATCAAATCACCCCTTTGACAAAATCCTGATAATTGTCAGGACTGACCACCTCAAATGTGTGGTCGGGGTAGTTCTTGGCGAATCAATTATTCTGTTTAAATACCGACTGCAAAGATACTAAGAATTTTCGATTATAATAAAAAAAACATATAAGAATTTTCGATTATCCCATAAAAATCCCATAGCTTCGCAACTCATCCATGTCACGTGCTATGCCATGAAACACAAAAGAGGGTGGCATATACAACACCCGCAAACAACCTATTTCTACCGAATCAAAATAAGTTTGTTAATCAAGGGAATCATAAAAAAAGAGATGCGGGTATCATATTCATCGCTTATTCCTCACACGGGGGCTTTAGCACGCCCATCTTCCGAGGATAAGCAATGCCAATGCCAATGCCCACGCCGATGACTTTCCATAAAAACAATGTATAACTGAACACTGGACAACGGAAACTGCTTTCATCGTACGGCAGATTAGAATTTGCTAGATTCGTGTGCCACAGATAAAACATTTCGCTCAACGACGTATTTATTATATCCTGTCGCCCACCCGATTACCCATCAAGGGCATGGATTATCAACAATGCAAAAGCACATTTTTTTTCACAACAACAAACGTTTTTTGCGAAAAAAAATGTATTTTTGCAACATGAAATGCAACATCTGTCCCCGAAAATGCAACGCCGAGCGCGCTGTAAGTCTTGGTTTTTGCAACGCTAAGCCCCAACCCGAGGCGGCCACCATTTGTGCACACTTGGGCGAGGAGCCACCATTGAGCGGGCAAAAGGGCATTTGCAACATATTCTTTGCCCATTGCAACCTGCAATGCATATTCTGCCAGAATCACGCCATCAGCGGAGCTACACTGGAGCCAGGCACAACCCTGCCCTTTGTGGGCATTGAGGCAATTGTGGACCAAGTGGAAAAGGTGCTTAAAGAGACAGAAAACATGGTGGGATTTGTGACCCCAAGCCATTACGCCCACTGCATTCCGGACATAGTTGAAGCATTGCACAAACGTGGGTTGTTTCCGACCACAGTATACAACACAAGCGGATATGACTCAATCGAGACACTGCGGAAGCTGGCGCCATACATAGACATTTATCTGCCCGACTTCAAATACATGGACCCGTCACTTGCAAAGAAATACAGTCATGCCGAGAATTATCCCGAGGTGGCACTGAAGGCTCTGAAAGAGATGTACAACCAAAAAGGGTCGGCTCTGCCAACCGACGACAACGACTTGGCATACAGAGGCATCATTATAAGACATCTTGTACTGCCCGGACACATTCAGAACAGCATTGATGTTCTCGATGCAATTGCAGACATATCCACAAACCTGCATGTGGCACTTATGGCGCAATACTACCCGCCTTTTGACGGTTTACCTGAACCACTGAACCGCACGCTGACGGAAGAGGAATACCAGAAAGTGACTGACCATTTCTACAACATAGGCCTGCACAAGGGATGGGTGCAGGAGCTTGATTCGCAGCATTGTTACCGACCTGATTTTACCCAAAAGAACGCTTTCAGATAGACAATGCGAAAATAATTTATATCAAAAGAAAAGACATGAAAACCAATAAAAAATAGAGCTTTATGGCACGCACAAAATCGCCCCAGTTCATTCCAGACCCAATATTCAGTTTTGATGATACAGCCATTGTCATGTTCAACACTAACATGATGAACCATGAATTCGCGGCCAAATTGAATGACGCCCTTCAGTTGAAGCTCACACGAATAGACGACATTCCGATTGAAGACGCTGTCTATCCATGCTTTAGTTGCTACGATGACGAAACCCGGTTGGCATTTGTGCTTATAGAACGTTCACCTTTCGGCGATTCGGACCCGACATTTGGTCCATACGAGAAAATGCTCCTGATTCGCGGACGCGATGCGTGGGATATTCAAAAACAACTGTACGACGCATTTCTCAACAACATATCCGAGCCAAACAGCGACGACATATATGAGCACCGCATGTGGAACCAACTGCATTATTTCACGGGCGGCATATTCGATATGGCCACAATCAGGTTTAACTCCCCAAATGGACCGGAAACATCGCTGTATCAGGGCGCCCCGGACAAAATGCCTGCACGGACCGAGACTTATATCAAAAACCTGAAAAAATATCTCACAATCCTATTTGAACAAATACAGAGCTACGTGGTTGATTTTGAAGACTACTCCATGTAACATCCATTCCCATGAGGCAACAGCTGTTATCTTCAAGTTTGTTTAGGGCAATTACATCCTTCGGTAATTCCTTTCTGTTTTTAATGTTAAACTTTTGTTGGCTGTCCTCTTGGCTTAACTCGGCATGTGCACCTGCGAGGCTTAGCTTTGAAAGACGGTGCAAAAGTACGGTAGTGGCAAAAAACGGAATCGGGATATGTCCGCTTTCGTGGCGGATACGTGGTGGATTCATACCGTATTCGTGCGGGATAAGTGCGGGATATTCAGTTGGAGTTTTCTCGCTTTCAAATATATAATTTGATAGTTCGGAAATAATTTGTATCTTTGTAAGAACTTATCAAACAAAAAATATATGTGCAAGAACTTAACATTTAAATTATTAGTGTCATAATGAAGTATCATTGGCGCACGTAATAATGAACCCATACATAACACCAACAAGAGTTAATAACACAGATTATGAGAAAAATATTTATATTTATGTCTTTGGTGGCAATCGCACCTTTCTCTTATGCCCAGAACCCTCTGCCCATTGAAATATCTTATGATGCAGCTGGGAACAGGATAACACGTAAGGTGTTGCAGGTCTCCATGATGGCAAAGGGTGGAAGCTACTCTGATTCGACTTATTACATTGATCAGATGCAGTCAGTTCTAATGAAAGTATACCCCAATCCCACACAGGGCAAAGTATACGTAGAAATGCAGGGTGGAGACGAGATAGGCAACAGCAAGATCCGTTTGTTTGACAGCCATGGCCGACTTATTCACGAGCAAGAAGGTGATGGGTATGCCGTCGAATTGGATTTATCCACATATCCAACAGGGTACTACATTATTGACCTTTATGTGAATGAGGAACATACTATATGGAAAATAATTAAAAAATAAGGAACATAATTATGAAGTATATCAAGACGACTCTATTTGTCTTGGCAGTTGTCCTCGCCGCAAATGCCTCCGCACAACCTGCTGTGATACCCGCCACGGTTGATGTTTCCGCCATTGGTGCGGCGACTTATACCATTCCTATTGAGGTTGTTCCTGGGACAAATGGGTTGCAGCCCAACTTGTCTGTCGTTTATAACAGCATGTCCGGGCTAAATGTCTTCGGACAGAAATGGGGACTGCAAGGCATATCTAGCATAACCCGCGTTCCTCAAAACAGGTATTACGATGGAAACATTATCCCTGTTGGATATGACACAACCGATCGCTTTGCCCTTGACGGAAACAGGATGCTTCTACTTTCGGGCACCTCATATCAAGCCACCAATGCGGTTTATTGCTTTGAGGTGGAAGACTTTTCACGTGTCAATAAGGTTGGCACATCCAATAACTTTTTTTTCACACAAACCTTGCAAGACGGCACAGTTGTCGAATATGGCAGAGGTGTTGATGCACAGCTGATAGTGAACAGCGGAAAGTGTTTGTCGTGGATGGCAAGCAAAATAACCGATCCTGCCGGCAACTATATGAAATATTATTATCAACAAAGTGACGGGGAAATCTGGATTAACCATATTGATTACACTATTCTTTCTGATGGTTCACCCGCATACGCAAGTGTTTGTTTTGAATACGAAACCATGCCTAATCCGAATGATGGATATGTCAGTGGGTATAGGGTTCGTCAAAGCAAAAGAATTAAAAGTATTGCCACAAAGTATCAAGGAGCCGCTGTACGTAAATATGTATTCTCTTACAACTCAGCATTACCTTATGACAGGCTTTCTTCGATAGAAATCCTTAATGCCAATAACGAAACTCTTTCCACAACTAGTATCAACTGGAACACTTTTTCGTCAAGCATGACTACAGATGAGACAGTGTCGTTACTCACAGGGGGGTATAGGGTAACCGCAGGGAATTTTGACAGCGACAGAATATACGACATTGCATCCATTGATAATCAGAATAAAATACATCTTATCAAGAAATCTGAAAATGGAATGACTTTTGTTTTGGGCACAGGATACAATTTCCCTGTCGACAAATTTGATAATTTGTCTGCGTATGACATAGATGGGGATGGCATTGATGAGGTGATTTATCGCAATCGTAATGATGGCACTTATTTTTCACTAAAGATTTCCAGTACTGGAATCTCTTCCCCTTCCACAATATTCTACTCTCAAGCAAATGGTTTGATTTGGGGTGATTTCGATGGTGATGGTATAGTCGAGCCTGTCGCATTTAGGTCAGGGGACAATTTTATCAGTTTTAGACACTTTGCAGGTACATCCAGCACAGTAGCCACGCTTCAGAACTCGTACGATTATTGCTATGCAGGAGATTTCAACGGAGACGGGAAATCCGACTTGATTTTTCTATTCGGCCTGAAGAGTCACATATATACCTACAATATCAAATCTTGTGCATGGGAACTGATGGAGACAGATGGATTTCCCAATGCATATCAATACCTTGCTGTCGGTGATTTCAATGGTGACGGAATGTCCGATTTGCTTTTTCTTCCTAACAATGAGTCACAATGGAAAATGGCAGTCCGAAGAGGGGAAAACAGTTGGACATTACAAATAGTCCCTGAACTGGATGGTTCACATTACACGACAAACAGTGAAAGACCCAAGTACCCCCCTATCGTATGTGATATTGACGGTGATGGGAAAAGCGACATCATCCAGCCTGTGGCAAATAATACAATAAAATACATCCTATCTAAAGGATGCTACAATGATGTATTTCAATATTCAGAAACAGGAACATTCGCTCACACCAATGCACAGGCTTTTTTGCAAGGGCATTATTCAATGGGTGATTTTGATGGAAATGGAATTGTTGACATTCTTTTCAGCAACCCTAATAGCGGCGAACAGGTGGGGTCGATAAAATATTTCCACAAGGATAGTTTTCCAGGATATTTTGTAAGTCAAATTACAGATAATGTCGGGAAGAAGCTCAAGCTGGAATACAGCACAATATCACTTATGCCCACTCGCTATTTTGGGACGGGTATGAACTGGATGCCACTGCCATTAGTCAAAAACCTTATCGTTTCAAATGGGTTGAATGGATTCGACACCACATGTTTCTACTATGGTGATGCCCAATATGATGCAGCCAAACGCCAATTTATAGGTTTCGCGGAGTTCGGCATGAAGAACAATAGCAATGTGTCTGAGACCTTTTTCTCCCGTGTGCCCAAAGGGACAAACGCGACATTCGCTATGCTGATGCCAGATAGTGTTGTTAATTATGTTACACCTGATCAAGTCAGTGTTGGAGAAAACCGGTATTGGAGTGCAAAATCGCATCTCATTCAGCCTACGGATGATATTCTTGTTTCTAAAACCATCAATGTCAATAGTAGCAAATACCGTACAACGGTTTTTGGCAATGTGTCTTTCTTGCCGTATGTATCTAATTCAACAAACTATGATTATTTGAAAAACACCAAAATCGTTATCTCGACATCACTAAATACAACCCATTGGCGGCCATCCCAACAGAATAAAACATGGTGCTTCATTTCAAGCCCAACTGAGTTAACGTCTCGTCTGCGCACTAATTATACATACACTTCCTATTCTCTAACCAATGGTGTGTCTGTTGTCAAGCCAAGTCGAATAACTACGCTGCAATACAATAGCTCATCAAGCACACTTGCACGGCGTGATACCTTATCGTTTTCTTACTCAATTTACGGAGATCCTCTGACAAAGACACAGTCTGACAACTGTGGATTGTCCACGACAGAAACTTATACATATAATAGCTACGGTCTCCCAACATCAATTGTAACGTCTCAACGAGGGAATAACAGCCCACGTTCCAAAACATTCATCTACGACCCGACCTACCGTTTTGTAATCCGCACAACCGACCATGCTGGTAATGTTGCGCAAAAAACGTTTGACCCCGCCACTGGACTTTGTCTGTCTGAAACCGACATCAACAATCTTGTTACCCAATATCAGTATGACGATTTTGGCCGTATGACGTTGGCGACATTCCCCGATTCAACAGCAAAGACGATAACATACACCAGTGCTTCTGGAGGATTGAGCAATGCTTGTTGCTACACTACCGTAGCCGAGAACGGCAAACCCGAAACCCGTACCTACTATGACTACCTTGGCAGAAAAACCCACACCTATGTTGCTGGTCAAGGTTATATGGATATAGTGTACAACAAACTAGGGCAGGTGATAAAGCAGACCCTGGTGCCTTACACCAATACCTCAACATCGACCTCATCAAAAAAGTGGGAAACTTACAAATACGACATTTTCGGCAGACTTGTAAAAGATTCGTCAAATTACAAAAAGAACACGTATTCTTACAGTGTCGGCGATTCAGGGCATCTCTATCAAGAAAGTGTTGTAGACAAGCTTGGGGCCGAGTCGACGAAGTATTACGATGCTGCCGGGCGTGTGGTTAGGATTGAGGATAATGGAGGAGTGGTGTCATACGCTTACGACAGAGTGTCGCATAGTGGTAAAATATACGACCGCACAAGCATCACCACCACAAGCGGAATTACCACTATCCTAACCGACAGTCGTGGCAACCGCCTTTCGCTGACAGACCCCGATGCTGGGGTGACAACCAGCACATTCGATGCATGGGGCAGTCTGCTGTCCCAAACTGACGGCAAAGGCGACATAACAACAATAACATACGACAATCAAGGACGAGTTGCCTCGAAGACATATTCTTTGAATGGTAGTATAGACGTATATAGGTACATCTACGGGACAGCAGCACCGACGAAAGGAAAAGTCACACGTGTCCACCACAACAACGCCATTTATCAACTGCTGAATTATGATGCTGTAGGGCGTGTCTCGAATGTTACAAAATACATCGGCGGCAGTCCCTACACCCACACCTATACATACGACAGCAATGGGCAACTTTACACCACACAATACCCAAGCGGCTTTGTGCTACGACATGAATACGACGACAACAGACAGCTTAAGTATTTGAAAAGCCACACCACCAACACCGCCATATATACTGTCGATTCCCGCAACACACTCGGACAACCGAAACGCTGTTGGTTTGGTAATAACACTGGCGTTGAATACACGTATGACGCATGGGGGCTGCCTACTCAGGTCAAATATGGGTATCGCGAAATTATATGGCCCGGGATTGACCCACTTTCCAACACTACTGAGGGCAATGAAATTCAAGGTGGAGATATAATTGTTCCCATTAATCCTGGTGATGAGCCCATTGTCCCAATTGTCGGGCCTACCTATTATGTAGGTAGCCAGTATTCTACACTCCAATACTCTTACAATGAGAATGGATATGTCACGCGCAAGAAGGACACAAAAACTGGACAGCAGGAAGATTATACCTATGACATCTTAGGCCGCCTGACATCCGTTGGAATCAACGGGACACAATCGTACAATTATACATACGAAGATAATGGGAATATCAACAAGAACAGCAAAATTGGCAATTACGATTATGTCTACGATGCTGATAAACCTCACGCTGTTGTTGAAGTTATTGACGACAACGGGGTAATTTCCTCCTCGCAGTGTGATGTTACATATAATAGCCGCAACCGCCCAGCGACCATCAGCGAAAACGGGTGGTCATTGGAACTCTCATACGGCAGTGGTCTTCAACGCGAGAAATCCATCTTGAAGAATGGCAATAGCATTGTCAATACTACATATTTTATATCAAAAGACTGCGAACTGGAGTTAAGTTCTTCAAGCTCCCGCTATATTGACTATATTTATGCCGATGGGAGAATAGTAGCGTTGCATGTATACAACATTACTGCCAATACAGACAGCATCTATTATATTCAGACCGACCTACTCGGGAGTTGGGATCGCGTAGTGAATGGCAATAAACAGGTGGTGCAAAGTAGCCATTTTGACCCATGGGGCAACCGCATGAGTGCCTCCGACTGGACGGTTAATCAAGACGGCAGCAACTTCGCTTTCCGCCGCGGCTTTACCGGCCATGAGCACTACGACCGCTTCGGCATCATCAACATGAATGCCCGTCTGTATGACCCCGTGCTGGGTCGCTTCTTCTCCCCTGACCCACAGGTGCAGAACCCATTCTCCACACAAGGTTTCAACCGCTACTCCTATTGCGGGAACAACCCCGTTATGTATGTGGATGAAAATGGGGAATTCGCTTGGCTAATTCCTGCCATAATCGGTGCTGCCATTGGAATGTTTCAAGGTTACAATATGGCTTTAGATAACGGAGCATCTGGATGGGATATGGTTGGATACATTGCTGGTGGAGCTTTTTTTGGTGGAGTTGCTGGTGTCGCAGGCGCTGGAGCCACAGCTGTCGTTGGCGGTGTATGTGGATCATTAGGCATTGGTGGTGCCTTTGGTGGTGCCATTACAGGTGCTGCAAGTGGTGGTGCTGCTGGTGTCACGAATGGCCTTGGTATGTCTTTACTCTCGGGCAATTCATTTGAAAAATCAATGAGCCAAATGGGCTATGGATTTCTATATGGTGCAGCGGGAGGTGCATTTTTGGGTGGTGTCGCCGGAGGTGTTTCAGCAAAAATGAATGGAAACAATTTTTGGACAGGAAAAAGTATAGCTAGTGAGATGCCCCCATGTCAAGCGGAAAACATGTCAACCCACCAGACTCCTCAACAAAAAGGACAGGCCGGAGTTGAACATGTAATACAAGAACTTGAAAGTGAAGGATACACTACTCTGCAAAGAGAAGTGACCATTGAACTCAATGGGGTCAGAGTACGTGTTGATATCGCCACTCAAAGTCCAAATATGGAGATAACCTTGGTTGAGGTAAAAAATGGACCATATGCAAATTTTACGCCTAATCAGAAGATTGTATATCCACAAATGATGCTGGATCATGCCCCCATAGTCCCTCTTGGCCAAAATGCAGCCAATGTCTGGGGTCTAGAACAAGTAGGACAACCTACAACAAACTACACAATAATAATAATAAAATTGTTTTAAAAGATGATTCCTCCGTTCAAAAAAAGACTAAATGTTGACATAACCTCACGATTAAAAGATATAGGGTTCGAAAAGAAAGGTATTATATACGTCTTTTCAAATAATCAGGACTCAGCATTATCTCTCAATATAACTAGTCGCCGTTCCTCTGAAAAAAACGTCATTATACTTTCGGTTCATGTTGGAGTCTCTATACGATCTGTAAACAGATTATTTCTTCGGCTGAACAATCTCCCAAAGAATAATCCCTATGTATCAGAAGACATGTTTATCGTGGGATGCAATCTTGGGTATTTAATGCCAGAAAAAGGATATAAAGAGTGGTTCTTTAACGAATTTACCTATTCCGAAGAAACATTAAATGAAATGGTGGACACGATCAAAAAATATGCATTTCATTATTATGAAGGTCGTAACAGCTTAGAATCGCTCTGCCATTATGTATATGAGACTAATGAGATTAACACTCAAATAAGACGAGATGAATACTATCCAATAATACTGTATCTCTCCGACAAAAAAAATGAGGCAATACGATACGTGACACAAATTAGGGACAGTAAACGATATGAAGGTCTAGACGGAGAAAACTATATTAGGTTCACAGAAAATTTCCTACAATTAACCAAGTTGTGATTAGGTTCTTAATGAACCGCATGAGTGCTTCCGACTGGACTTTGGTGCAGGATGGCAGCAACCTCGCCTTCCGCCGAGGCTTCACTGGACACGAGCACTACGATCGTTTCGGCATCATCAATATGAATGCCCGCCTCTACGACCCCGTACTGGGTCGTTTCTTCTCGCCTGACCCACAGGTGCAGAACCCCTTCTCCACACAGGGATTCAACCGCTACTCCTACTGCGGAAACAACCCTGTTATGTATACTGATCCAAATGGGGAGTTCTTTATTATCGACTCCTGGATTTTAGGATTTATCCATGGATTTTTCAGCACTGGAAATAATCGATGGGAGGCAGCGTGGAACACTGCCAATCGTATTGCCAGCAATGACCTGAAGTTATGGGGCGGATTATTTATTACCGACCCAAACAAATCATTTTTCGGCCAGGTTTGGGAAATAGTATCCCGGTTTACATGGCAAGCCCCTCAGACATTAGCTGGTTTTACATTGTCGCAATTTGCCAATGCGTCCGAGTGGATAGGCTTCACGAATGGAGGCATTCAGTCTATAGATTATTTGTATGGAGCCACCGTTGTCACTTATAACGTGGGAGGTTGGGGAGCTGTAACCCTCGGCAGTTATATCAATGGAGACAATAATCTTAAAGCCGATCCGAATAACTACTTATTCCAGCACGAATACGGACATTATATTCAAAGCCAAAATTTTGGAATATCTTATCTGTCACGTTATGGTATACCCAGCGGACTCAATTGTATGGGCCATAAAAAACATAAATATCATCCTGCGAAGCAGGATGCGAATATTAGGGCATTCAAATATTTCAACAAGTATATTGATAATTACACGGGATGGAAATTCGGGGTTAACCCTATTGGGGGTTATGACAATAGTCTGCCATATGACGATTCGCAAAACCAGGCAGTTTTGAACAATGGCTTACTTCGCCCTGCATGGTATAATTATATTTTCCCTGGGGAGATCCTCATTACTGGATTTATCAATTGGCTTTCATTAGAAAACTACGAGGAACATTAATAATAAAACCTATGAAAAAAATAGTTCTGATATGTTGTGGGGGTCTGTTATTTACAGCCATGACTTGCACAAAGGATAGTGACACTCAACATCACCATATCTCGTTTTACAACGCTTCTGCCTCTGACATTTATATATGCAGAGGCCATAACCATTCAGACACAACCCTTTTGTATGTCCAAGATGTAACGACACCAGGTTGGTTTTGCGAGGTGAAATCGCATTCTGTAAATAATGAAGAACTCGTCAATACGGATGCATATGAGGTTGATTTGAACACACATGACACCCTAATCGTGTTCGTGTTCAATGCTGACACTTTGGCGTTGTACGGGTGGGAATACGTCAAAGAGCATTATTTGATTGCACAACGTTATGACTTGAGCTTGATTGACTTGCAGCTTTTAAGTTGGCGCTTGCAATTTCCTCCTTCCTCCGAGATGCAGAATATAAAAATGTGGCCGCCATATGGAACATACGATTCTTTAGGCCACCCAAACAATTAATTCCACACGAAATAAGAACACTCGGGCTATGAATGAAGATAAACGATTATTTGAAATTGAGCTTTGGTCTGAAGATGAATTACTCAAGTTGGAACGGAAAGTCAATCGCATACACGGAAACTACCAAAAAGCGCAGTATATAAAAAAAGAGGCATATGAGTTGATGCATGATGATGAAGAGTCTCAACGAAAAAAAGGGGCAGTTTTGATGGAGAAGATGATTAAGTTATTTCCAGAAGAACATCTCGCCACCATGGCGGGTCATTCTTGTTTGGGGAAATACTATCGTTCTATCGGAGAATATGATGCGGCATTGTTTCATTTTGAACAGGTGCTTACATACAACAATGCCAGTACCAGTAAATACGACATGCCGGAAATGCAGATTGCCCTCACAATAATCATGCTGGAACATATCGATAAGTACAATTATGCAAGGAGCGTGTTAGACAAAGTAAATCCAAGGACATTGTTTATCAAGGAACATTTGAAACTATACGAGTTGATGTTGGCTGTATTAAATGGGAAGGGTTCTCCCAGTGAAGTGAGAGAATACTACCTCCTACAACAACACGTTGGCTTCTAAACCATAGGCGTCCCGCTTTTTATTATTGTTTGTGCTGACCTGCTGAACAAGACCAAGGCCAAGGCGGTGAAGAGGTTGCCAACAATCCTTTGCTGAAAGTTGCAGCCGTGGGGCTGGGTACAACCTCACGGCTGCGATGTCTGTGGTTACGGCTCATCGAGAAATTGAATCAGAATCTGCTGCTGCTTTGGAGAGAAGCGGTGTGCGGTGCGGTGGTCGTAGCCTGTGGCTTGGAGAGCCGCCATCAAGGACGCATTGCGGGTAATCTCCTTGGAGAGGAGTTTGCTGGCCGTTTCGGGCTTAACCTCGGGGAAGTAGGCCATCGCCAACTGGTACTTGAAAATGTAACCTGACATTTTGTTTTGAATTTAGGGTTAATAAATCGGGTTAATTACTCTATATATCAATACAAAATAAGGTCGAATTGGCGGACAGGCTCAAAAGGTTCCCTATTCGCCCCCAAGCTCAACACCTTGGGTTACGACTCCGACGGCAA
This sequence comes from uncultured Bacteroidales bacterium, assembly GCA_900319865.1. Classification (GTDB taxonomy): domain Bacteria; phylum Bacteroidota; class Bacteroidia; order Bacteroidales; family P3; genus Colimorpha. Next base: position 29,426 of record ONQD01000017.1, on the reverse strand, counting down.
CGCCGCACAAGTCCGTCTTGCTGTATCGAAAAATCAAAAAACAATACAGTAAAGGAGTTAAGTCGTTTTTTTTTCGTACCTTTGCATTTTGAATGGGAAGACATACTATCCTTGCATTGTCCATTTCATTAACAAAGACAACTAGTTATGCAAATAAAGAATATCATTTTCGCCACCGTCAAGCATCTGCCCATACTGACCAAAGTATTGCTGATGCTGGTATCGGCGGCTTTGATTCCGCTGATGTTCCCCAACACTTATTCGGGAGAGCAATATGACTATGTAGAAGGTAGTATATGGAGAGACAACGACTTGGTAGCACCCTTTGATTTTGCAGTAAAGAAATCGCCAAGCGAGATAGAGCAGGAAACCAATGCCGCAAAGGCCAAACAGACTTTATATTTCAACTACAACAAAGAGGCATACGCCCAAGCTGTGGAACGGCTGAACGCACTCACTGCCACACATCCATACGTCAACCTGAAACAACTGCGAAAGACTCTTGACAGCGTTTATGCAATAGGATACATCCAAACTCCTTCGGAAATGCCCGATTTCAAGACCCACGAACTGATAATACTGGATGGTAATATCGGTTCGGAGCACTCGCCCGAAGAGTATATTACAGAATTCGATATTACCGACAACCTATTGCGCGACAGCGTAATGATACCCAATATCGTATATGATGCCAACCGCACACAACTGGAGCTCAACTCGCGTATCTCTCAACTCACAACCACCTCGGGAATGGTGAAACAGGGGCAACTTATTATTTCTCAAGGACAGACTGTAACAAAAGAACAAGCATTAATCATATCATCGTTAGAGGAAGAAAACAGCCAGAGATTTCAAGAACACTACAGCCCATTTGGGAGGTTTGTGGGTCAATTCATGTTGTGTATTTTTGCATTTCTGGCCTTGTACATGTTCCTGAAAAATACACATCACCCTATCTTGGAAGACAACACAAAGGTCACATTTGTAATGATTCTCATATTGCTGATGTCTGCTTCCACTGCACTGGTATCGTATTGGAATCCCGAGCTGATATTGATTGTGCCATTGTGTATTGTGCCTGTTATCATGAGAATCTTCTTCGATATGCGTGTGGCCCTCTATGTGCATGTTACCACCATTATCATTTTGGCCAACATGGTGCCCAACCCCTTCGAATTCATATTCTACCAACTCATCGCCGGCATGATGTCGATAGTCACCGTGCGCAACTTCGAAAGCCGTAGCAAATTCTTTGTTGTCAGCATTGTCATATTCCTCACCTACTCTCTGATTTTCACATTTGGTGTGCTGAGCCAGGAGAGTACCCTGGACGGCCTCAATTTGAGCCGCTACCTGGTGTTCTTCCTCAATGCCCTACTCTTCCTGCTGGCCTATCCCCTCATTTACATCTTTGAGAAGATGTTCGGACTGACCACCAACCTCACACTCCTCGAACTCTCGTCGACCAACACCCCAGCCCTGCGCGAACTGTCACGCAACGCACCCGGAACCTTCCAGCACGCCATGCAGGTTGCCAACATCAGCGAAGACCTTATTAACGAGATTGGAGGAAACGCCCTGCTCGCCAAAGTTGGAGCCCTGTATCATGATATAGGGAAAGTGGAGGCTCCCCTCTATTTTACCGAAAATCAAAACAACGACTTCAATCCACACAACGAACTGGACAATACCGAAAGCGCAAGAATCATAATACAGCACGTGAGAGACGGTCTCAGTCTGGCCAAAAAGTATCACCTCCCGTCTGCTGTGCAAGACTTTATACGCACACACCACGGCACCACGGTTACTGGTTACTTCTATGCCAAACAGGTGAACGAACACCCAGACCAACCCGTCAACCTTATTGACTTCCAATATCCCGGTCCCATGCCCTTCTCTCGTGAAACTGCAGTAGTGATGATCGTGGACAGCGTTGAGGCCGCCTGCAAAAGTCTCAACAACCATAGCAAGGAAGCTATAGACAAACTGGTTGACAACGTGATAGACAGCAAAATCAATCAGCACCAACTACAGAATTGCGACCTCACCTTTGGCGACATTACCCGCATACGGCAGATACTCAAATCCAAAATGCTGAGCATATATCATGCGCGAATTGCTTACCCCGTCACCAAACAAGAGCCCAAACAAGAACGCTAAACTTCATTATAAAACCCATATCGATAACATAATACCACAATGAAAAAAAGCATATTTACCCACGCTGCCTTTATTGCAGTTATCCTTGCCATTTCGGCCATCTATTTCATGCCTCTGCTGCAAGGCAAAGCCCTTCCACAAGGCGACCTACAGAAATATGAGGGAATGGCCAAAGCACAAAAAGACTATCATCAAGCCACTGGCGATTATTCCACATGGTGCCCCAGCATGTTTGGCGGAATGCCTGGATATCAGATTACAAACAGTCCTCAACAATCGGTATTCACTCCAGTCAAAAGCCTGCTCACTTTGCAGCCCTTCAACAGACAGAATGATATGGGGGTACTTTTCCTATATCTGCTGGGCTTCTATGTGGCCCTGCTGGCATTGGGAGTCAGTCCCTGGCTGGCATTACTTGGTGGGCTGGCATTTGGACTTGGAAGCTATAACATCATTATCATTGAGGCCGGACATATCACCAAAGCATGGGCAATGGCCATGATGGCTCCTGTGTTGGCAGCCGAACTGCTGTGTCTGAAAGGTGCCGGACTAATACGGACAGACCGCAAGAGAGCCATCCACTCTTGGGTGTGGGGCGGAATCCTATTCACCCTTGCACTAGGACTGCAGATTGCCCTCAACCACATTCAGATTACATTCTACACCGCAATTGCTGGCGTGATAATGGGTGCGGTTTATATCATCTATGCCATCAAACAGAAACACCTTCCCCAATTACTCGCCTCGATTGGAATTCTGGTGGTGGGAGTTCTGTTGGCTCTTGCCTGCAACACTCGTCACCTGTTTGTCAATCAAGAATACATGGCATACACCATGCGTGGTGGTAGCGAGATTACCGTAACTCCGCAAGATCTCTATGGACAGGAATACCCCCGCAACAACAACTCAAACGACAAAGGTCTCGACATCAACTATGCATTCAGCTGGAGCTATGGCATAGGGGAAACATACACACTACTGGTTCCCGGTTCCCGTGGCGGTGGCAGCATAGAACCTGTGGACAAGAGTAGTGCCTCTTACTCCAATTTCCATCAAGACAAAATGCCTCTCTATTGGGGCGACCAACCCTTTACCAGCGGCCCTGTCTACTTCGGTGCCATTATAGTCTTCCTCTTCATCTTTGCCCTGATAGTAGTGAGAGGACCCGAACGTTGGTGGATTCTCATAGCAACCATTCTGGCCATACTGCTCTCGTGGGGACGCAACTTCATGCCCCTCAATGAGTGGTTATTCAACCATCTGCCGCTGTACAATAAATTCCGCACCCCCTCTATGAGTTTGGTATTGGCCAACGTACTGGCTGTTCTAATGGCCATTCTGGGACTGAAAGAGGCAACCAAAGCTCAAGGCCCGGACGACACCAAACGCTTGCTCCGCGGTCTATACATCTCAGCAGGAGTCACTCTTGGAACCATTTTAATTGGCCTCTTGATTTGCGGAGGATTCAGTTATAGCGGTAGTGCCGACACCGAAATGGCAAGACAATACGGCAACCAATGGCCCACAATTCAAAGCATCTTTATAAAAGACCGAAAGGCCTTATTTGTGAGCGATTCTTGGCGCAGCATTATTTTCATCCTATTGGCTGCTGCAGCACTTTGGGCATATATCAAACACTTCTCATCCAAACCCAAATCCGCTCCTATACTTGCAGTAGTTCTGGCCCTGCTCATAGTCATCGACCTTCAAGGAGTCAACAGCCGCTACCTCAATAGCGAGAACTATGTTCGCAATGCCCGTTTGCTCGAAATGCAACCCGCCCAGTACGACCGCGACATAGATGCTATAGCCGCCCAATTTAACGACCAAGACTACCGCGTCCTGAACCTTGCCGTCAACACCTTCAACGACTCCAAGCCCTCTGCCTTCCACAACCAGGTGGGCGGATACAGTGCTGCAAAACTGCGTCGTTATCAAGACATCATCGACTTTTACATCAGTTATCAGATTAACCCGAATATTCTGAACATGCTTAACACCCGTTACATTGTAGCCAACAACGGACAGGTGCAACGCAATCCAGACGCTCTGGGCAACTGCTGGTTCGTACAAAATATTCGACCCGTGGAGACTGCCAACGACGAGATAACAAAACTGAACGAGTTTAATCCCGCCACAGATGCTATCGTCAACATTCCTGAGATGGGCGGCAAACTGACCGGGCTGCCAGAACCATGCATCAAAGGGCTGAACGCGCTGGCTTGGGACAGCAACGCCACTATAGAGATGGAACATAAACATCCCACCAACCTGAATACACTCACTTACCACAGCCATTGCGGCACACCTATGCTTGCCGTCTTTAGCGAGATATACTATGCTCCCGACTGGAAAGCATACATCGATGGCCAACCTGCCGAATATCTCCGTGCCAACTACATTCTCCGTGCAATGGTTATCCCCGAAGGCGATCACGTCATTGAGTTCCGCAATGAAGCTCCCACCATGCACCGTCTGGACCACATCACTCTCATCTGCTCCATAGCCACAGTGCTTATTATCGGTGCCACACTGTTTATCTATTACCGCAAGCGCAAGTCTAAAAACGTCAAAGAAGCATGATTTCAGTTATCCTCTGTACATACAATCGCGACAAGTACATATACAACGTTCTGAAGAGCGTTGCCGAAAACGACTATCCTCACGACCAGTACGAAGTTGTGCTGGTGAACAATAACAGCACCGACGGCACCGAGAATGAGTGCCGTCGGTTTCAAGCCGACTATCCCGACATCCGTTTCCGCTATTTCCTCGAAACAAACCAAGGACTCTCATACGCCCGCAACTGTGGCATTCGAAATGCTCAAGGCGACCTTTTGGCCTATGTAGACGACGATGCCACAGTCAACCCGGAATACCTTAGAACATATTCCGATTTCTTCACACACCATCCCGAAGCAGTCGCCGCCGGTGGTCCCATCCTTCCCGTTTACGAAACCGAGGAGCCCGAATGGATGACCCACTACACCCGACAACTCATTACCGGCAAACTCTTTCTAGGAAATAACAAACGTGAATTTCCGCGTGGAGCTTTCCCTGGTGGCGGCAATGCATGCTACCGAAAAAGTGTTTTCGACACCGTTGGACTATTCAATGTGGAACTGGGGCGCAAAGGCAACAGCCTCATCGGAGCAGAGGAAAAAGACCTCTTCGACAAAATGACCACACACGGCATGCATTTCTACTATCTTCCCAATGCAATACTCTACCACATCATCCCACCCCACAAGCTCACCCAGGATTACTTCGACCGTCTCACCTATAGTATTGGCGTTAGCGAGCGTTACCGTACACAACAAATCTCGCGCAAAAAATACCTAAACCGCCTGTGCAAAGAGGCTGTAAAATGGGGAGGCACGATAGCACTGTGGTGCGGATTCGCCATTCGTGGAGAATGCACCAAAGGAAACAAGCTGGTGGCTTTCCGTAGAAATGTCACACGAGGGTTACTCGGCAAATAAAGTATTGCCCAACATGCCATTCGGTTATTCAATAACTCAGTAATCCTGTCCGACTCCGAACTCAGGTAGAGGTCAATTCCTTAAGAAATCTGATTCGCTTGAAGTTTGACTTAGACCCAATTGATTCTAAACATTAGAAACAACTCATCTATAGATAGCCCCACATGAGGTAAAAGAAGCCAGCATAGTGGCCTGTTTTAATTCAATTCCACCCTATACAAACGCTCACCCCGACTCTGGGCCCTGCGTTTGTGATCACCCATAGACCACTTGGGGTCTGGTGTCATAAAATGTTCCCCATACAGAGTTTTCAACCAGTCCACAACTTTTTCAGGCATAAAACATTTAATACCCATAAAATCCTTCTCCTCAAACGTGCTGTATGGAACAGTTCTAACAATGGACGGGAATCCATCAGATGCATTTGCCGTACGCCAGTCTTTTGTTTCGTGGGGAAGGCATAAGTCGCAGAACAACTCCCCATTTTCATCCTTGTAAAAATAGTGTACATCAATATGAACTCCCATATATTCAAATTTATCCTCACATATCCTGCCTGTTTCTTTCACATAATACCTTCGAATATGTCGTAAACCATGACGCTGCATAGCATCCAAAAATTGCTGCGATTGTTGGTCTCCCAGCATGCCTGTGTCTAGGTCGCAATCGTATGGAATAAACCCCTTTTCCCTATATGCACCCAATAGGGTACCGAAAGCCAAAAAAAGCTCTGTCCCTGCTTCTTTGGCCGCTTTCATGGCTTCGTCCAATGTCTGCAATCCATATTGGGCGAATGCCTTGTTTTGTTTTTTCATCTGGATGTGGTTGTCAACCTTCATCATCTGTTGGTACACACCCAACTTTATGGCGATTTTTACCAATAATTCCCTCATTGTACTATCCTTTCATAAATATTACGAGCATCCAATTCATTCAATTCGATGGGATGATTCTTCAGTCTTACCGGATTAACCGACTGTGATAATATTACCAAATCCGCTTCTCTTGAAAGAGATTGTGGTCTTTGTAACATAAGTGAATCAACCAACGAACTGAACATCTCCACAGACTCTTCCCTACTCTTGCAATGTAACGTATTAGCTATTTCATCCAACACGTTTTCCAGATGTGCTGTCCCTCTTTTGTCAACACATTTGTTCAAATGTTTTAGCATGTAGGGCCATATTTCCCTCATGCACAATGCCACTGCATGTCCGTGTGGCAATTTATACATAGATGTTAGTTTATAGCTAAAAGCATGCGGAGCTGTGGTCTGGGTGATATTGATAGCCTGTCCAGCCAAATTAGCTCCCTCCATCACACGAGCAGAAGACTCTTCATCTCCTTGAAGATAGGCACGCAGATTATCATAAAGCATTTCCACCGCCTTTTTAGATATCGCCTGCGATTGTGGAGTAGAGTTAACAGACCACCACGACTCAATACCCTGACACAAAGCATCCATCAATGTGCAACGTTTTTGATAGTCGGGCAAAGTCTTCAACACTTTCGGTTCCAAAATAGCATAGTCAGGAATAATACTAATATGATTTACCGATTGTTTGGCTCCCTGGTAGTAAATCACTGCAAACCGTGTGGATTCACTTCCAGTACCCGCAGTAGTGGGAATCGCAACAATTGGTATGCCCGTATCAATACAATCTTGCTCCAAATAGTTTCGGCCACTATCCATTCGGCAGTAAAGCTTTATACACTTTGCCACATCCATACTGCTTCCTCCTCCAACAGCCACAATCGCGTCACAACAATTGTCATTAAACACACTAACTCCTTCGCAAACACTATCATATTGTGGATTTGAATCGAAATGGTCAAAAAAGACATACTTTTCCAATTGACTTTCGATTGAATCCCTAATATTTAAAAATCCAAACGATGAATCAGCCACTAGGAGAACCTTCTTTACCTTAAGCGTCCCAATGACGTTTTTTAGATTGTCTATTCCAAATAAAATACGTTGCATTCTCAATCTTTCTTCAAGTCATCTGATTGTAGAAATCTCATCAGTGCTTTCTTATTTTCAACAGGAGTTGTCGTGGGTCGGCCAAGATCCTTTCGATTACCTTTTTTAACACGAAACTCTATCAATACCGGACCATCTTGTGTCAATAAATCTTTGCATGAGTTAAAACTCTCAATCGAATCTACAGTAACCACATGGCGATAACCGGCCGACCGTGCAACACCAGCCAAGTCAATCCTCACAGCCACCGTAGGTTGTCCACCCACCGAGTCGTGAGCACCGTTATTGAATACCACATGAACAAAATTACGTGGTTCTGCACTTGCCACTATAGGCAAATTGCCCATATGCATCAAAGTGGCACCGTCGCCATCAAAACAGTATACTCTCCTTTCTGGCTGGTTAATTGCAATGCCAAGAGCTATCATCGATGCGTGCCCCATAGAACCCACGGTGAGAAAATCACGATGATGTCCCTGTCCCATGGAGGTGCGGTACTCAAATAGTTCCCGACTTATCATACCAGTAGTACTAACTATCACAGCATCATCTGGAAGATACCCTGTCACTGTTTTAATAGCATCCTCACGCGATACTGTAAAGCCATAATCTACTTTATTTTTCAACTCATACGATTCAAAGGTATCTTTCTCAATAACCAATGCGAAAGGCTCACCTGTTTCTCGTATACTGGACATTGCCTTCTTTATCTGTTGACCGGCTACACTTTCTTCTTTGCTCAACACCTCATAATTCACTCCTAGCACATTCAGCAATCCGGTTGTTATCTTTCCCTGTTTTACATGCTGTGGCTCATCGTGTACCCCTGGGCGGCCTCTCCAACCTATCAACAACAGCAATGGAATGTGATACACCTCCTTGTCTATAAGCGAAGCCAGCGGATTTACCGCATTCCCCTCGCCCGAATTCTGCATATATACACATCCCACTTTCCCTGTCGATAAATGGTAACCTGCAGCCAGTCCTACCGCTCCACCCTCATTGGCAGCAATAATGTGGTGCTTGGCATCCACATTATCAGTTATATATGCACACACATATTTCAGAAGAGAGTCGGGCACTCCCGTATAAAAATCCACTCCCTCACCTCGCAACGTCTCCACAAAAAACTGAGCAGTAATCATTTCTTTGTACCAGGTATTAAAGTGAGTATATCTTTAATCGACATGCAATAGTTCTCTGAGGCTTCCAAACTCCTCCCGTGAGTCAATATCGATTTTGCACAATTAACCATTGCGGGATATGCACTTCTCAACAAGTGATTGGCATAAATCACCACATTAATACCCCACGATGCAAGCTCATCTTCGGTATACTGATTGTATGTGGTCGGAACTGCAACAATAGGTGTGGACATATCTTTTTCGCGGAATTTTGTACAGAATTCCTTGATATCCATACCATCTTTATTTTTGCTATGAATCATTATCCCGTCAGCTCCAGCAGCCACATACGCCTGTGCACGTTCCAATGCATCCGATACTGGCTTACCTGCTATCAGTGATTCAATTCTTGCTATTATCATAAAGTCATCCGTCACCTGAGCATTTTTCCCAGCCCTGATTTTTGCACAAAACCCTTCAATTGTGTCCTGTGTCTGCACAGCATCTGTACCGAACAGTGAATTCTGTTTCAAACCCACCTTGTCTTCTATGATAACTGCCGAAATACCCAATCGTTCCAATGTCCTAACCGTAAACACAAAATGCTCAATCTTTCCACCTGTGTCTCCATCAAAAATAACAGGTTTTGTCGTCACCTCCAATGCATCATTTAAGTCATGCAGTCGGGTTGTAACATCCACAGCTTCGATGTCGGGCTTGCCTTTGCTGGTCGAATCGGTCAACGAGCTTGCCCACATTCCGTCAAACTCCTGTTTTACTCCGTTCACCTCTACAAAAGTATTCTCAATGATGAGTCCCGTAAGACCGTTGTGCGATTCCATAATGCGGACAATCTTTTTCGCATTAATCAGTCTGCGCAAACGTTTCATCCTTATCTCTGGTGTTGTACCGATTTCCTTCAACCTCTGATTCATCGCCGTAGACGATATCCCTTGGGTATAGGGTATATCTATCACCTTTCCTCCCCACTGAGCCATTGTTTCTATAATACGTTGACGGGTCTTTTGTTGCACACCTTCTTTCCAATCGTCCCCGTGTACCACATAGTCGGGTTTCAGTTCCAGCAAATTAGGCACATAGTCTAGTGTAGTCTGGGGAACCACTCTGTCCACGCCCTTTATGTTCGACACTATTTCCGCCCGTTGTTCATAGTTCAGATAAGGCAACCTCTTGTAGCTGGCTATGGCAGCATCTGTAAGCACTCCTACAGTCACTGACCCCAATTTGCAGGCTTCCTTGATAATATTGAGATGTCCTGGATGTATCATATCAGCACTCATACCGACATATACCTTTTTCCTCTCCATAGTATTATTCATTTTTCGTTATACATTCAGATGTTATTCTTTTACAAATGCAAAGGTACATTTTTTTTTTCAATTAATCACTTTTTAAAATTAATTTACTATCTTTGCATTATGAAGAAACCATTATTACTCATATTGACTATATTGTGTATCAGCAGCATAAATAATTCTTTTGCACAAACACAAAACACTACTGGTACTGATTTTTGGCTCACTTTCATGGATAATATCGATACAACTCCAGGGCCTCAAACCCTTAGTATTTTTGCCAATTCCATAAATCCTTGCACTCTCAACATCACCAATCCTAATACCGGATGGAGCAGTTCGATGACTATTAACCCAACTGGCACCAATCGTCTATACATTCCCACATCCCAGGCCTTCAATACCAACTCAGGCAGAATACAAAACACTGGTCTACATGTAACCTCTACCGACACCATCTCGCTTTTTGCAATCATACAGGGATATCCAAATCTGGACTACACAAACATTATCCCTACCTCCATGCTGCGCTCCAACTATATTATTCAAACCTATCCCTCCGCACACTACTATAGCGAATTTGTCATTGTTGCCGCAGAAGACAATGTAACCGTGACCATTCAACAACATGGCAACTCTATTGATGGACATCACGATGGCCAAACATACAATGTGACTATAGCACACGCCGGCCAAGCCTATCAGGTTCAAAGCACAACCCCGGGCGACTTGTCAGGAACTATTGTCACAGCCCAAAATGGCAAAAAAATAGCCGTCTTCAATGGCGATGCCTGCATTTATATTCCCAATACCAACATTCGCCCCAGTTGTGATCATGTAGTCGAACAGGCTGTTCCAACCGAATACTGGGGAACTAAATTCATTGTACCCAGTTCCGACATCTCTTTTTCCGATTATGTTCGAATCACAGCACTCAACGACAACTGCGTTATCTCTATCAACGGCAATAATATAACAACAATCAATCAGACTGAGACATACGAGTATGTTATGTCCAACAACATCGACTACATCGAAACAAGCGAACCAGCTATGGTTTACATCTATTTCCCGAGCACCAATGGTGCAGGCAACGGCGACCCATCTATGACCACAATCCCTCCTATCGAGCAGAGCATTAAAGGTATCAATTTCCCAATCATCAACACATCCAACATCTCAAGTCACTCTGCCAACATCATCTGCCCAACCTCTGCCACCTCCCATATCCGCATAGATGGAAACTATGCCACTTTTACTCCCTTACCTAACGCCCCGAATTACGCTCATCTCCGGCAACCCCTTATTCCTGGACCTCACTCCATTTATTCAACCGACACTTCCGGTTTTATTGCCTGCATTTACGGTTATGGTAATCGTGTCAGCTATGGCTACACATTGGGCTATTCCAACAGAATCATCACTCCCATCATTCCCGAAGTTCAATTAACCATCAACAATTTCCCCAGCACAGATTTCCCCAACGGGATGAATCTCTGTGAAGGTAACTCGTCCACCTTCCAGATCAATTGCGATGGAACAATCGACAGTGTCAGATGGTCCGTCTCCGACGGATTCTCCCAGACAACCAATCCCTTTATCTATACATTCAATACCATTGGAGATTATACTCTTTGTGCAATAGTCAACTACCGAGCCAATGAAACAGACCAAACAAGCTTCACCGACACCCTTTGCACTACGGTTCACATCCATCCCAACTACACTACAAATGTTTATGACACCTGTGTCCAAAACCAAACACCCATTCACTTTGGCGACAGTTCCTTTTTCAACGATGTTGATGGGGTTCAATTCCATTTTATCAGCACAAAGGGATGCGACAGCACTATTTATTATCACTTAAAGGTTTGGCCGAATTCTGAAACTCACTACGACACGACTATATGCGACACCCTGCTTCCTTTCCTGTGGAATGGCTTCATCTTCTCTTACGACAGCTCAATCACTCAACTTAATACCGACGTTCATGGTGCAGACAGCTCAATTGTCTACACTCTTTCAACCTATCATTGCCCCCGAACCCCAGTTCTTCCTCCCGAGCCTCATTTCGACACAGTCAATATTTGGGCACCCAACGTCTTCACTCCCAATCAAAACAGCAATCAAGTATTCCGCATCTTTCACACCAATAATATTTTGGAAGCGGACGTTGTGATATATCATCGTATGGGTGTTTTTCTAACACGATTTGATGGACTCACACAATTTTGGGACGGCACACACAATGGAAAAGACTGCCCCAGCGGAACTTATGTGTACAAAATACGATACAAGACAACCTCTTCACCCAAAGAAACATTCTATCTCTTTGGTTCAGTAACACTGATACGTTAATTGTCAATCATTCATATCCTGACTGAAATAACGCCCATCAGGAAAAAGTTCACGAGTGCAGGTCTTCCTTAAAAGTTATCTTGCGGTTTTGTTCTTCTCCTTCCACGATGTGGATTTTCACTGTGGGCATGTATCTTTTTACCACACCGCAGTCGTCGGTTGCCCGGAAATTTGGGTCTTGCAGCGCACATTGGTAGGCATCCCTTATCAACGGCAGGCGGAATGCCTGTGGGGTCTGGGCACGCCACATAGTGTTGCGTTCCGGTATCCGAGTCACAATCTTCGAAAGCTGCGAGTCAAAGGTTTGAAACACCTCCCACACCGTGTCGGTTGAAGGAATAGCAACCCCCACCGCCTCGAAATGGTTCAAAGCCTCCACCACTCTTCCTATCACCTTCTGCGACACCCACGGGCGTGCCGCGTCATGAAGCAACAAGTTGGTGTCGTCGGGGTAATCAATATAAGCATCTATAGCATTCAGGCTCGACATATACCGCTCGCTTCCTCCGTCAATCAGTTTCGTCACCCGCTTCCACTTATTTTTCAACACTATCTGCCGCATGTGTTCCATCCAGTCGGGATGCACCACTACGGCAACCTCATCAATCATTTCCGCACAATCAAAAGCGTCGATGCAACGCTCTATAACGCTGCGACCATCTATCTCGACAAACTGCTTGGGTATATCACCTCCTACCCTTGTACCGGTCCCACCGGCCAAAACAACAGCAATATTCATAGTTGAAAAATACAGTATCTCTTTTGTCAATAACTACTCCCAGTCACATCACTGCTCGGGTTCCGCAGTCTCAACATCCTGCACCAAACGCACCGAGAATCCGTTGGCGCGCGAGGCCGACTTGACCTGCGGCAAATACGAGTCGACCAACAAATAGAGCGACTCGCCAGTCTTCTTGCTGTTCGACGAGGTCATCCAATAATGGCATATCGATGCGCCGCCCTGCGACTCCGTGCCCAGGCGTTTCACCTCCGAGGGCAGGAATATGGCCCCGGCAGCCTCCAGTTTTGCCCACTTCTCTTCGTTGCACACATTCACATAATCCTCCTTGGGACCGGTTTTCAGATACACCCCCTTGGGACTTTTCCAATTGTCGGGCAGCAATATAAGGCCGTACTTGCCTTCCACATAGGCCAAAGCGTAAAGCCTGCGGGCATGCGGGCGTTTGCTCAAAAGGTAGGTCCATTCGTCGAGCGACATAGTGCGCCAACGCAGTCCCCCATCGGTTGGCAACCCACAAAAGGTGCCCCAATCCACAAAAGAGTAGTCCGAGGCCGACTCAGAATAATTCTCCGGGCTGAGTGCCGTTCCCCAACCAAACAGGTCTATCCAGCCTTTATATCGTCCGTTGGCAAAATAGGGTTCCCAACCCTGCACCTGATTCTGCTGCGGCGCAAACCGCCAAAGGTGAGTTGTGGGTTGATACTGAAGATTGCCGGGCGAGAAACGCACCTGACGCTGCGGACCTACCGAAAAGAGTCCCTTGCCCTTGGCGTTGCTGTCGGCAGGAGCAGCTTGAGCCATCAGTCCAACCGATGCCGCGACAAAAAGCATTACAAAGAGTTTTTTCATCGTCGTTTGTATTTGGAATAACAATAACAGCCTTGAGCCTACCATTTTATTTGCGCTGCAACAACGCAAACAGCAATGCAACCCCAATCATCACCAGCAGCTGAATAGTCCATGGGGTAGATATCAATACTGCGGGAGCAATAATAACAGCCTTCAGTGCATAATAGACCATCTTGCCGCACAGCATGGCTGCAACCACAGCCGTGAAACGTCCGGCCACACTAGCCGATGCAAATCCCCAACGGCTCTGCATCAGTGTAAATACCGATACCAACGTCAGCAATTCCGCCCCCATACAAAGGGCTTTGGCCGGTGTGGGCATACCCACAGCCAGCATCGACACCAAAGGTAGAAGCACCGCAAGCAGAAAAGCGTTGCGGCGGTCGTTCACCAGCAGCATGCCAGTCATAAGCACAATCAGCATAGGATTAAGCTGATAGAGAGGCACAGCAGCCAGGTGTGACAATGTAGGCACCAAGCAGGCAACAGTAATCAATACAACATCAATAAGCGCAGTGCGCCAAAGGGATTGAGTTTTAACAGCGGTAGTATTCATAATAGAATCAATTTATGCATTTAAAATGCAAAAATACGTTTTTTTTTTAAATTAGACGTTTTTCTTTCACATTTCACCCCCACAATCCTCCCAATCCATTCACCTCAAAGCAGCTACAAATCCAACCCACGCCCTCCATTTCGTTAGCCCTTCACTGTTATGACCCAGTAATAACAACAACAGTCCCCTACCCCACCCGCACCAACCCTAATCCCGAACAGCATTACATTACCGCCTCACCAATGCATGAATCAGGGATAGAATAGAAAGAAACCAAAGTGGCATTGTACACGATTATCCCAAATCGGACGAAAGTGACATTCCAATTCGCTGTGGCTCCGCCATTTCTTCGCTCTGCCGTCACTACTTTCACATTACTTCAACGCCATTTCCACGCTCTAAAAGCGTTGAAATGCCGTTGAAGTAGCGTTGAAATAGAGAACCTTCAGCGAACCTACAGCGAAGGAGCAATTTGAGTGTACAGGACAGACAAAGCTACAGAAAAGTAACGGCATAGGGGGCAGGGACATTCCTGCAAACGCTTGGTACACATACACTATTGCGGTCATTAGTTCCATCACAACACAAAAAAGAGGAACCATCGAAAAAAAGGGGTCGAGAAATAGTTTTTTTTTCATATCTTTGCAATGCTTAAAATATGTACGCAACATGAATAAATGGTTAAAAATCAGCCTGATTGTTTTATCCAGTCTGATTGGGTTTATATTATTGGTTCTATTGTTCGGAACGCTGTTCGGAGGATGCGTCGCCAAAAACTATGTCAACAACCACACCGAAGACATCCTGGGACGTCGCGGAAGTGTGGAGCATGTGGGCATGAATCTTTTCACCGGACATGTGGCAGTGAACGGCTTGGCCATATACGAGGACAACGGCACCGACAAGTTTGCCGGCTTCGACACATTGGATGTTGACATTTCGCTGCTGCGTCTGCTTGGCCAGACGGTTTATCTGCGCCATATCACCCTGTCGGGTCTGGATGTACGGGTGCTGCAAAACGGCTCGCGGTTCAATTTCAGCAGCATGCTGGAATTTCTCCAAAGCGACACCACCGAAACCGAAGAGCCGCAGGACACCACTCCGAGCCCATGGGTAATCAGCCTTCACAATATCCGTTTCTCGAACGGGAGGGCGAACTACCACGATGTGCAACGGAACAGCAATTGGGGCTTCAAGGATTTGGATCTCCATGTGCCCGACTTCTCGATTGGCGGGTCGGAACAGACCGATGCCGGTTTGACGCTGGAGTTTGAAAACGGAGGCGTTCTGCAAGCCCAGGCATTTATTGACGGCCGTACAAGCGATTTCGACATCTCGGTGGGACTGGACCATTTCGAACTGGACCAGATAAAGCCCTATATTGTCAATGTGGCCTACATTGACCGGCTGCAAGGACACTTGAAACTGAATGCCAATGCGAAAGGCAATCTTGCCGACTTTGCCAACGCGGCCATCGCCGCCAAAGTGAATCTCGACAATGTGGACATCCGCGACCTCAGTCACATGTCGGTGGCCAGCATGAACCACTTTGCCGTAGACGTCAAAAAGATAGTGCCCGCACAGAATCTCTACGACATCAACAGCATTGAAATAAATGGCTTGAAGACTCGCTATGAGCTCTTCGACGACAGCACCAACACTTTTTCGAGGTTGCTGGCACCAAGTACCTCCGCCACCGACTCTGCCTCCATGCAGACCGACAGCGTAGAAGCTCCTGCTCCCGAGGCCGACACCGTCCCCGCGCCGGAATTGAAACTTCGTGTAGGACACCTTGCCCTGCGCGATATGGCGTTCACTTTTGCCGACCACACTTTGAAGGACGACTTTGTGTTCCCCATCACCGACATCAAGATTGAGGCCGACGACATCAGTTCGAGAGGCAACAACAACGCCCGCGTGTTTGCCAAAATGCCCAACGGCGGTGTGACAATGGTGAAATGGGCAGGCAACATCAACCACTGGAAAGAGATGCAACGCCTCAGCATCAACATCAAGGGACTGCACATCACAGACCTCAGCCCCTATATGGTGGAGTATTTCGGAATGCCCTTTGCCGACGGCGTGTTCAGCTTCAGCAGCATCAATACCATTAATCACAGCCAACTGAACGGCAAGAACGAGATAGACATATACAAACCCGAGTTTGGCGAGAAACGCACCGACGTGAAGCCCCGCCTCCACCTGCCCGTGCGCGCTGCTTTGTATATCTTGAAGGACAAGGACGAGAAAGTGAACCTCTCTGTGCCCGTGAGCGGCAACGTGGACAATCCCAAATTCAGCTACATGAAGATGGTGTGGAAAACGCTGGGCAACCTGATAATTAAGGTAGCAACCTCGCCGGCACGCCTGCTGGGCAGCGATGCCTCGGTCAACGAGAACGGAGAAGTATTTATAGAGGTGGATATGGAAGAGCCCTCTTTCACGTCAGAGCAGCTCTACCAAATCGACCAGCTGGCCGAGATAGCCAAGAACGACGAGTTCCTGGTGCTCAGCATGGAGCTGCAAGTGCGCAACGCCAAAGACTCTGTGAGCCACCAACGCCACAACAACATCCTGCAGCACCATCTGGTGGGACTGGGTGTGCCCGAAAAGCAGATTGAGATTACCACCGCCCAGCCCAACCGCGATGTTAAGAAGGAGGGCTATGTGGTCGCCACACGCTATAAGGAATAGCCCCACTGCAACACTTTCAAATGTACAACAATCATAATAATAATACCATGAAACACATATTACTGACTGCAGCAATGATTATGGTCGCTATCACCTCTGCTGCCCAGACTCTGAGCCAACAGCAAGTGTACCAAAACAGCTTGGAACAGGCCTCCATTATCGCCCATAAACAGAATCCGCATTTGCAGCTTGTTGCCATTCCCGATGTGGAACACCTTTATGTGTACAACATCGCGGGAGGTGGCTTCATTGTTGCCAGCGGCGACGCAAGGGCTTTGCCCATATTGGGCTATTCTACCACCGGAGCAGTAGACCCCGGCAACATGCCGCCGAACCTGAGAAACTGGCTCGCCCTGTATGAGGAGCAGCTGAAAGAAATCGAGGCATCGGGGGTCACCGTTCTGCCCGAAACCTCCCTGCAACCCAAGGATGGACTGCCCGACTCGGTGCCTGCCTTGATTACTTCGGAATGGAACCAATACCGCTATGGCTACAACAGCCAAGTGCCCTACGACAGCACCTATGCCAACGACAGCACTATGGCCAGGTTCGACAACCACCCCACCGTGGGTTGCGCGGCTTTGGCTATGGGCCAGATAATGCGCTACTGGCAGTTTCCCCAACACGGCTACGGCGCCAGCCACTACGACCTCAGCCAAAGCTCGGAGTGCTGGCACTACGGCACCGTCTCGGCCGACTTTGCCAACACAACCTACAACTATGCATT
Organism: uncultured Bacteroidales bacterium; assembly: GCA_900319865.1. Classification (GTDB taxonomy): domain Bacteria; phylum Bacteroidota; class Bacteroidia; order Bacteroidales; family P3; genus Colimorpha. The sequence goes on along the minus strand of ONQD01000017.1, from coordinate 11,434 downwards.
GATGCCCGATAAACTGTCCACTTCCAGCACGGAGCAGGAGGTGGACGCTGTGGCCAAACTGTTAGCACACTGCGGAGTGGCCAGCATGATGAAGTACAATTCTGATTGTCAGGGCTCGTCGGGCACCACAATCACCAACTCGGCCATCGGCTTGCAACGCTTCTTCCACTACAACACCGACTACACCATTGGTTTTGCCCGATACATAGGCGAAAGCAACTGGAGACAGATGCTTAAAACCGACCTTGCCGCAGGCCGCCCAATATTCTACACCGCAGTTTCGGCTGCCCATGGTGAAGAGGGTATTGTTGAAGGGGGGCACGCCTTTATCCTCGACGGCTACAACAACGAAGACTACTTCCACATCAATTGGGGCTGGAACGGGACAGGCAATGGCTACTACAGCCTTTCGGCACTGAGGCCCACACCGCAATTCAACTTCTGCGAGAGCCACTCGGCAATTCTGAACCTGCACCCCGACACCAATGCACGCGGCGAAATAGCCCAGGCTTCGGACCTTAGCATGTCCGCTCCCTACTTCACAACCGATTCGCGCTTGTCGGGTTCCTACAAAGTCACCAACATCGGCGATGGCGTAGCCGACCTCTATATGGGTGTGAACATATACACCCTTAGGGGGCAATTCATGGGTTGTGTGGACGGACGGCACCTGCATCTCCTTCCCGGTGACACTGCCGTGTGCCGCTTCTCTTATCCCCTATCACTGCAACCGGATTGCTACCAAGCCGTGATGCAATACAGCGACCAGCCGCTATATGCCGGAATGGACGAGGATATTTCATTGATGCATTATGACTTGACATACAATTCATACATAACATTTGATGTGGTTGAAGGCCCTATAGACCAAACGCTGACCAATCTTGTGATATTTGTGAGATTTGCCGACGACTATGAAATCTTCTACTCTTTCCCCAGAATCGATAGTATGTTCAACACCTCGGAGGGCAGTGTGGCCAAATTCTTCGAAGCCTCATCCTATGGTCATATCCATTTCAACACCGTGTTTGCCAACCAGGTCTATGACAGCAGGATTGTTTCTTATGTAGACACAATGCCAAGAAACTATTTCCGGCCTTATAGCGAGGACAACCCGATAGGGTACACCATCCCCAACCCAAAGAGAGGCATTTCCATGCGCGAGGCTGAACTAATCGACCGCGTGATGCGTTATGTCGACCAGCACCACCTTGTGGACTCCACAGTGAATTTAGACGGCAACGGCGACGGGAAAATCGATAACGTGTCGCTGATTATTAAAGGAGGCCTCGATGGATGGGGCGAGTTGCTGTGGCCACACATGGAATTCTTCCCCCACGACTCGGTGGGACACATCGTTACAATCAACGGCAAACGCTTAGATGCCTTCAACTTCGAGTTTGAGGGCTCCGGTCCTAACTATTTCTGCGTCCAAACCTTCTGCCACGAGATGGGACACTCGCTGGGGCTGCCCGACCTCTACCATTACCACAATTGGACAGGGCACACACCAGTTCCTTGGGACATTATGGGAAAAACGATGATGCAGCATTCGGCCATCTATAAATACAAGTTCATGCATGTATGCGATGCACCGCGTCAGATAGCCCAGGACGGCACCTACACCATCAACAGCGTGGGCAGTTCGGAAAGCAACAATCTGTACTACATCAAATCAGCCATCGACAGCAACCAGTGGTTCACTATCGAATACCGCGACTACAACGATCCCTTTGAAAAAATCATCAACACAAGAACACTGCTTATGGGCCGTTGGATGGACACTGTCCCAATTGATTACCACTTCGGAGGCAACGCCGAGTTCGACTTTTTCACCCGTCCAAACGCATACTACACCTTCCGCTCACACAGCAGAATCGACACTTTGGAAGGGCATCTTGGCACTTTTTTCAACAATGTGTTTGGCAGGACATATTTCGGTCCCTCTTCCGACCCCCATCCATTTCTGGCCGACGGAACTCCCGAAACTTCTTTCGAGATATACGATATAAGCGAGAACGGGAACACCTGCACATTCTCCGTGCGTTTCCTGAATCAAGGGATTGAGCCCGTCTCCACCAGCTTGAGCGCATTCACGCTCTACCCCAATCCCGCACATGGACAGGTCACCATCGAACCCGACAACCCCATCCAGCCCTATAGCGTGGCGATATTCAATACCCTGGGCAAACAGGTATGGCACACCGACGGTGCGACTGGCAAGGTACTCTTCGACACTCAGAATCTGCCGGGAGGCGTCTACTATGTCACCTTCACTTCGCAAAACAAATCCACCACAACAAAACTGACAGTTGAATAACAATCGAAACAAAATCCTAAAACTTAAAAGACTAACACAACTATGGGATTAACAAAATGGATAATAACCGGCCTTGGCTGGGCGACTATGGGCCCCATCGGTGGCATATTGGGATACATTCTGGGCGCCACCATCGAGAAAGGTTTCTCCGGTAGCATTGGCAGCGGTTCTGGCAATTACGACAGCGATGACTATGGTTCACGCCGTGGCCGTTTCCACAACACCGGTACTCAGGAAGACCTCAATGTGGCACTGCTGATTCTGATTGCCTACACCATGAAAGCCGACGGTGAGGTGCGCCGCTCCGAACTTGAATATGTCAAGCGTTTCCTCTTGAACAACTATGGCGAGGAGAAAGGCAAAAATTATCTGCTATTGCTGCGCGATATGGTGAAACCCACTACCAATATCGACATCAACAGTGTTTGCTCCCAAATCAAGCAGAACACCGACTACACCACACGCTACCACATGGTGGACTTCCTCTTTGGTTTGGCTGTGGCCGACGGCTCGTACAGCAACGCTGAGAACAACGCTATCAAGGCCATAGTCCGTGGTTTGGGCATCAACACGAACGACTTTGTGTCGATGTTCTACCGTCATGTCAACACAAATAACGGAAACAGCTACAACAATTACCAGTCAGACTATTCAAGTTATTCCGGATACTCCAGCGGCGGCAGGTCATCCTATTCCGAACCCAAGAAAGACCCCTACAAGGTTTTGGGTCTGGAGCGTTCGGCCACCGACGAGGAAGTCAAGAAAGCCTATCGCCGTTTGGCCATGAAATATCATCCCGACAAGGTGGAAGGCCTCGGTGAAGAGGTAAAGAAAAACGCCGAAGCACAGTTCCGCGAAATCAACGAAGCATACGAACAAATCAAAACCGCCCGCGGAATGAAATAATCCCGCGGGCGGTCCTCTCTTGTGGCACTATGCTGCATCCTTGCCTCCTAAGTGCCTCCAAGCTTTATCAATTGCCGAATTTTGCCACCCCTGCCCCATTAGCTTTAGCGGGTTGACATTTATACAGCTCGCTCTGTATCTGGGTGCGGATATTCATTTGGGCCAACCTGTTAGGTGACGAGTTTGGATACACCCTGTTCGACAGGAACACATATATCATATCGTACTCCGGATCCACCCAAACCATAGTCCCCGTAAACCCAGTATGTCCATAGCTTTGCTTTGTAGCTTCGTCGCAGGCACTTCCGCCAGTTCCATGCAACAAAGGCTTGTCAAATCCCAATCCCCTGCGGCATCCCTGGTTGGAATAGTAGCGTTGGTTGAAACGCTCAATGGTCTCTTTTTTCAGATAGCGTCGGCCATCCAGCTCCCCTCCATTGAGCAACATCTGCAATATCTTGGCCAAATCGTCGGCTGTGCTGAAAACTCCGGCATGTCCCGACACTCCGCCCAGAGCATAGGCATTCTGGTCATGAACCACACCCCTCAGCAATCGGTTGCGATACACCTTGTCCAGTTCCGTGGGAGCTATGCTGTTGCTGTCAATGCCATGTTCCAATGGGTTATACAGCGTGTGGCACAATCCCATTGGTTCATAGAAATGGCGTTTCACAAATATGTCCAGTCGCTGTCCCGACACTTGCTGCACCAGCTCGCCCAGCAGTATGAATCCCAAGTCGCTATACACATATTCTGTCTTCGTCAGCAACGGTGTTGCAACAATTTGTTTTATCACACTCTCCTTGGGGTCGTCGCTGTCCTTGGCAGTCATCCAGTACGAGTCAAAAGCCTTCAACCGTGCCATGTGGCTCATGGCCTGCCGGATGGTAATTGACTCTTTGTCTGTACGTTTCAGATATGGAAGATAGCGGCTCAACGGGTCATCCAGTTTCACCTTGCCGGTCTCGACCAGCTTCATCAATGCCAACGTAGTGGAGACCATTTTGGACACCGAAGCGATGTCATACATTGTGTTCATGTCCACCTTTGGCGAATTGGCATCGTAGGTCTGTCTGCCGTATGCCTTGCGGAACAATATCTTACCATTCTGCATGGCAAGGACTTGACATCCCGGGAAAGCCCGTTTCTCAATGCCATCCTGCACTATGCTGTCTATCTTTCCGGCCATCACCAACCGCAATCCCCGCATCAACTGGCCGCAACGGATGCTGTCCTCTACCGTAGGCACATGCCATTTCTGTGGCTGCAAGTCGGCACACCCGTGATAGAACTTCGCCCTCAACACCCGGCGGCAGCGCATCTCTATCAGCTCACTCAAATCCTTGTCCTGAATAGCAGCCTCATATATCTTCTGTATGGCGGCGGGCACATCGGGCGGCAGCAGCAGTATGTCCGAGCCTGCCATCAAGGCCGCCAGCGACTCGTTGCCGTCGCTATAATATTTTGTCACACCCTTCATGTCCAATCCGTCTGTAATCACCATCCCCTTAAAACCCAATTCCTTTCTCAAAAGGTCGTTCACCACACTCTCCGACAGCGAAGTGGGATGATTGGGCCTCTTCTCAAGGGCATTCACTTGCAGGTGTGCCGTCATCACGCCCTCCACCCCTGCCTCTATCAGGCGGCGGAACGGCAGCAAATCCACCGTGTCCATATAGGCACGGGTATGGTTTATCACCGGAAGGTCGAAATGGCTGTCGGTCTCCGTATCGCCGTGACCGGGAAAGTGTTTGGCCACCGCCATCACGCCCTGACTTTGCACTCCTTTCATGTATTGTATGCCCAAGTCGGCCACCCGCTGCGGCACCTCACTGAACGAACGTACCCCAATCACCGGGTTGTTCGGATTGCTGTTCACATCCACCACAGGGGCAAAGTTTACATGTATTCCCATATTATGGCACTGCCTTCCTATCTCCTTCCCCACATCATACAGCAGCGTGTCCATCTCTTTGGGAAGCAAGCCGAAATCCGCATTATAGGGAAACGAATAGCAGTCCTTCAGCCTCATCCCCAGGCCCCACTCGGCATCGATACACACCAGCAGCGGCACCTTGCTCAAACTCTGATAACGCTTGATTTGTGGCAGGGTTTTCTCGGCCGTACCCACAAAAAAGCACACCCCGCCTACCTCGGTCTCGCGAAGCACCTGCTCGAAATTCCGCTGTGCCTTGCTGTCCATGTCCAACGGCACCCGTATCACCATCAGCTGCGCTATCTGCTGTTTCAGATCCAAATTCTTCATCACCGAGTCCACCCACGCGGTGGCCAATGCTGGTTTCGAATGCTTTATTGTTATCATCTTACCGTGCATTTTCTTTGCCGATTTCTTCATCCCTCGCACCTGGCCATAGCTCACTCCCATTCCCGTCAACACAACCAGAATTCCTATTATCAATATACTTTTCTTCATATTCCTCTCTCTATCGATTTTCTACAACTATCTTTTCATTTATACTGTTTCCAGTGTCTCTTTAATTCAGCCAATGTCTCGGATTTTGAAACACTTGGTTGCACCATATCATGAAAGCAAACTCGGAAGTCGACTCTTCGCCCTGAGTCACCTTGCCTATGGTCTGTCCACCTGTCACCTTGCTGCCGCTTTTCACCGTCACATTGTCAACTCCGGCATACACGGTAAGATATGAGCCATGTTTCACCATTATCACACTTCCTTTGCCGTATGGCGAGGCCTTCACTGCCACCACAGTGCCGTCAAACACTGCGCGCACCGATGCCCCGGGCGTGCAATTCAGGAATATACCCAGACTTCTGTTCTCTCCGCCCGACTCTCGTCTCACCAAGCCGTACTCTTGCGACACCGATTTATAATACACCGGCCAAGGCAGTTTTCCCTTGTTCTTCACAAAGTCGGCCGACGCAGCGTCGCTATACACTTTGCCTGGTTTTTCCGTGCTTCCCGAAACGTTGCTCTTGCCTTTACCCGACGAGGAGGAGCCCGAGCTCTTCGCCACCTCGGCACTCACCATCTGCTGTATTTGCTGCTGCAGTTGCCGTCTCTGCTGCTCTTTTTTCTTGATTTGCTGTGCCAGTTGCTTTTCGTCCTGCTGGCTCTTGTTCAGATTTGATTGATGTTTCTGCTGCTCGCGCGACAGGGCGTCTTTTTGTTTCTTCTCCTGAGCCAACAGCGATTTTTTCTCGTTCTTCTGCCGCTGGAGGTCCAACGTCATGTCTTCAAACAGTTGCTGCTTGCGCTGAATCATTGTGGCCTGATGGCGTCTGTAGCGGGAATACTCGTTGAAGTATTTCAGCTTCAGATAGCTGATATTGTAGTTCTCGCTGTCGTACAGCAATGCCGACGGATTGACATTATAGCTCAGCCCATACAACACATTCACTATATGGGCATACTCAGCCTTCATGCTGTCCAGCTGGCTGCGCACCGTTTTTATCGAATCCTCTGTGCGCACAATCTGGCGATCCAACATGTTCATCTGCCAGTTGATATTATCAATCAGCCGGTTGCGTTCGTTTATACGTTTCTTTATCAACTGTATCTGTGCAGTTGAGTTCTTTGTATTCTTCTTAGCCTTGCTCAGTTCGGATGTGAGCCGTGCTATTTCCTTCTCAATTTTTGCCTTCTCGCGCTCCATCTGCTTCTTGTTCTGTCCGTAGGCAGGGGCAGCAAGAAACAGCACTACCAGCACAAAAGCAATCAGTTTGTTGGTCGACATGACAAAAGACAGATGTTTAATTTTTGTTCTCACAGTGTTTTTCCACTCGCGGCACCCGGCAGCTCCCATCGCCTCAACCGGCATGTGCCCCGACATTGATACTTGCATTATCAAAGCAATGTTGAAAAGTCGAAAAGCCGCCACATACGCAACAACCTTTCAACTTTTCAACATTCATTTATCCATAGTTCCTACTCCCAGTTCAGAATACGCTTGAAGTCATACTCTTCGGGATTGGGCAGATACTTCTTCGCTGCCTCGTAGTCGGCCGGAGTAATATAGTCCATAATGTCGTTGATATACGACTGGACCTTGTTCGAATTCACATTCACAAGTCTGGGCGGGATCTTGCCGGTCACAGGGTCTTGCAGGTCTTTCAAATACAGCGGCTTCACATTGCCCTGATGGTCGGAATACACCATACATCCGGTGCAGCCCTGGTTGTAGAGCGTATGCACGCCCATACCCATCAGCGAGCAGTAGGTCAAATCGAAAGCGATGGGAGTATGGCAACGAATCTCGTAGCCCACCTCCACCGGGCGGCTCTTCACCTTCAGTCCCAGCTGTTTCACCTTGCGCTCCAGCAGGTCGTTGAATATATGTGCTTTCGACACCTTGCCAAGTTCCGGATGTCCATGCTCGTCATAGCTGAAATGGATACCCGAATTCTTTATCTCTTCATCCGAAAGGCTGTGGAACACACCCTCCGAAATCATGGCAGCGCCGTAATTGATACCCATCAGCTTGCGCTTCACTATGCACGAAACCACCAGGTTGATAATCTTCTCCACGGTAATCTCCGTCTTGTTGAAAAACTCGGGTATCACCACCATCGGGTAGTGGCAGGCACCGGCAATGCCCAATGCCAGATGGCCGGCCGAGCGGCCCATGGCCGAAACCACAAACCAGTTCTCCGATGTGCGTGCATCCTCCATCACGGCGGAGCAAATCACCGTACCCTGTGCCTTGGCACTGTTGTATCCGAAAGTGGGCGAACTGTCGGGCAGCGGCAAGTCGTTGTCAATGGTCTTGGGCACATGGATATTGGCAATAGGATAGTGCTTGTCGGCCAAGAACTTGGCAATGCGGTTGGCGGTCGATGCAGTGTCGTCGCCTCCCACGGTAACCAGCAACTTAATATCGTTGTCCTTGAAGAGGTTCAAGTTGAAACGTTTCTCGAAATCCTCGTCAGTGGGTTTAAAGCGGCTCATCTTTAGAATGCTGCCGCCCTTATTGAAAATCTCGTCGGCCACCAGGAAATCGATATCCTGCATACGTGGGTTCTCGGTAAACAGCGAGCTGTAGCCGCCATGCAGCCCTATCACTCTATAACCGTCACGAAGAAATGTCTTGGCCACCGAGGCCACCACTGTGTTCATTCCCGGGGCAGGACCGCCACCGGTCAGGATTGCAATACTTTTCATGTCGTCATGTTTTTGTCTGCGGTCACAGCCCCTCACCTGCACCATTTGGAGTCGGGCACGATGGCTGTTGCCGTGTGGATTATTATTCTGTGTTTTTTGTTTATATTTTTATCTACAGCAAACGGGTGCGTCTCCCCGTCTTTCACAGACAAAAAACGCCGCTCGTTTGCTTCATAATATTTTTTGCAAAGATACGATTTTTTTTCAATCCGTTACAAAAAATAATTCTATTGTTTCAATATTTCCCTTATATCCTCCGGACTGAAAGCAAAAATCACCGGTTTCCCCGCCCTCGGCGAGGCATACTGAAACACCAGCGTCACTCCCTCGTCGGCCAGCAAAGCCATATATTCCTTCGAATTCTCTCCAACAAACGTCGACGCTATATTGCCGCGCAGCACCTGCTGCATCTCTGCGTTGTGCTCCAAATTCAGCATCGCCAGCTCCGAAACGCTATAATAGTATGTCACCACCCTCATTGCCGTGTCGAACACACAACTGTCCATCACCGTCACGTCGTCCACCTGCTTGGGACATTGGCTGTTCAACTGGTCAAACCCAATCTTAAACTGGTATATCAGGCTCTGCGCATTACCACCCTCCTCGCCAGCCTGTTCCGGCCTGTACATTTCAATGAACAGTTCCCAATCCATAGGCTTGATATCTATCTTCACCGTGTCCGTATGCGACTGGTTGTAGTATTGATACTGCAACGTCACCTTACCCCTCATGGCCTGTTCCACCACATCTACCCTGTCCGGGTCGGCTATTAGTGACTTCATCCGTTCCAACCTCATCGAATCGGTGTTGCCCACAGTTCGTTTCACCTTGCCCGCCCACACTTGGTCCGGAAACTCATATTCAATCACAAAAAGGTCGCTATCACTACTATACCATGCATTTTTCAGCACCTCCATACCTTTCACCGTCTCGCGTGGCAGCAGTTTCTGCATCTCTACGGCCAGCTGCACAAACCACTCTTCGGGCGACATCGGGAGCATCTGCTTCATATCCTCGGCTGAATATCTGTATTAGGCGGAAACAGCCCCATTCCTCGACCACAAGTTCAGCCGCAATTCAAAGCCATTGTCCACAAGGGGTTTCAGCGTCCATCCCTCCTGCGAAACCAAATAATCAAACACATCATACATGTATGTTTCCGCAATAGTTGTACCTGTGTCCTGACTGATGGTCAGCTTCAAATACCGATACTCCTCGTTCAAGAATACGTGTGTCAGCGTATAGTGATGCACCGTATCGGTGTAGGGTATCAACTTCTCGAAACTCCTGACCAGCGAGCGGACCTCCTCGGGTGCCCCGTCGGCCTGTGTCTGTGCACCCAGCGTCACCGCCACGCACATCATTGCCATCGCCGCCAGCATTCCCAGCCAACAGCAAGTTCTTCCTTTTCTCGGTTCTATCATAGTTTTGCCAGTCTTTTCAAATACTTTTTTCATTCTCATCAAATCATTTTTTCAATCTCATCAAATCATTTCTTCAATCTCATCAAATCATTTTTCCAATCTCATCAAATCATTTTTTCAGTCAAATCGATCTCCGTCGGCAATCCTCCCCTTTCCCCTTTCAGCCCATCCCCTTTTCCTTCGCCAAGCCTCCCAATTCCCATGCCGGTTCATTTCCCTTCCAGCCGTAAATCACTCGCTCCTAAAAACTTCCCAACCCCTGAGGTTAACACATGCAGAAGAAGAGCTTAATAAGAAGTGGTAAGTAAGCGAAGATGCGACGGGGCGAGGGAATGGTGCGGAAGAAGTGACATGGTTAGTAGATTAAAGAGCAGATGTCGTTCCAGATGGGTTGAAGTTCAGGGCTGTCGGAGGGCGGAGGGGGCGGAGTGGTGGTGGAGGCACCCTCGAGGCGGCGGCACACCTGCCCGACGAGGTCGGGGAAAAGGCTGTCGGTGGCTATCTGCACGTGGGTGATGTTGCCTGCGGCGTGGTCGGCCGAAACCGACAGTTCCACTTCGCCCCAGTCGAAAGAGGCGGAACGCTGGGCTTGGAAGTAGCGCCAGTTGCCGTATTTCCACTCGGCGCTGGCAAAGTGGTTTTGCAGGGTCTGCACCTGGGGCAGGGCGGCAAGCGACTCGAACGGGATGGTTTCGACGGTGGAGCGGTATTCCTCTTCAAAGCTGCGGCACAGCAGGGGAATAATGTTTTGGGCAGTGATTTCGGGAACCAGTTCGGAGAGGTTCACCACACGCGACTGTACCGAGGCCACGCCGTGTTTTTGCAGTTTGGAGGGTTTTACACGGAGGTATTTCTGGAGGTCGTCCACATTGGTGCGGATGAGCAGGGTGCCATGGTGCAGGCGTTGATACTTGGCCTTGGAAAAAGCGTTGCCCGAAAACTTGCGTCCCTGGCAAAGGAGGTCGTTGCGGCCGCTGATTTCGGTTTGCAGACCGTAGTGAGCCAAAGCCCTTTGCAGGACGGCATAGTGGCGCTGAAGGTCGTAGAGGTGATAGGGGGCGACAAAGGAGAAGTTGAGGTTTCCCAAGTCATGATAAACCGCGCCGCCACCCGTTTCGCGGCGCATGAGGAAACCGCCGTCGGCCTCCAGCCGTTCAACATCGCATTCGGCAAAGGGGTTCTGGTTGTGGCCTATCACCACGGTGCGGCGGTTCTGCCACAGATACATCACCACTTCATCGTTGTCAGGCTGCGACAACAGATAGTTTTCAACGGCAATGTTCAGGTAGGGGTTGGACTGGGGGCTGATAACAATACGTTGCATAGCAGAATTTTGATTGGGCGCGACGTTGCATGGGACAAAGCCTGCAAACGCACGCTGTTATTTCAATTGCAAAAGTACAACTTTTTCCCCTAACCACGATGGGTCACTGCTGCTTTTAACGTTTTTTTGAACTTCCACCGATTACCTCCTTCTACGAATAAGGGCAAGCACGCTTCTCTGCCCATCAAATCATTTATCCCCAATAGGGCATTAGGGTTTATCCGGTTCACCTGCAAACCTCTGTGTTTAGGCGTAGATTCTAGTTAGTCGGAAGAAAAAGAAACAGAGGTCATGGACACCTCGCAAAGACTTACGGAAGG
>ONQD01000039.1 GCA_900319865.1 uncultured Bacteroidales bacterium | reverse complement strand
CGAGCTCTTCATTGTACACTTGTCGTGTCTGTGTCTTTTGTCTCATTTTTACTTTTGGTATTGTTCCCAAAAGTGTCAACTTTTTTCAGGTTAAGACAATTTACAGCAAAATACGGTCGTGTTAGCACTCAGTTTGTGCGAGGTCTAGAACAAGAAATAGAGTGGAACGCCCCCCTTATCGGGATTCGGGGTGCTCGGGGTGTTGGGAAAACCACTCTTTTGTTACAGCATATCAAGTTACGCCACAAACTCAATCAAACGGTGCTGTATGCTAGTGTGGACAATATCTGGTTCAATGCCCATAGCATTTATGAGTTGGCCACTGAGTTTGCCAAACGTGGCGGTCGTTGGCTTTATCTCGACGAAGTACACAAATACCCCAACTGGAGCCAGGAATTGAAGAATATCTACGACGATCTCCCCGACCTCCATGTTGTCTTCACCGGCTCTTCATTACTGCAGATAATCAATTCCCGTTCCGACCTTAGTCGTCGTGCTGTGGTATATGAGATGCAAGGCTTCTCATTCCGCGAGTATCTCAATTGGAATCTCAATCTCGATTTGCCGATAATCTCTCTTCAGCAGTTATTGACAGAACATACTGAGATTGCCATGCAGACCCTGCAGAAAGTAAAGGTATTGCAGTATTTCGATGACTATCTACAGCACGGCTATTATCCTTTCTATAAAGAACTGCCCTCCCTGTTCTACAATCGGCTTTCTGAGGTGGTAAACATGGTTCTTGAGGTTGAGATTCCGCAGCTCCGTGATGTCGAAACAGCATACATCCCCAAGATAAAGCAACTATTATATATTATCGCAGAATCAGTACCATTTGTACCCAACATATCGAAGTTGTGCGAACGTATCGGTATGTCAAGGGCTGCGATGCTATCATACCTAAACGCCTTGCACGACAGTCGTATCACTTTCAATCTGCACAAGCATGGCAACGGCATCAGCCGGTTGCAGAAGCCGGACAAACTCTATCTCGACAACACTAACCTATCGTATGCTTTAGTGGGTCAGGCATCCAATCGCGGCACTGCGAGGGAAACCTTTTTCGCCAACCAATTGCGATATGCCCATACTGTTGAGGCTGCCGACTTAGGCGATTTCCTGATAGATGGCAAATACAACTTTGAGGTAGGTGGACAAAACAAAGACACACGGCAAATCGAAGGAGTGAACGATGCCTATATTGCAGCCGACGACATAGAATATGGCATCGGTCAGCGAATCCCCCTATGGATGTTCGGGTTCCTTTACTGACGATATATACCCTTCAATAGTAACAGGGTGCTACAAGCGCAACATGTAACACCCTATTTGTCTTCAGGCAATTCTACGGATGGCGGCCACCTTACTTCGATGTAGGCCTCACCCAAGTAAAGGTGACTTGGTCAGCACTGGGTAGATTAGTGCCGCTTTGCATAGCGGTTTGTACCGATAGCGGGCAGGTTATTGTGCAATGATTATTCTCCCAATCACCAAGAACTCGTGTATGAATAGAAAGGTATTTGCACATTTCAGTTTTAGATGTTACGTTACTCATATCAAAGTTAGAAAGATTAAGACTACTAATTCCGACACATTCGTCAAACATGTTACTCATATTAGTAACGCTTGATGTGTTGAAACTGGATAAATCAAGGTTCGCAATACCTAATATAGCACTTCCTTCACTTAATAAAGAAGTTTGGTAGAACATATAACTCATGTCAGTGACATTTTGGGTGTTAAAGTTTGATAGATTTAAGTTTCTTAATGTGTAGCATCCTTTAAACATTCCACTCATGTTAATCACATTTGAAGTATTGAAACTTGAGAGGTTAAGATTGGATAATCCACATGTTGTATATCCAAAATCCCAAGCACATCCAGAAAACATTTCACTCATATCAGTGACATTTTGGGTGTTAAAGTTTGATAGATTTAAGTTTCTTAATGTGTGGCATCCTTTAAACATTCCACTCATGTTAATCACATTTGAAGTATTGAAACTTGAGAGGTCGAGACATAATGGATTAATAGTATAAGCATCATAGTAGCGAGTATTACACCCAGAAAACATTTCACTCATGTCTGTGACGGAAGACGTATTAAAATTAGTTAGATTTATACCCCCATTGTTGTCATCCTCCCCACATCGACAATTTTTAAACATTTTGCTCATATTAGTCACCAGCGATGTATTAAAACATGAGAGGTTAAGTCTGTCCAAGGATTCACATCCTTCAAACATGGAACTCATGTTAGATACATTAGAAGTGTTGAATCCGCTATTAAAAATGATTGATGTTAGATTTGGCTTATTCATGAACATCTGGCAGCAGTTCGTATTGGCATTGATGGAACGTGCAGAAGTAGTTATTCTCCATACCCCACCCTCTAAATTGCCATAAATAGGAGCCGCTGAATTTGATGTTGATAGTAGTGTTCCGCTCGCTACCCATGGTGTTTCACATATAAACTCAATGCTGGTAGCAGTTGAAGGAATTAGGCTATTGAAAGCAGGTCCACTTATCAACTCTGCTGTTGTTGTATTTTGATTGAGCTCAGTGACATTTGCAGTTACAGTAGTAATGGTATTATGAGTTAAACCAACATTACTTTTAGATAGAGTGAAAAATTGTCCATCTGTAGTAAAAACTGTTATGTCAATGTCATCTGTGGTAAACTCCGGGACAACAATATCAAAAGTTGAAGAGCCCAATGCATCAACTGTGGCAGGGGCATCTTCGGTAAATACGAGTGAAACGGTATGAGGATTGGAGGAACTATTATTCATTCTAATAGAATTAGATTCTGCCCCTGTTACCGTTACCGTTCCAGTTCCACTTAATCGTGCCTGTACAGCATGCAAAATAATACTACTCAAAGAGAGGTCTGTATTGAGCGAATTGCTGACTGTAACACGAACAACAGAACATAGGTTGTAGAAATGCAGCGTACTTCCGCTGGTCATATAAGCACCCATTGGCACATCAACACGCTGGTGGTTTCCTACCATTTGGAAATATTGTTCGGATGGGAGGGTTACGGAAATACTGGAATTATTGCTGATATTAGTATTGTTGCTATTAACTATACTCGCAGGGAAGATGGCACGGTAGGTGTCGTGGCGTGTCACCTCGGGTATTTGCGCTGATGCTCCTGAGGCAGCTACTATAGAATAGGTTGTGCCATTGATGTTTACTTGGTCGCCATTGTGCCAGCATGGGGTGTGGTCACTTATATAGACTTTTTCGTTCATATAGACGGTATTTTTAATCACTGCCCCCAGGGTGATGGTGCCTTCTTCTTTTTTGCAGCCGGTGAATAAGGTTGTCAACAGGGCTGCAAGGATGCCAATATAGATATATTGTTGTTTCATTTGATTCTTGTTTTATTATTAATGCTGATGTGTTAATTGTCCCATGTTCCGGAACCGAAGCTATTGTTGTTGGAGAATGAAGAGCCTCCCGTCCAGTCGCCATCGCCAAAGAGGTTGGTGGATGATGTGGAGGATGGATTGTCCCACGAATCACTACCGAATGATTCTAACAGGAACTCGGTCCTGATGGTGGGAGATATCTGCATTCCATTTTCCACCTTAAAAGCGACGGTTTTCACTTTTGGAGGGTCGTAGTTGAGTTTGTACTTTTTGTCCATAGGCAAAGTGTGATTAGCAGTTATGCCCCAAGTCTCCAACAGGCAGCATAAAAAAAGGCATGAGACTTATGTGCTCATGTCCGTTGATATCAAGGCTTCGGCAAACCTATGAAGGAACGGCTAACAAGGAACATATCTCACGCCTGAGGATATGCAGAGGCGTGAGCCTTTAGCATACACGACAAGCGAAAGCATAATAGTTCCATCCTCCTTCATTGAAATTATGCCGAATTTCGATATCGGGACAGTATTGCAATGCTTTTCTTGCAAATGCTTACTTTTCTCTTGTAAGCGGTTGCAAAGATACAGAAAAAAATCGATATGGCAGAAAAATAATAGCTTCCCTTTCTGCATTGCTCCGAAATGTATTCGGGTGAAATGTACTTTTTTGTTGGCAATCAGTAGAAAACAATCGCAATGGGATAGTGTCACAATATTTATTGAGCTGCATCGTTATTACCAATATAAACTTGCTACATGACAATAAAAACTAAGATAAAAGAGGTGCCGGGATTCCAGTTTGTTGCAGACAATATGGAATTCATGTCTGCTGCGGGTCGGCGCCGTATGATGGAGCAGCAGTGGATATCCAATCCCGATGGCCTTCAGCGTGAAAAGGAGGCTGTCTCTGCTATGCTAAACACTTTGTCGCTTGCCGATGCCTCTCAGGCAGTTAACACGCTGCGACACCAATTAATGCAGCTTCACGACTTGCATACCACTATCCAGAGTCTCCAATCCCACATCGTGTTGGACGAAGTGGAGCTTTTCGAATTGAAGAATCTGTCGTACATAGCCAATATCGCCCGCCAGGCACTTGAGCAGCTAAACCTTTTAGCCTTATTCCCCATTCCCGATGTGCAGGAGGTGTTCCATATCCTTGACCCCGACAGCACGGGTATCCCCAATTTCTATATCTACGATAGTTACGACAATAGGCTGGCCCCCTTGCGCAAACAGCTGAAACAGGCCGAGGAGTCGGAGAAAGCAGCGTTGATAGACCTCCAGAACCAGTATCAGCGTCAGGTGATTGACCGTCTGTGCGACATGCTTCATCCCTATGCTGCTAATCTCTCCGAGGTGCTTGAAACCATGGCCTATATCGATTTTGTGATGGCCAGAGCCTACCTCTCCAAACAATGGGATTTGAGCCCTTCGAGGGACTATGAAGGACGCTATTTCATTAAGGGATTGTTCAATCCCCGTTTGCGGCTGCATAATGAAGAGGTGGGGCTCCGTTATCAACCTATCGATATTGACTTGACCAAGGGTGTGACCCTTGTGACCGGAGCCAATATGGCCGGAAAGACAGTCCTGTTGAAGAGCTTGGGGTTGGCCCAGATAATGTATCAGTTTGGTTTCCCGGTACCTGCTGCCGATTGTTGCCTTCCTTGCTTCGACGATGTGGTTTTCTGCATTGGCGATGAGCAGAACGAGATGAACGGATTGAGCAGTTTCGCTGCCGAGATTACCCGCATCAGCGATGTTGTGGGACGTAGCCAGTCGGAACATCTTATGGTGCTTGTGGACGAGCCTGCCCGCACCACCAATCCCGTCGAGGGAAAGGCTCTGGTGCAGGCTTTGGCCTCGCTGATGCACAAACGGGATTCGTTGACTATGATTACCACCCACTATGGAAATCTCGGAATCTCGTGCCGCCGGTTGCGTGTGAGGGGATTTGTGGAGAATATGGTAGATATTCCCCTTACTGCACAGAATATTAACCGATTCATAGACTATTCGCTTATCCCCGACGATAGCGACGAGGTCCCCCACGAGGCAATCAAGATAGCCGAGATGCTTTCGTGCCATCCCGATTTGATAGCCTCTGCTAAGCTCTTTCTCCAAGATGCTTAGCTTATTCCATATCGGTCATCACGCTTTTTGACAGATTAGTATTGTCCTGTCAGTGGATCTCGGACATCTCTCACAAGTTCTAATAATATAAAGGGGACTTCTATTAATCACCTAGGAGAGGTGAGACTATTCATAACACGGTACAAGCCGAAGGCGCAGTGCCGTGACATTCAGATATCTGAGAACTGCGTCCCAAAGGGACGCGACATATATTCAGAATTTATAGAACCCACCTAAAAAACACCGAACTCCACCCGTGAGAGGGTGGAGTTCGGCAGTATTATATCCTATTCTATGTAGGAATGGATATTGAGTGTTAGTAATTTCTTACCAGTCGGACAGAGCAGCCCGTGGAGTAGTTCATGATGTTCTGCATGGTGTTGGCATTGGGGGCGATATGGAAGGAGTAGCCGGTGGTGCCGTTTACGTGGCTGGCGGTCCAGTAGTTGCCCAGAGTGCCGATGTTGGTAGTCACGCTA
Source organism: uncultured Bacteroidales bacterium (assembly GCA_900319865.1). GTDB lineage: Bacteria > Bacteroidota > Bacteroidia > Bacteroidales > P3 > Colimorpha. The sequence goes on along the minus strand of ONQD01000039.1, from coordinate 17,708 downwards.
CCGGTGCGGGAGCCTGCAGCAGGCAGGAACACAGCACCTGCAGCTTCCATCTGAGCCCAAGCGCTGGCGTTATAGACGTTGGTGGTGTAGCTGGTGTCGGTGTTGACAAAGTTCAGACCAGAGGGGCAGTGCCAATCATCGGGCAGGATGATGTAGCCGGGAGTGCTCTCCACAGTGGCCATACCTTTAAGCTGTGTGGCATTGGGACGGAGATTCAGCAAATAGGTCCATTCGCTGTAGGTGAGGGTGCGCCACAGGGCCATCTGGTTGCCGCCGTTGATGATGGGGTTATAGAATCCCCAGTCGGCGTTGGCGTAGAACTCAATCAGGTCGTTGCCGTCGACGGCTTCGGTATATTCGCTGTCGTTGGTGGTGGTCTCATAGGGCATGTAACGGCCCGCGCCGCCGTCCCAACCGCTGGTACCGTAACCGAAGAGGTCAACCCAGGTGGAGCAGTAAGCCTGCATAAATACATTGTTGTTGTCGCTGCCGGCTATGTCGTACTGGTGGGAAGCGAAACGCCAGGTCTTGATGCGGGGACGGTATTGGAGGTTGCCCTGCGAGAAGTTGACTTTGGTGTTGGCGCTGACACTGAAGATGCCGGGCAGAGTGCCGGGAATCTTCGGGTGTTCAAGCTCTCTGATGCGGGATTCATAGTTGTTTGTGATGCTGTCAATGCTGTTGAATAGGCTGTCAATACGGTTGTTGAGTGCGGCAACGGCATCGGCAATGGCGTTGTCTACATAAGCCTTGTTCACTGCGTCGAGCGAATCGGTAGGATAGCTGAGGTTCTTAATCTGGCCGTAGGCGTTGTTATTGTTTGCAATAACATCGTTCAGACCCTGAGTCTCGGTGGTGATGAAGCCGAGGTCATTGTAGAACTGGCTCAGGTTGGTGGGGTGGTTCAGCACGCTGTCCCACTCGATGGTGGTAACGTTGGGCAGAATAATATAGGTGCTGTCGTTGAAGAAGAGTGTGTCACCGTTGATGGTGATATCACCTGCGGTCAAAAAGTTAAGGTCGTTGATAAACTGGCTCAGGTGTGTGGGGTGGTGCAGCACGCTGTCCCATTCGATGTGGGTAAGACCGGTGGAGCTGCTGGGGAGGATAACATATGTGCTGCCATTGAGGAAGAGAGTGTCGCCATGCATGTAGAGATGCAGGTCAGCGGGAGTGAGGAAGTTAAGGTCGTTGATAAACTGGCTCAGGCGTGTGGGAGCATTGCGGAGACTGTCGTAGAGGTAACCCCATGCGCGGAAATAGGGGTCGCGCTCGTTGAGGTCAAAGTCTTCAGATATGCTGCGTGCCACATCGGCATAGTGCGCATAGGGCACGGCCAGAATCTTCTGGGTGGTGGAAAGGGTGTAGTTGCTGCCGCCCTGGGGGTCCACCTCGCTCTTGATGAAGTAAGGGCCGTTAGACCAGTTGATGGCTGCAAACTGTGACGAGTTGTCGCCGACCACAATGGTGAAGAGACCGTTGGCGTTGGTCGAGATGTTTTCGGTTTGCTGATATACGGTAGCACCGGTGGCCGAGCCTTGCAGAATGCTGATGCGAACACCTACGTTTCTGTTCGACATTAATTGTCCGGCAGTGTTGCGCACTACTGCCTGATAGTTGAATCCCTGGGGAGCCTGGGCGAATACGGTTCCCGCCAGAGCGATAATCGAGATAATGGTAATGAGAAGTTTCTTCATAACTATTTTGCCTTAATAATTTTATAAACGTTCATTTGTTTGCTGTCGGTGCTGGCAATCTTCAGCACATAATTCCCGGCAACATATTTTTGCATATCGATTAGTTGCTGGCCTCCTTTGTAGGTGCCTTCTTGAAGGGTTTGGCCGTTACTGTTGTAGAGGGTGTAAGTCAGCTGGTTGGTCAGCTGGTCGCACTCAAATACCACATTGTTTGTGGTAGGATTGGGGTATACGGCCACGTTGACTGTGAGGCTTTCAATGCCGTCGTATCTCTCCCCGTCTCGGTCGGTGAAAGGCTGTTGCACTCCTTCGGAGAAAGACTCGGTAATGTTGATTACCGTTACGGCTGGAGCTATGGAGGTCTTTACCGCGACCTCTCCACAGCTGAAACTCAAGCTTCCCGCCCCGTTGGCTACATCCCCACCACTGATGGTGATGGCCTGTTGTGCCTGCAGGGTGCCAGCTATGCCAAAGAAGAGTGTCAACATTACGGCTGCTGCTTTGGATGTGACTGTTTTAAACATAGATATGATTTTTTAGTTATTATTCTTTCTTAATGCTACTTCTCGGCTTCTTTGTCATCGCCGGTGATACGCATACCGATGTTCAGAACCTCTATCTCCACACGGCGGTTCTGGAAACGGCCTTGGTCGTCCAGATTGCTCTGCACGGGATATCTGCGGCCATAGCCTTCGGGTTCCATACGCGAACCGTCTATGCCTTGCGACTTGAGGTAGTTGATTACCGAGCGGGCGCGCATCAACGAGAGCTTGTCGTTGTATTCGTCACTGCCGATGCTGTCGGTGTGTCCGTATACCTTGATACGCATCTCGGGATAGGCCTTCATCATCATGGCCACATCGTTGAGCGGCTGTTTCGATTCGGGACGCAGACGGTAGGAGTCGAAGTTGAAGTTGATGTTGAAGAGGCAGATGCGCTTGTCACTGATGTCCACACCCAGGGTGATGAATGCATACATCTCGGCAAACGAGTAGCAGTCCTTCACTTCATACTTCATGTTGGCACCGCTCACTGCGGGTTTGCTCGGTTTGGTGATATACACAGTGTCGGGAACCCTCGGGGTGGTGTCGCCAACAAGAATGTAGACTGTGTCGGGAGTGTTTTCCGCCACCTCGTCAATCAAAGGCTCCTCAACCACCTTCTCCTCAACGCCTTTCTTGCCGTCCAGAGGTATGGCCAGTCGTAGGGCTATCTCGATACCGCGGTTTTTGCGTCTCTCCTGCCACAGTTCGGCGCCGAGGAATTTGTTCAGGATATTGGAGCGGTTGTCCACTGCCACATCGGGGTTGTCCTTTATCTCGCGCTGGGCGAAATTGTTGAGAAGTCCGATATTGTATCCGGCCTCAACCGACATCAGCAGCGGTATACCCTTGGTGCGGATCAGGAAGTCGATGCCAGCTCCGAACATCACGCTTGCGTCATATTTATTGATGTCGGCAGTGGTGATGTTGGTGGTCACCCTCTTGGGGAAATCGTCAGCAGTATAGCTGATGCGTCCGCCAAAGGGCATATTGAACTGCGGCACCACCATCACGTAGGGCGAAACCACACTGTTGGGGATGCGGAAGTTATACATGATAGGCAGGCGGAAGTCCAGATAATGGGCTTTGAACTTGTAGTTCACGTCAAGCCATTGCAGCGAGTCGCCGCGGCCCACATAGCTCACTTCGGGACGCAGGGAGAAATTGCTTTTACCCAGTTGGAAGTGGAAGAAAAGCCCTCCCATGCCGTTCAACTGCAGGAAATGTGAATAGCGGTCCACCGGAGCATGCGAATAAACCATATCGGCCAAATTCACACCTCCGCGTATACCAATCAAGGTGCGCGGAAACACTATCTCTTCCGACACTTTTACAGCATTGCTGTCTGTCTTGGCGGTGTCGGTGGTGGCAACCTGTGCGCTGGCAATGCTGCTTGCCAGCACTAGAATGGAAATAAAGAATATTTTATGTCTCATAATCAAACACCTTTCCTTTTATTACTTGGTTAATTTGGTAGCAAATCCGTCGCCGTCGTTCCAAATGCGGTAGGTCTCGGCTTTGGGAATGCGCGAAGCGTAGTAGTTGTTTACAGCCCAGTGGTCAAGGATGATGGTGGTGTACTGGCATTTGGCAATACCCGTATCGGTAATGGTGCCCGACACCACTGTGGCGGTGTTGCAGTTCCACAACGTGTCGCCTTCGCTGTTGCAGTGCGACACCTTCTGGTAGCAGTACATAGAAAATTTGTCACCTTTGCCTATCACGTTCGCCATAAGCGAATTGCCGACAACGGTGTCTCTCTGCGATTCGGAGTATCTCACTATACCGCGACGGTTCTGCCCCTCGAACAGCATATAGAGATCCGCAAAATCGTTAATATAATTGTCAGAGGCATACTGCAACTGCATCGGCGAGGAAAGGTATTTCCCCATAATCATGGGAGGCTCTATTCCTTCGTTGATTTCGAAGCCGTGTGCCCGCAGAGAGTCTTGCAGACTCTCGGGGATAAGCGAGTAGGGTATCTTTCCGTCAGGAAGAGGAAGCACGATTGTGTCGTTCCCTTCTTTCAAACATCCCGTGAAAAGGAATATCGAAATGACGAAAACCCCAACAATCATGAATAAATGTTTGGAAATCTTTGACATATTTGATACTTTTAGTTATTATTGGATTATTTAATCGACTATTATTCAGAATGCAAAGTTACAAAAGATTTTCCAATCCCACAAATTTTTTCTCATATATCAACCCTAGTATCGATATAAGATACTGAGTATTAATGGAGTTAAGACTATTATTTTTTTTCTTGTCAGATATGGGCAAGAGCCAATGCCCAACTACCGATTGAGGCGGTTACATGTTGTTTTTCAGCACATCGTACACCGGACAGTTCAACGCCTCCGACAACCGCTGGCAGGTCTCTTCCGAATTAAGGGTATAGCCTTGCGGCGAAGTGGGATTGAGACACACAGCCACAAGGTTCGACCGCTGCAACACCTCCAGCGTCCCGCCGCTGCGCACATAGTTGTTGTACACCTCAGGCGTGACAAACAGTTTGGTGAAGTCGCGCACTATCAATTTAATGTCTTTGATATTAGGCCTTGAAGTAAGGAATTTGAGCAAGCGGTCGCTCACCGCCCCCGACACAAAGAGTGTGTTCCCCTGGGCGAAAAGGTCTTTATTGTCCTGCCCCAGAAGGAACACAGAGGCAATGCCCAAATCGTGGGCCTGCCCGTCGGCATCCACTATCCACAACCCCGACTCGATACGCGAAAGCGTTTCGCGCAGCCCCTCGTCCACCTCGGGCAGATTAATCAGCCGGAACACAAACTTGGTGCGCGAAATAAGCTGTTGCACATTGGGCGACACCGCCGCCCCGGTGGCCAGTATCATGGCCTCCGTCACCGTTGGCGATGCCAGGCTGAGACGCGACAAAGCCCCGTCCACCACAGTGAGCTGCACATTGTTTCGCCTGAACTGCTCTATCTGCTGACGCAGCACTCCCGTTGTGGCGGCACCCGAAAGCAGCACCTTCCCCGCACACACCACCTCCGATGTCACCAGCTGCCCCAACGCCGTCCGCCGCTCGTCCACCGCCAGTATCTTCGACACCAGCTGCCGTTGGAAATAATGTTTCTTCGAAGTGATAAACTGCATCCCCTCATACAGCGTAACCTCCGGCTTGGCGGTGGCATATACCGAGTCCACCTGCTCCCCGTCCACCCCGATAGAGGTCACCGCAGTCGAAACCCCCAAACGGCTCAACCGCCCCAAAAGATAATTGAGGCAAACCGTTTTGCCGGTATTCTTCTCCAGGCCTACTATTGACAGACTCCGATAGTTACGTATGTTTTCAACAAAGGGCATTCCGTTTGCAAAGTTACAAAAATATCTTGTAAGTAAAATAATTTTTGTATCTTTGCAGCATTGTACAACAATTGTTTAATCTTTAAAAACTTTAAATAGAGATGATTACCAAATTAGATGACCTTTTGGAGCTTGTCAAGACCAAAGGGAAGAAAAAACTTGTGGCTGCTTATGCCAACGACTCCCATACCATCGGCGCCGTCAGCGCCGCTGTAGACAAAGGCATTGTCGACGCCACCCTGGTGGGCGATATTGACACCATCAAGCAAATATGCGCCGAAGAAGGCATCAACCCCGACAAATTTGAACTGGTACAGGAAGCCGACGAGACCAAAGCCGGCGTGAAGGCCGTCTCCCTCATCCGCGAAGGCAAAGGCGACATACTGATGAAGGGCCTCCTCTCCACCGACAAGTATATGCGTGCCATCCTCAACAAGGAAACCGGCCTGATGCCCGGCAAAAAGAACGACATGCTGACCCACATGGCCGTATTCGAAGTGCCCAGCTATCACAAACTGCTCGTTTGCAGCGACGTGGCCATCGTCCCCGCTCCCGACATGAAGCAGAAACAGCAAATACTGAGCTACCTTATCTCCACCGCCAAGAACCTCGAGATTGCCAAACCTAAAGTAGCCATCCTCGCAGCCACCGAGCAGGTGTCGACCGGTATGCCCGCATGTGTCGAGGCTGCCATCATCAGCAAAATGGGTGAGCGCGGCCAGATAAAAGGTGCCATAATCGACGGACCTTTGGCCCTTGATGTGGCCATCGATGCCGAAAGCGCCAAGACCAAAAAGGTGGGCGGCGAAGTGGCCGGCGATGCCGACTGCATCCTCTTCCCCAACATCGAAAGCGGCAACGTGTTCTACAAAACCTGCACCAAGTTTGCCGGTGCCGAGCTGGCTTGCATGGTTGTCGGTGCCAAAGTGCCCTGCATCCTCACCAGCCGCGGCGACAGCGCCAAGACCAAACTCTACAGCATCGCCTTGGCCGCCATCAATGCATAATAATGCTTAATCGCTTAAAATTATTGGCTTTGGAATCAACACCCCGCTGTTACTCCATAGCCAATAATTTTTTGCGTTGCCCCACCACAGCCTCACCGCTGCCCCTTCGCTGTAGCTTCGCTATAGGTCCACTATGGGTTCACAATATGTTTGCCAGTTCTTCACCTTTCGGCTTAAGAAAAGGTTAAGAAGAGATGTAGAAGGGGTGAATAGGTAGCGAAGCCGGAAGGAAGACGGAGGGAAGCCGGAGGGAGCTACGGTTGAAGCGGAGGAGGAGCAACAAGGAAGAAACAAAGGAATAAAGTATAACACAACAAGAATATGGATAATTTTTTTGAAGGATTGAAAGGAATGGCCATCACGGTGTGCGACACCGAGGGGAATATTCTGGATATGAACCAGTGTTCGGCCAATGTGAACAGCCACGGGCAAAAGATTATAGGTAACAATCTGTTCAACTGCCATCCGCCACACGCGGCAGCCATTCTGAAGGATTTGCTCGAGAACGAGAAGCTGAATGCGTACACCATCGAGAAGAACGGGGTGAAGAAGCTGATATATCAGGTGCCTTGGTATGATGGCGACAAGTTTGGCGGGCTGATTGAGTTTTCGTTGCCCATACCTTTTGAGATGCCGCATTATGTGCGCCAGCCCAAGAATTGATGCATGGTTTCTTTCGTGGAAATCAGCTGCCGCGATGAGCGGTATGAACATATTTTGATAAAGAACAGGAAATGAATTTGAAAGCACTTACGATGATGATGTGCGGCATGCTGGCTGTGTCGGGATTGATGGCACAGGGCAAGATTAGCGGCCGCGTGTATGACAAGACCACAGGGCACGTTGTGGAGTACGCTTCGGTAGCTGTACTCTCGGCCAAGGACTCGAGTCTGGTGACCGGAGCGGTGACCGGAAGCAACGGCAGTTTCTCTATTCAGGCGGCCTATGGACGGTATCTGGTTCGGGTATCGTTTATGGGCTATTCCACTTGGTTCCACCCCGAGACGGTGGTGCTGAGCGGGAGCCACAGCTCGGTGAATCTGGGCAAGATAGAGATTTCGCCCAACGCGGTGATGATGGATGCCGTGGTGGTCCGCTCAGAGCGTACGATGGTTGAGTACCAGCTGGACAAGCGGGTGGTGAATGTGGACAAGAACCTGGTGGCTAACGGCGGAACGGCGACCGATGTGCTGGAGAGTGTGCCCAGTGTGTCGGTGGACGATGAAGGGAATGTGTCGCTGCGTGGGTCGACGAGCGTGAAGGTGCTTATCAATGGACGTCCGTATGAGATGATGGGCAGTGACTTGGGTACTCTTTTGGAACAAATTCCCGCCAGTACGGTGGAGAATGTGGAGGTTATTACCAACCCGTCGGCAAAATACGACCCCGAGGGTATGAGTGGTATTATCAACATCAAGTTGAAAGACCGATCGTCGGAAGCTTTGGGGTTGAACGGTGTCGCCAGTATCAATTTTGGGGCACCGCTGCCTTTCTGTGTGCCCGATGAGTTGCCCCGCTTTATCCCTACGGCTATGGGGAATGTGAGTTTGAACTACACCACGGAGAAGTACAATCTGTTCCTGTCGGCCGATATGGGACGGCGAGCCCGTGGCCATTACGGGATTACCGATATTGCCCATAGGAGGAACTGGGAGGATTACTCGCACGACTCTATTTGGGAGTATCATCTCAACCCTGGTGTTATGGGGAGTATTAAGGTTGGAGGGGAGTATTATTTTGATACGAATAACAGTTTGTTGTTTTCCTATCAGTTGCGTGGGGGTAATCGCCGGAGGGAGGCCACCGTTCTGGGCAAGGATTTGCTTTATAACGGATATATGAACTATGAGCAGTTGTCGGAAGGCGACAACCGGAATTTGAACCACTCTTTCAATGTTTTGTATACAAGGAAGATGAGTCATAAGGGAGAGGAGTTCACAGGCGAGGCTACTTTCAGTACCCGCCATGTGGAGGGGAATGGGAGGCAGGAACATAATTATTACGGTGACGCAGTGTGGAGCAATTATTATTTGCGCGAAAGCGAGACGGAGAACAGCCATCAGGCTTTGAATGCAAAGTTGAATTGGCTGCGGCCGTTCGAGAACGGCTGGAAATTGGAATTGGGCTACGAGGGGCGTGTTGACTGGCCTGACCAGGAGGCTGTGTATTATCGTACACAGTATTCTTCTGAACATGATTTGTACCGATTCTTTGATTCGCTGTCGTCCACTCATTTCAATTATCGGTTGAATGTGCATTCCATTTATGCCACTTATGGGGGAAAGATTTGGGAGAAGTTTTCGCTACAGGCGGGTTTGAGGGGGGAGTATTCAAGCACCTACGGGAAGGATATGAACCACCTGCAGACTCAACCGGTGGACAAGGATTTCTGGAAGTTATACCCAACGTTGCATTTGTCGTATGCGTTTACCGATTTGCAGAGTGTTCAGCTGAGCTATAGCAGGAGGGTGAGGAGACCCCATATGTGGGATATGAATCCGTACATCAATGTGATGGAGGGTCAGCATCTTGGCTTCGGCAATCCGAATCTTGATCCGGAATTCACCAATGCATTTGAGTTGAGTTATAATCTTGGGTTGGAAAAGGTGAATATCTATACATCGGCTTATTTCCGACAGAGTGTGAATATGATTACGTGGTATGGATTTGTGTGGGATTCGCTCTCGGTGGCCCGTTATGCATGGTGGGAGCCCTACAACAGCCAGTATGACGGCTATTGGGCGGCCGCCCCGCAGAATCTTGATAAAAGCTATAACTATGGATTGGAATTTATTATAGACTGGCAGGTGACCAAATGGTGGAAGGTGAATCTGAGTTTGAACTTCTTTAATGAGCGCATAGAGGGCTCTACTTTGCTGAACAATGAGAGCAGAGAGGCTTTGCAGGCAGGGGGCAAGTTCAATTCGTTTATGACATTACCACACGATTGGACTATTCAGTTCAGCGGGCAATACCGGGCTCCGGGATTGGATTTGCAAGCAAAATTGTTGCCGAGCTACTGGTTTGATGTTGCAGTGCGTAAGGATGTGTTGAACCACCGGGGAAGCGTAAACCTGAGGGTTAACGATATGTTCTGTACCGGTGGTTGGGGCCACATGACGGACAGTCAGGAGCTGTACCGAGTGGTGGACAATCACCGTTTGTCGCCTATGGTGACTATAGGATTTACATATAAGATTAATAACGGGCTGAAACAAAAGCAGCCTGTGGGAGAAGAGGATGAGCAACCAGAGACGGAATATTAAGGTGAAGAATGTTGACGGGCACAATATGGTTTTTGATATTGTGCGCCGGCGGTATGTGGCTTTGACACCCGAGGAGTGGGTACGCCAGAACTATATACATTATCTTCACTACGAGCTGGGCTATCCGCTGGAGTTGATGCAGGTGGAGGGTGCGCTGGAGTTGAACGGGATGACGCGGCGGTGCGACATTGTGGTGTATGACTGTGATGTGAGACCCTATATTATTGTGGAATGCAAGAGGGAAACGGTTGCATTGAGCCAGAAGGTGATGGACCAGGCATGCCGATATAACATTGTGTTACAGGTTCCCTACCTTTGCATCACCAACGGACCGCAGCAGATATGTTGTGAAGTTTGCGGGGAAGAGTTAAAAATATTACGAGAATTGCCAAGATACGCTAAAAGATGTTAAATTAACGGGGTGGAGTGAGCTCTTTAATGAACAAAAGACACATATATGATGTAAACGATATAGTATAGGAATGAAGGAAAGTGACAAACAAATGCTGGCCGACCACTATCTGGATTTGTACCGGATGGCATTTGTTCTGTTACAGAACGAGGCGGATGTGGAGGATGTGGTGCAGGAGGCATTGGCTGTGACGATGTCGAAGACATGGGTGAAAGACCCTTATAAGTATTGTCTGCAGGTGTTGTATAACCAATGCTACAAGATGGTAAAGGGGAAGGAGTATGTGCTGGTGGAGAATATGCCGGAAACCGTGGAGCAGGATGATGATGTTGACGAGCGGAGGTTGAAGATGCTGTGGGAGATGAAGAATGAATTGCCGAAGAGTGAGAGGGAGGTGTTGGATTTGTATTATGTGAGAGGACTGACAAAGGGAGAGATAGCCAAGAAGAAGGGGTTGACGATTGCCATTGTGAAGAGGCTTTTCAACAGAGGGCATAATCTGCTCCGAACCCGGATGCTGGAGATTGAGAAAGGGGAGAACAGATGATTCAGGTAATTGAGTAATAGGACAAATGAATGTTTGAAACGAGTAATATTTATTGACATGAAAGCTATAGAAACATTACTGCAGCGATATCATGACGGGAGTATCACTCCTGACGAGATGGATGAGCTGAACAGGCTGACCCATCGTGAGGATGTTATACAGATGGCGAATGCAAAAGCCACCAGTATTCGCCGTCGGCGTAATGGAAGAATTGTGGCAGTGGCCTCGGTGTTGTTGGTGGCTGGAGTGTTTTTTGCAGTGTTCACCAACCAAGGACTAGAAACCGGTGATGAGCCATTGATTGCAAAGGTGGAGACCCACAATGTAGACGTGGCTGATCTGGGCCAGAGCGCAGCAGTAGAGAAAGAGGATGCCCAGGAACCTGTTGCCGCGGAGCCTATGGAAACAGAGCTGCGTGTGGCAGCAGAGCCGGTGACTGAAGCCGAAAGAACGCTGAAAGCGGTTGCATCAGTGCGCGAGACGGTTAAAGAGCCCCTGTCGCATACACAAAGAGAAGTGGTGAATGTTGAAGCTATGGAAATAGACCCGATAGTGGCCTGCAATACCCAGTGTTCGCCCGACTCGGTGATAAACGATATTTGGAACTTCCTGAAAGCATAAATATTATGCGTAGAATTGTTTTGATATTGGGATTGCTGCTTTGGGCCACAGCCGCTGTTGCCCAGACCGATTTGTATAAACGGTATGCATCGCGTACGGACATAAAGGTGGCAAGTGTGACCAATTTCACGTTGGATACAGGAATAACGGCTGATGTGACACTGCTGGAAGCGATAGACGATGAGGGATGGAATTGGATGTGCAAGGAGTTTAACTTGTCGGTTCCCACAAAGGAGCAGCAGAAACAGCTGGAAGAGGGTTGGGATGTGGCCATGTTCACACAGCGGGACAGAAAAGACCCTACCAAGCCCGCACCGGTGAAGGACGAGAAGGTGGACAATCAGGAGTCGTGCTATGTGGGGGTGTCGTACATGTCGCGGACACTCTATATTTTTTGCTGCAGCACTGACCGCCAATCGGATGTGGTGATAAATTACTTGATAGAGAAGATGCGCCGATCGGCTCATTCGGGAGAATAGCCTTCGATAGTCAGAACAAGTATTTCAATTCTTTGAGCTGACAGGTGAGGTGAACCCCGCTGTCGGTGGTGAGTTCAAGGTGGCCGAAACGGTTGACACCTTGGATGGTTGCTTTTACGGGTGAGTCGTGGAAGAGGTATGGTGCCTGGATTCCGAGTTGGAGCAGTTGGGAAAGATAGTCGTTGTCGATAGCGGGATTGGGTTGAGTGGGGCAGAGGGCAAGCTGGTTGTAGCGACGGGATATACACTCTACAGCGGAGTTGAGTACTTGGAGTAGAGGGAGTTCGCTGCCCAGAACGAGTTGGAGTGATGTGGGGTTGGGAATCCAGTCGGGGAAAAGAGTTTGATTTACGTTTAAGCCGATGCCCACAATGGAGTAGGAGAGGCTGTTGTGTTGTATTTTGTTTGAAGTGAGAATGCCACAGACTTTTTTATTGCCAATGTAGATGTCGTTGGGCCATTTTATCTTGATGTCCGAATGGGAGGGAAGAAAAAGGCGAAGGCAATCGGTGATGCCTAAAGCAATGACTTTGGTGAGTTGGTATTGGTCGGCAACATAGAGGAATGTGGGTTTGAGAATGAGGCTGAATGTAAGGTTCTTACCGGACTCGGAATGCCAGTGGTTGCCGCGTTGGCCAATGCCGGCAGTTTGCTGCTTGGCACAAATAACAGTGAACTCCTCAACGGTGGAAGGGTCGAGGAGTTCGCAATATTTGTTAGTGGATTCTAACGAGTCAAAGACCTTTAGATTCATTCGCATGATTAAACAGTCATAATCTCTTTCTCTTTGGCCGAGTAGATTTGGTCACATTCAGCGATGAATTTGTCGGTGATGTCTTGAATCTCTTTTTCTACTTGTTTCACTTCGTCTTCGGGTACGGATTTGTCCTTGAGCTTCTTGACTTTGTCCATTACGTTGCGGCGTGCGTTGCGGATGTTGACCTTGCTGTTCTCCACTTCGACTTTGGCGGCCTTGGATAGCTCTTTACGGCGTTCCTCGGTGAGAGGGGGTATGATGATGCGCAGGATGTCGCCTTCATGACGGGGAGTGAAGCCAAGGTTGGCATCGAGTATGGCTTTGTTGATGGCTCCGATAACGCTCTTTTCCCAGGGCTGGATAATGATGCTGCGGGGGTCGGGAGTGTTGATGTTGGCCACTTGACTGATTTCGGTGGGAGTGCCGTAATAGTCGATTTTAACGCCATCGAGCATGCCGGGATTGGCTTTGCCGGCGCGGATTTTCTCGAGTTCCTTTTGGAGAAAGTTGATGGCGGTGTGCATACTGTTTTTCGCCTCATCGATGCAGGCTTTGGATAGGTCGTTCATATCGTTGTGTATTTAATGTTATTAATTCTGGAAATGATAGGTGTGTGTATGATGTGCGGAAGGTTGTTTAACCCTTTACGATTTCGGTGCCGATGGCCACGCCCTGCACCACTTTGAGTAGGTTGCCCGGCTGGTTCATGTCGAAAACATAGATGGGGAGATTGTTTTCTTCGCAAAGGGCAAAGGCGGTAAGGTCCATTACCTTGAGTTTCTTGTTTAAGGCCTCTTGGAAAGTGAGGGTATTGAATTTGGTGGCAGTGGGGTCTTTCTCGGGGTCGGCGGTATAGACACCATCGACGCGGGTACCTTTGAGGATGACATCGGCTTTGATTTCGATGGCGCGAAGTGTGGAAGCGGTGTCGGTAGTGAAGAAAGGATTGCCGGTGCCGCCACCGATGATGACCACGCGTCCCTGCTGCATAGCCTCGATGGCGCGACGGCGAGACATCTCTTTGCAGATGGGTTCGATGGCCAAGCCTCCCAAGAGCTCGGTTTTGAGGCCTTGTTTTTCGAGTTCGGATTGGAGGGCCATGCTATTGATAATGGTGGCTAACATGCCCATATAGTCGCCCTGCACGCGGTCCATGCCCTTGGAGGCGCCGCTGAGACCGCGGAAGATATTGCCGCCGCCAATGACGATGGCAACTTCTACACCTTGTTCAACCACATTCTTGATGTCGCGGCCATATTGTTCCAACATTTCGGGAGCGATGCCGTAACTTTGTTTTCCCATGAGTGACTCACCGCTCAATTTTAATAAGATGCGATTATATTTCATAAGGCAGTTTGTTTGTAATGTTCAATATATGACTCTTTTACGTGTGTGAAGCCGTTTTGTTTTAAAACACTAAAATACTAATAAATTTGAAACCATAGAAAAAAATAATCATGCAAAGTGAAAAAAGATGCTGTGTAGGAGGGACAAAAAGGTTTAATCGGAAACTGGTGTTGGAATGGTGGGGCGAATTGTATTCGAGGTTTCAAAGTGGCATGGGGGTAGGAGATTTGTATGTTGGAGATGTATCGGTTATATGTCAAAGAGGGTGTCTCAGAAAACGTTTGAGACACCCTCTTTACGCTCGTCTTAATGAAAACGTTCAGAAGTAGGCAACAGCGATTTCGGTGCGGATGTCGCCATGCCGCAGGGTGCCACTGACGGGTCGTCCGTCTTCGTCGCAGGAATACTCTGCCGTGTACGATGCCCCCTCGTCGCAGACTGCCGCCACGGGGCAACACGTGCTGAAATGCAGTGGAAGCATGTGGTAATAATCTCCCATTACGCCCGTGCGGGTCAGGCTCCAGCAGGTGGACAGTTCCATCCCGAGGGGAAGGCGCAGGGGGTTGGGCGTATTGCCGTAGCGGAATGCCGTGCGCTGCACCTCCGTGCCGTCCTTCCGGATGCTCTCTTCCTTCACGTTGCCGCCCTGCCATGTAAAGCGGCGTTCGTAGTCGTGCTCCCTGCCATCGGCTGCATGGCGGCGGTAGCTGACGCTGACGGGATGCGCGCCGTCGTAGGCGAAAGTGCAGTCCGTGGTGCCGCCCTGCATCGTGAGGGTCTGCCGGGCCAGTTTGCCGTCAGAATAGGTGTAGGTCCAGCGTTCGCGCATTGCCCCGTCGGCGGTATATACGGCGGTCTCTGTCAGGCGTGTGCCAGAATAGCGGCACTCCATACGTTCCGTGCGTCCGTTGGGCAGGAGGCATTTGACACACTCTAGCAGCGTGTCCTGCCATTCGAAAGTGTATTCCAGCCTATCGGCCGTGTCGGGCGTGTGCTGTGTGACGGTCATGTGCGCCACGCGCCCCGACGGTACATGATTGTTGTCCTTCTCCTTCCCGCACGACACGGCGGCAAGAAGAAAAACAATGCTGAGAAAGATGGCTGAAGGTTTCATTTCTTATAGTTTTTGATTGTTGATAATAAAATTCATGTTTTTTCCATAGTTTAAAGACTTTCTACTCTATTCTGTTGTCTGAATTGACAAATTCAAACAAATAAATCATAACAGAAGAGGCTCATATACAATACACGAGGTTTAAGTTATCTAATAACCGGTAGGATCTCTACGAACTCGTAGTTTCTCATTCACCTGTTCCTCAATAGCGGTTTCGAGCGGAACAATACTGAGCTGTTCCCAGTAGTTTTCATCGTAGACCTCCCCTCGGGGATGCAGTTCGGTATAGGATGTTCCCTTGGAATTCAGGATGTCGGCATTGTCAAAAAAAGTGCAATCCCCGCCACGCAAGTTTGTCATGACCAGAGTCTTGTTACCTTTGAAATGCTGCACTGCTGGGGCGTGTCGCCAGATGCCCTCTTGGTGACATATGTATGTTATATTGGAGTTCCAGATGTCAGAAACCATTGTGTATTTGTCCCGGATTTTCCTGTAGTGTATTTCGCGGTGTACACTATGAACGGTTCGTGACGAATATGGGTTGTCCATCCGATATAGTTTGCCTGTAGGGTATTGGTACGTGCCTGTATCCCCGTCCATGACAATGTCGGTGATGGCGAAATCGTCCTGATTTATGGTCAGTCTCCAGGTCTGATTCATTCCTTTCATCGTGACATAATAACAGGCGCGTTCTCCGTCGTTGAACTCCTCCATGGTATAAGTGAACCGCTTCCGGTATTTACGGTTGAAGATGTATGCCGCATTGGGCAACTCAACCAAATCGAGGAAAAGTTCATTGTCGCGGTACGAAAGATGCTCCTCGACACTGGTTTTGTTCAATAATAGGTGCAACAGATACACCGAATCGCAAATCAGTAGTCGCGACCGCAATATGGTGTTGTAGTTGCTTTGCATACTCTTGCGGGATTCGGACAGGGATAGACCCCTTTGCTTGTCCTTTCCATAACCGGTCCTCAGTGTTTCAATGACATTCTCATAGAACAGGTACAGGCTGTCGTTGGCCATTTTCCAATTGCGGTAAAAAAAAGTGCAGACGGTAGTGTCGCTATGGTAATTTTTTGGTATGAGGCTGACGGCCTTCTGTATTACGGTTTGTGGTGTGTATGCGGTAACGGTTACTTGCTGCAGAAGGACGGTCCCTTCTTTAAGTTTGACATCGGGACGGCGGGTCAGTTTGTTAACATTGACGGTGTCACGCAGGTAGCCGTATGCCGAGAACACGATTAAGTCGTCACGGTGGGGGGCTTGCAGCTTCAACTCATATACCCCGTCTGCGTTACTTTGCGTAATCACTCCCTTGTTGGTTGTATAGACAGTGGCGTTGGGAATGGCTGTTTGCGTGGCGGCATCCACGATCCTGCCGCGAATGGTCAGATACCCTGTCTGTGCCGATAGCAGCAAAGGGAATAGATACTCGAGTAAAATGATGATATTTTTCATGGAAGTGATAATAAGAAATTTGTTACTATTCCAGAATATTATGAATTGAATTATCTGCAAGAAAGGCGTGTATATCCATAAAGATTAATCCATTGCCATGCAAAAAACTGCATGGCAATGGTTCAAGTGTTGACTAATTGGTATAATATGGGTTTCCTTCACTATCATAAACTATACCCTTTTGAGTTTTCCATCTTCTATTTACGTTAGAACTCTTCAATTAATGTTATTTTGCTGTACGCAACGGTGTGAAGTTCAGACTATAGCCCTCACTGCCGTAGAGTGTGAGCGTTTCTTTCTCGGCATTGTAGGTGAAGTTGAGGGTTTCGGTCATTCCGTCGGCTGAGAGGGTGATGGTGCCGTTGGGGCGCTTGTAGGTGTAGGTGAACGGAACTGTCTCCTCGTTGTTTCGGTCGGCACTCACATATCTTGATGTGAACTTGCCACTTGCCGTACTCTTAAATGCTATGATGCCCGTCTCTACCGATTCCTGCATCACTCCGTTTTCATCCTCGTAGGTGCCTCTCTCTTCGTGCACCCACGAGGTCTGATTCACGTCGTTGATGTACTCTTCGCTCGGGATGGGGAATTGGTCGTCGTAGGGGTCGCAGGCTGCCATCATCATTGTGGCTGCCACAAATAGAATGCTTATGATTTTTCTAAATGTTTTCATTGTATAATATTTTTATAGTTGATAATTAAAATCCATAGTTGCTAAAACATTGAGTGATTACGTCATTGTGTCCGTATTGGTTTATCAATGCTGTTTTGAAACTATTGTGATTTGTCACTGACGTGCCCATCACATTGTTGATTTGCATAGGTCCCACATCGCTCTTGATGCGGACTATGGCATCCGGCAAGCATGGCTAAAAACATACCGCCGATGACCAGTCTGTGTGTTTTTTTATCTTCTTCATGACTGTTGTTGTTTAGAGGTTTTTCGTGAGGGTGCCGTGATACGTACTTCCGTGGGAAGTCACATAAGTCCCATGCAGCGTGATTTTCATGGCAGTCGAGGTCATTGACTCGGCTGTAAATGATTCGTTCAAGGTCTCATGAACCCAGTTGAACTCGGAGCCGTTGATTGTCCATGTGCAATTGTAAGCATTGTCAACACATGTGCCGTCG